>NZ_JAMYVK010000085.1:0-14726 GCF_040323975.1 Mesorhizobium sp. M0019 | reverse complement strand
TGACGTAGCCCGGAGCGATCAGCCGGACGTTATGTCCCAGCTTCGTGATCTCCCGCGCCCAGTAATGGCTGCTGCCGCAGGCCTCCATGGCAACCGTGCAAGCCGGCTGCGCATCAAAGAATTTAAGCATCTGATCGCGGCGAAGCTTCTTTCTAAACAGGATAGCTCCCGATGCATCTGCACCATGCACCTGGAACACGTTCTTCGCTAGATCCAACCCGATCATGCTAACTTCCGACATGGACGCCTCCGTTCAAGTGATGATCAACGACACCACTTTGGCACAGCGATGCCGTCAGGGGGCGTCCACCCCATCAACCTGCCCGCCCACAAGGCCGCCGGCGTGCGCGACGCGATTGAGGCCGCAGGCGCGAGCCTGCTCTACTTGCCGCCCTACAGTCCCGACTTCAATCCGATTGAGAACGCCTTCGCCAAACTCAAGGCGCTGCTGCGAGCAAAGGCCGAGAGAACCATCAAGGCTCTCTGAGACGCGGTCGGCGCGGTCGTCGACCTCTTCACCCCAGCCGAATGTGCCAACTACTTCAAAGCCGCAGGATGTTCATGCAGCAGCTGCTCGAACGATCGTTCTGTCACGCGGCTCATCACCCAAGCCACGGCATCGGTGTTTGCGGTCATGTACTTAAAGGATCTGCCGTGCGGGCCATCCTTGCGAATGGTGCACAAGTAGTCGCTCAAAGTTTGCCGACCACTGTCGCCAACCGGCGGGGTCGCCAGCCGCAGGCGTGCATGCGCCCAGAAACTGGAGCGCCATCTTCGTAGACCTCGCTATAATCGAGGCCCGTCTGCATGTCCATCACCTGGCGCAGCGTCGCGTCTTCGAATGCGCTGCCGCGGAGTTCTGGCAGATAGTACGCGAGCACCTTCGAATCGGCCACGGCGAGCGTACCCGCATATGACTTCGTAACCGAGTGCAGCGCATGCGGCAGGTGCGGCTCGAACGCGCCAAAATAGCGCTCGTAGACGACGCGCCCACGATGCAGCACCACAATCCCATCCGTGTAGGAGTCGTAAAGGGCCTCGTCGAACCGGCGCACGCGCCCCTCCGCGTCGACGAAGGTGAGCGCGTCGATGTCGGTGGTCTTTTCGCTGCGATCGAGCAACGCAGGCCCGCCCCGCCCCGCCACAGGGTGACCGTCGGCACAAGCTCGCGCATGTGCGACATCGACCAGCGCAGCTGCGGAAATTGAGAAAAGCGTCGCTTTCGAGGGTGATGCGCTTGTCCGCCGGTGGCGGCGCACCGCGCATCCAGCCGAGCTCATTGGGATCGGACGCGCGGCCGTCGAGGTAGCGCTGTCCATTAAACTCGAGCATGCCCACGATACGCTCTCCTCCCTAGATTTAGGTTACCGAAAAATGGCGCAGTTCAGGGTCACGACAAATTTCCGTCTGGTTGCTCAGGGCGTTTTCGGCAGGCGTCTAAAGCTTGATGTCGTCAAGCGGCCAAATCGGGCGGCGGACATGGCGGTAGTCTGGGGCGGCGGTTTCCATCCCGCCGCCGTCGACCCTGATCATCTCGCGCGCGATCGGCTCGAACGCCGCACGGAAATGATGATAGGACTTCACTGCTATGGTTGCACAGTGAAGTGGGTCGATACCGAGCGAGGTAAGCTGGGCCAAGTCGGTCGCTTGGTCGTTCCCCGAAGTTACCACAACTTCGATGCCGCCCACGCGCAGCATCAGGCTCGACCCGTAGTTGCGCCATGCCCCTCCGCCCATGGGTCCATAGCAGCGGAAGCGGCCGTCGGTTATGGAGACAATCTGCGCCTCGACCTCAAGCGGCCCTCCGCCCGTCTCGGGCGCGTACTTGCCGCCGAGTTGGATGCACCCCTTGTTGCCGACGCCGATAGCGATGCCCGCCTGCACGGCCGCCGGATCGAAGATCGCATGGAAGGCCGCGTTCTGGAGGTCTGTCGCCATCATTGCGCGCAGCAGGTTCGTCGCGTCGCCGTAATAACCACCGCCGGGGTTGTCGCTGAAATCAGCGAGCACCAGAGGCTTGTCGGCGCCAGCCTCGCCCGACTTGGCGCGTTGCACCGCCTCGGTGATACTGATGCTACCCCCGAGGTCGGAGGTAAACTCGCGTGTCTGCCACGCATAATCCATGAATTCCTCGGCGATGCGCTGCGCCTCCGTGGCGTCGCCATCGGCGGTGACGGTGACGCTAGGCCCGACGTCGTAAATGTCGCTCCGAGAGAACCCGGCGCAGACGCTGACCGCTAGCGCTTTGCCAGAGTGTTCCAGCGCCTCGCCGCGGTCGATCAGTTCGCGCATGGGGCCTACCTCGGTGCGCCCGTAATCGAGACCGCGCAGCATCGGGCGTTTGGCAATGACAGTGCGCGGACGGATCTCGCCGCGAATGGCACGGTCGAGCAGCTTGGCCCCTTGCCAAGCGCGTTCATAGTAGTCGATATGAGGATAGGTGCGCACGGCGATCAGCGCCGAGGCGTTCGTCGCCATCTTCTGAGTGACGTTGGCGTGCAGGTCGAGCGTGACGACGATCGGCGCGTCGGGGCCGAGGTTCGCGCGCAACCGGGCGAGGATCTCGCCTTCTGCGTCCTCGCAGCCCACAGCGACCATCGCACCGTGCAGGTTGATGAGCGCGCCATCGCAGCCCTCGGCGCCTGCAAGGAACCAGGCGCAGAGCTGCTCAAAAGTTTCCTTCGTCACCATGCCTCCAGGGGTGGCGCTAGCTACGAGCGGATGAGAGAGGGTCCAGCCGAATTTCTCCGCCGCCTCGAACGCCGCGCCCACCGCGGTGCGTGTGCCCCGCCGCGCCGGCGGAATCTCGTCGCCCAGCAGCAAGGCGCCGAATCGAAAATGCTCAAGCGTAGTCGGCACCTTGCTGAAGGTGTTTGCCTCATGTTCGATTTCGCCAGTGAGGATGCGGTAGTTCATTGGAACGTCCGGATAGCAAAGGGATGGCGCAGCAGTTGGGGTACGGGACGATGGTCGATCGCTTATTAGAGGCCGGCGGTCATGGCGAACACCAATGGTCGAGCGCCGCCCCGATGGGCAGAGCGTAAGGCACGTTGGGACTAAGTGGGCTGCAGACGTATCGATCCAACACCGTTCACGATCTCGATATGAGTGCCAAATGGCTCCGAGAGTTTCTGTAGGCGCTCCAGAATGGCTTTTGCTTGCGGTGCAGGAGCGAGACGCGGCACGCCCCTATTGGCAAACCTCTTCGAGTGACCGAGCTCGATTGGATAGAGGCGCAATTCAGCAAGTTGGTTCCCCTCATAGCGACTGACTGAGACAACGCTCTCATAGTAGATGGGGTCATGGAGTTCTTCCACGAAACCTTCCGGCGATGGATATCCTTTAAAAACTTCGTCAATCGTTACTTCCGCATCCGTGTGAACTTTCGGGTCCTTGCCGTAAACGGCAAACATGTCAGCGCCCACCGGCGTTCGGAGGTCCTCACAGAAGAAATTTCCCAAGCTATAAAAGATAGGCCGCCCTTTGTAGATTTCGATGCCCCGCAATTGATGTGGCCCGTGTCCAACGTATGCGTCCGCTCCTGCTTCAATAAGCGTGCGGGCGAATGATTGTTCGTAGTCAGGCGGCTCTGAGCTCCAGTTGCCGGGCGTGTGCCCATGGTTCGTGACGATGCAGAAGTCGGAGAACTGCTTGCCTTGGCGAACATTACGCAAGATCTCGGTGACATCGCTTGGGCTAGCTTCGAAGCTATAAGCTGCTTTCTCACCCGTTCTATATGTAACCCCTTCAAGTATCACCACGCTTTTATCCTGTCTCGCAGAATTGTAGTTTGGCAACGCTGCCCGTACTTGCCTCAGGCTTTCGAGCATTTCCGGCGCGAGCACAACGCTTTTGTCCAAACGAAGGGCGTTAAGACCCGGTCTGCCTGGCGCCTCGCCAGCGGGATCGCACGCGCGAGCCATAGGCATGAATGATGCAGCAAATGACACTAACGCCACGCGACCGCGAGCGGTTTCCAGGAAGCGTGCTGCGCCCGCCTGTGCGAGATTTTCGCCTGCGCCTGCATGAATAATGCCGTTCTCATCAAGCGCGCGGCTCGTTTCACGCATGCCTTCAACGCCCCAGTCGAGTGTATGGTTATTAGCGCGACTAACCATATTGAAGCCCATCGCCTTCAAGTCAGGTCCCAGCTCCGGAGCGCTGATGCAATACGCACCGCCGTACTCAGCCTGCGGGCATCCTTTAGACCGAACATTCAAGATGTTGGTTTCCATGTTGCCGAATGTGACATCGGCATCATGCAGGATCTTGACGAGGTCGTCGAACCCAGCATGTCGGCCCTTGGTCACTGGTCGCGCCAAAAGGAGGTCGCCAACTGCTGCCATTGTAAAGCCGTCTTCAACGTTCGTGGCAATTGAACCGACCGTGTCAAAGCCACCATCGTGCTGGATCGGACGGCTTCCATTTTCGTACGAATCTCGCTCCATTTGATCTCCTGCTTTTCACGAATTTGCATTTTCTGCCGCTATACTTGCGTTTTCCGATGCCTTAGGGCCGGATCATCAGGCTGAGCCACATGAGCAGGCGAATGATCGCCCGCCGCAGCAGGCTGGCCCCGGAGTTCTGTGGCCGGAGCGCGCACATGACAGGCCACGACGTGCCCGTCTGGCATTGGCACCAAAGGCGGCACTTCGATGCGGCAGCGCTCGACCGCGAGCGGACAGCGTGGATGGAACGCGCATCCGCTCGGCGGATTGATGGGGCTTGGCACCTCGCCCTCGACGGGCACGTCTAGCCGAGCTCGGGTGGGATCCGGGATTGGAGCCGCTGCGATCAGCGCCTCGGTGTAAGGGTGGACCGGCTTGGCGAAGAGCGCCTCGCATGGGGCGAGTTCCACGATCCGGCCCAGATACATGACCGCTACGCGATGCGCGATATGCTCCACGACGCCGAGGTCATGCGAGATGAAGACGAAGGCGATGCCCATCTGCTGCTGGAGATCCAGAAGCAGATTCAAGATCTGTGCCTGCACGGAGACATCCAGGGCCGAGACTGCTTCGTCGGCGATAATGAGCGAGGGCTTGAGCGACAGCGCCCGTGCAATGCCGAGCCGCTGGCGCTGACCGCCCGACAACTCAGACGGAAGCCTGTTCATCATCTCGGGCGACATCCCGACCTTTCGGAGAAGGTCCGCGGCGAGTGCCTGGCGCTGCTTCCGGCTAAGGCGCTCGAAATTCTCGACAGGTTCGGTGATGATCTGTCCAGCGGTAAGGCGCGGGTTCAGCGACGAGTAAGGATCCTGGAAGACCATCTGCATCCGACGGCGCCACGCGTGAAGCGCGTCCTTCTTGAGGCCCGCAATATCGGTCCCGTCGATCAGCACGCGCCCACCCGTCGGCTCCACCAGCCGCATCAAGAGCCGCGCGACAGTCGACTTGCCGCAGCCGGATTCGCCGACGATGCAGAGTGTCTCGCCCGCCTCGACAGAAAAGGATACATCCTCCACCGCCCGGATCACTGGAATGCTTTTCTTGAAGATTCCCGCACCGAGCGGATAATGCTTGGTCAGATTCTCGACTTTCAGCAGAGGACCACTCATGCGCCCATCACCTCTTCGGCGCGCCAGCAAGCTGCGGCGTGGCCCGGCCTGACATCACGCAGGATGGGGGTCTTCTCGCGGCAAATATCGATCGCGAACGGGCAGCGAGGCGCAAAGCTGCAGCCCACAATGGGCTCGCGCAGGCTTGGCACGATGCCGGGGATTTCCGGAAGGCGGCGCTGACGGCCGCGCCGCGGATCAGGCACCGATCGCATCAGGCCCTGGGTGTAGGGATGCGTGGGGCGCGCGAACAGATCGATTACGGTCGCCTGCTCAGCGATGCGGCCAGCATACATCACGATCACGCGTTGGCATGTCTCGGCTACGACGCCAAGATCATGCGTGATGAACATGACGGCCGTTCCCGTGCGCTCTTTCAGATCGACAATGAGCCGCAAGATCTGCGCCTGGATGGTGACGTCGAGCGCTGTGGTCGGCTCGTCGGCGATCAATAATTCCGGCGAGCAGGCAAGAGCCATGGCGATCATGGCGCGCTGGCGCATGCCGCCTGACATTTCGTGGGGATAGTTGTTCACGCGATGCTCGGGGTCAGCGATGCGGACGAGACGGAGCATCTCTTCGGCCTTTTCCATGGCCACTGACCGTGAGGCCTTGGTGTGCATCTGCACCGCCTCGGCGATCTGGTGGCCGACCGTATAGACCGGGTTCAGGCTCGTCATCGGCTCCTGGAAGATCATGGCGATCTGGTCGCCGCGGATCTGTCGCATCTCCCGATCGGACAACTCAAGCAAGTCGCGTCCGTGAAAGCGGACCTCGCCGCCGACAGTCCTGGCGGACAGCTTCGGCAGCAGGCGAAGGATCGAGAGAGCGGTGACGCTCTTCCCGCATCCAGATTCGCCGACCACACCGAGCGTTTCGCCTTTCTTGACCTGGAAGCTGATGCCGCCCAGGGCGCGGGTGACGGTCTCTTCGCCGTAAAAATGCGTCTCAAGGTCTCGGACTTCGAGCAGCACGTCGTTCCCTGGCGTTTGATGCATTTGCATGTTAGCGCCTCCGCTTGGCGCGGGGATCGAACAGGTCGCGCAGGCCGTCACCAAGCAGGTTGACGGCAAGGACCGTGAAGGCAAGGCAGATACCGGGCGCGAAAATCGTCATGGGAGCGATGGCGAGATAAAGGCGGGAGTTGGCGATCATGTTGCCCCAACTCGGAATCTCCGGCGGCACGCCCACCCCAAGGAAGCTCAGCCCCGCCTCCGTCAGGATCGCGCTGGCGCAGACAGTGGCGCTCTGGACCATCAGCGCAGGAATGGTACTCGGCAGGATATGCCGCCACAGCACCTTGGGCAGGCGCGCACCGCCGCAGAGCGCGGCCTCCACATAGGGACGCTCGCGAACTCCCAGAACCACCGAGCGAACCAGCCGCGCGACGGCCGGCGTCTCAGGGATCGCGATGGCGACGATGAGGATGCCGATGCCGGGCCCTGTCAGAGAAATGAGCGCAATCGCCAGCAGAATCGTCGGGATCGACATCAGGCCGTCCATGACCCGCATGACCACGTTGTCAAAGCTGCGGCTGTAGCCGGCGATGACACCGATCAGCAGCCCCGCAAGAGCTGCGCACGCCGCCGACAGCAGCCCGACCATGAGGGAGATGCGGGCGCCGAAGATCGTGCGTGCAAAGACGTCCCGGCCCAGATTGTCGCTCCCGAACCACATCTCGGCGGAAGGCGGCTGCAGGCGCTTGAACGGATCCATGTTCACTGGATCCCCGGCGTAAAATGGGACAGCGATCGCCAGCATGATCAGGAGCGCCAGGAGGCCGCCGCCGATCAGGACCAGCGGGTGCCGCCTTGCCGTACGGGGAACATCGGATAGCCGCAGCCGACCCACCGGCACAGCTTCAGCTGGTGCGGAGAGCAGGGACATGTCAGTACCGGATGCGGGGATCGATCAGCGTGTAGGCAAGATCGACCGTGAGGTTGATAAAGACGTACAGACCCGAAGTCAGGATGAGCACGCTCTGAATGATGGGATAGTCGCGGTTGTTGATCGCATCCACGACCAGACGACCGATACCGGGTATGTTGAACACCGTTTCCGTGAGGACGACGCCGCCGATCAGATAGGCGAAGCTTATGCCGATCACCGTGAGGATCGGGACGCCGGCATTCTTCAAGGCATGGTGGAAAAGCATGGCATAGGACGAAGCGCCCTTGGCAGCGGCCGTCCGCATATAGTCTTCCGACAGGACCTCGAGCATGCTCGCCCGCGTAACCCGGGCGATGAATGCGATGTAGCCAAGACTTAACGCCACTGTGGGCAGGACCAGGTGCACAAACCAAGGCCCGAGGCCCTGGTTGAAAGGGGCGTATCCCTGGACCGGTAGCCAGTGTGTCTTGATGGCGAAGAAGTATATGAGGAAATAGCCGATGACAAAGACCGGGACGGAATAACCAAGTGCCGAAAAGGCCGCGAGGAGGCGGTCGACGAGCCCGCCAGTTCGCCACGCGGCAAGGATACCGAAAGAGACCCCGACCGACACCGAAACGATCATCGTCAGGATTGACAGCGAAAGGGTCGGTTCAAGCCGTTGCGAGATGAGCTCGAGAACCGGTCGTCCGGCAAAGATCGAGGTGCCGAAATCGCCGCCGAGCATGTCGCGTACCCAACCGATGAACTGAACCGGCATCGGATCGTTCAAGCCCAACTTTTCGCGGATGCCGGCGATCATCTCCGCCGTGGCCGACTTGCCGGCGATCATCGCCGCCGGGTCGCCGGGCGCCAGCCTGAGAAGCAGGAAGACGAACATCCCGACCATCACCATGACGGCGATGGCTGAGATCGACCTGCGTAGAATGTAGGCCGCCATTAGATCGCCTTCTGCATGTTCCACATCAGGATGAGCCCCGGCATACCGATGAGGCCAGTGAGCGTCTTGCGGCGCGCAATTGGCGAGACATGTTGACCCAACAGCACCTCGGGCACATAGTCCCACCATATCCGCTGCATCTTGCGGGCCAGTACCTTGCGCTCTTCGAGCGTTTCGACATCCGCCCATTTGGTCCGAAGAGCCTCATATTCGTCGTTCTGCGGCCAGCCGAACCACGCTTTTTCGCCATTCATGGGCAGGGTGACGTCGGCGATAACAGCACCGAGGATCGCTTCAGGTTCGGTAGTTATGAAGATGTTCCAGCCGCCGTCCTCAACGGGGCCCTTGTTCGCGCGGCGCGTGGCGAGCCCGCCCCAGTCGCTCGGCGCAAGTTCGGCATTCACCCCAATCTTCCGCAATGCGGCTGCTACAACCTGAGAGGCATTGCTTGCCTCCGCCCAATCCGTCGGCTGCAGGATGACGACCTTCTCGCCGGCATATCCGGCCTCCTTGAACAGTTCCCTGGCCTTTTCGGGGTCGCCCCCCTTTTTGAACCATCCCGTGTTTTCGTCATTAGACACCGGCGTTCCGTTTCCAAACATCGAAGTGACGGTGCGGAAGTATTTCGGGTCGCTGTAGGCGGCGCGCGACACAGCCTCTTGATCGATTAAGTGCAGCATCGCTTGGCGTGCCTTCACGTTGTCAAACGGCTTTTGCAGACAGTTCATGCGCACGAACATGTCGTAGCCGGTCTTGTCGAGAACTTGGAGTTCAAGGTTGGGATCGCTCTCAATGACTGGGAAAAGATCGGTGGGGGGGGACCTAATGAAATCAATCTCACCCGCTTGCAAGGCCGCGACGGCAGTCTGCTGATCGCTAATATTCTCCCAAATGATGCGGTCGACCTTCATGACCTTCCCGCCGGCCAATCCGTCCGCAGGCTCGCTACGTGGCACGTATTCGTCATTGCGATCGTAGGTGAAGCTCGCGCCCGGCTTGGCAAGAGCATGATTGAACTTGAGGGGGCCCGATCCGATATTCCCCGTCACCTGCTCTGTTGGAGAAAGACTCGCGTCCTTCTCACGCATGATGAATGGCCCTTGGAAAGCCAGGATGTCGAGCAGAACCCCCAGCGGCTCCTTCAGCGCTATTGTGAAGGTCCTGTCACCCTTTTTCGAGATGTCCTTTGCCCGCGCCATGAGCAACTGCCCGCCGGGAGCAACTTGGCCCCAGCGACGGATCGAGGCCACACAATCCGCCGCTGTGACAGGGGTGCCATCGTGCCACCCCAGACCATCGCGAAGCTCGAACGCATAGGTCTTCTTGTCGTCGGAAATGTCCCACTTGCCGACCATCTGCGGATGCGGCACGAAATTGAAATCGACCCCGAACAATGTGTCGTATATCGCGAACGCATGGGTAAAAGTGCCGTCAGACGTTGAAACGACCGGATCGAGCGCACTGAGATTTTCTATCACCATGCGGACTGTCCGGTCGGGGGTCGGCGATGTTTGCGCTCGCAGGACGGAAGGGACCGATAGAGCCGCCCCAGCAGCCAAGCCCGCCTTGATAAGCTCGCGTCTTGAAATCGTCATTTTCCAATTCCCCTTTTGAGCCACTGGCCCGGTTTATCCGAGCCTATTGATTCTGCCGATACCACGAGCAAGGCGTTCGCCCTCAAAGAAGGAGCGATCGTTTTCCAACGAATGACCCCACCGGGGATGGCCTGTTCCAAACAGTAGTACCGGGAGCAGGATCGTTTATGCCAAAATGCGTCGACTGCTGAAACATGGGCTGCAGAAACTGGCGCGTTTGAAATGTTCCGGCCTCCTCGGGCTGCACGCGGCAGTCCACCCGGTTTCGCCCCCACGAGCCGCTACGCGTCCGCTGCCCCATGGCTCATTCATTCGATCTCTCTGTCTGTCGTCGGTACTAGTCCCAGATCGTAAATCTTGCCACCGAAAAACAGTCCATTTCTTGGTCGCAGGGCGCTCGAGGCGGCCAGGAAGGGGTGCAGAGCTGATGCGGCGGCAGGGTTGAACGTGGGTGCCAGGCCATATTGCGCAATACGAGAGTCGGTTCCCTCACGCAGACCATTCGAGCCTTAGACCAACGACACCCTCGGATGTGCCTTTTGTAACCGGACGCATAAGTTTGGAATGTGGTTGAACACCGGACATGGGACCCTACGCTCGACGATGCGACCCGTTCGGGAAACGTGTTGCCGGCATGATTATCGCTCCAAAACGGGCCTATCATTGTCTGAGGAACACGCCTCAGCCGACGCGCTGTTCTTACAACGAGTTCGCCGCTGAGCCCGGCTCCCGTTTGCGTCAGCTCAGCAGGGCCCACGGTTAGGGCGGCTGATAGAACCATTTCACTTCATCCCGACAAGTGACCGTTGCGGGTCGCTGATCGTTTGAATTTGGTGCCCAACATCGCGTTTTCCACGTCAACATTACCGGTGCAACCAGCGATGCCAAGCTTCCGGCCTAAGCTGCCAGCGCAACCTCATTAAGAAGGCTCGTCAATTGCCCAGACGAGCCCGACTAAGCGACCGAAAGATAGAAATGACACAGCCCTTACCTGCGATTCCTACTCTCGACGAGCATCACGTGGACCGATGCCGCTACCCGCGTGGGGTCGCTTTCATGGATGGGCAATACCTGCCGATGTCCGAGGCCAAAATCTCCGTGCTCGATTGGGGTTTCCTGCACTCCGACGCCACGTATGACACGGTGCACGTCTGGAATGGCAGGTTCTTCCGGTTGGATTTGCACCTTGATCGCTTCCTCGGGGGCGTGGAACGGCTGCGAATGAGGTTGCCCTATAATCGCGAGAAAATAGAGTCGATCCTGAGAAATTGTGTCGCTTTGTCGGGGCACAAATCGGCGTACGTGGAGATGATCTGCACGCGGGGTTCGTCGCCGACATTCAGCCGCGATCCTCGCCAAGCGGAAAACCGCTTCATCGCGTTTGCGGTGCCCTTTGGATCAGTCGCCAACAAAGAGCAGCTGGAAAGAGGTTTGCACGTCGCGATCAGCGAGACTGTCCGCATCCCGCCTAAATCGGTCGATCCCGCCATCAAGAACTATCACTGGCTCGATCTCGTGAAGGGCCTTTTCGACGCCTACGACATGGGAGCGGACACAGCGCTAATAGTAGATATGAACGGACACATTGCGGAGGGGCCCGGCTTCAATGTGTTCGTTGTCAAGGACGGATCCTTGC
Organism: Mesorhizobium sp. M0019; assembly: GCF_040323975.1. Classification (NCBI taxonomy): domain Bacteria; kingdom Pseudomonadati; phylum Pseudomonadota; class Alphaproteobacteria; order Hyphomicrobiales; family Phyllobacteriaceae; genus Mesorhizobium; species Mesorhizobium sp. M0019. The sequence goes on along the minus strand of NZ_JAMYVK010000085.1, from coordinate 3,105 downwards.
GGACACCCGCTTTTGGGGTGTTGCCGGGCATCACGCGCAGGACTGTGTTCGACATTTGCGCCGAGATTGGGCTGTCGGCCACGGCTGCTGACATTAGTCGTGCTGAGATCAAAGCGGCCGAAGAGGTGTTCATCACCTCGACTGCCGGTGGAATTATGCCCGTGACGCGTATCGACGACGCCGTTATCTCTAATGGGGAGGTGGGGTCTATCACCCGCAGACTCATGGATCTCTACTGGCGAATGCACGATGATCCGGCATGGTCAACTGCTGTTATCTACCCATAATCGGAGATGAGGCATGCGACGGCAACTTTGCGAGCATCTTCGTGACGATGAAATTGACTGTCGTCACGCAAGGTCCCGAAATTCAAGCAGGCGCGCTTCGGCGGGAAGACGCCTTGGATTTGGTGTTGTGGACGATACACGCAGACATCTCCTGCTGCGGCGATTCCAGCAGTCGTAAGACGGGCGCGATCCGCGACGGCGCGACAACTTTCTGCGTCACCGAGTCGCGCTGCGCGCCGAGGACGCTTATCTCAACGAGGGGACCGACCTATCCGCGAAACGGTGACGCCGGTTTGCTCGATGTCACAATCCCTGTGAATATGACGTGCTCGCAGCTCTAGGTGCCCTTTGGCCTCGTGGCTTGCGGTTGAGCGAATCGACACCCCTTACCACTTGATGATGAGCGTCCAGTCTTCACTGGTCATGTACTTGTGTCGGGCGTACTCGACGCCATTCCTGCGAAGTTGCCGATGAAAAGCGCTTTTATTGCCCATTTGTCAGCGGAACTGACTGGCTTGAAATCCGCGGGGCTCTACAAATCCGAGCGCGTCATCACCTCGACGCAGTCATCCGAGATCGAACTCGAGCAAGGTCCTGAATTTCTGCGCCAACAACTATCTCGGTCTCGCCGACAAATGAAGATCTGCGGAAGGCAGCTAAGGCTGCGCTCGACAGCTATGGATACGGCCTGGCGTCGGTCCGCTTCATCTGCGGCACTCAGGAAGAGCACAAGCAACTCGAGGCGCGCATCTCCTCATTCCTCAATATGGAACATGCGATCCTCTATTCATCCTATGACGCCAATGCCGGTCGAGACGCTGCTCGGCGAGGAAGACGCCATTGTTTCCGATGCGCTAAACCACGCCTCGATCATTGACGGCGTGCGTCTGTCGAAGGCCAGACGCTTCCGCTCCGCCAACAATGACATGGAAGCGCTGGAAAATGAGCTGAAGAAGGCCAAGGGGAGCCGCTTCAGCCTGATCGCGACCGATAGTGTATGTTCCATGGACGGCATCATCGCCAATCTTGGCGGCGTTTGCGATTTGGCCGAGAAATACGGCGCGATGGTCATGGTCGACGACAGCCATGCGGCAGATGGCTGAGAAGATGCTCCAGCGCGGCATTTATGTGGTCGATTTCTCCTTCCCCGTCGTCCCGAAGGGCCAGGCGCGCATTCGCGCGCAGATGTCTGCGGCACATTCGAGTGTGGATCTGACCATGCCGTCGAGGCCTTCACAGAGGTGGGCAGGGAATTGGGATTCAGCCGGTGTCGAACATGACGGAGCGTCTTCGTCGATGTCCGCGAGGAAGTCATGATTGTCGTGGCGTTAAGTCCGGGTCGACCTCTGGAACCATGGCCTACTCTCGTTCAGTCTACTGTCGGGCTCTCGTTGCACATTGATGCCTAGCCTGAACGAGGCAGCGCTCGTCTGGCTCTGGATGATCGCCCGCAGGACCTGCACCGTTTTTTCTGCCCGGAGGCCAAAATGCCCAGGATTGTTGTCATCGGCGCGGGGATCACCAATGTATCGACTGCATATGCCCTTTTGGAGCGAGATATGATGCCACGGTACATCGTCAGCGGTATGCTGCGATGGAAACGTCATTTGCCAATGGCGGACAGCTCTCTGCGGCGCGACAATGAAGCTGCGAGCGCGCATTGCCTCGCCTGAATTGTTCCAGGATGTTGAGCCGTTGCCTCATCTGATTTGCTCCCCGCATTTGTATGGCAGGAGCAAATCAGATGAGGCAGGTCAGCATGGCGGCGCGGGATGAGCTGGTGAGCGCGGTAACGGAGCGCTACGCGCGAAGCGAGCGGGCAGAGAAGTCGCGCATTCTCGATGAGTTCGTGGCGGTGAGCGACTTTCACCGGAAGCATGCGATGCGCCTATTGCGCAACGGACCGCAGGTGGGCCGTTCGGCGCCGCGGCCGGAGCGGCGGCTTTATGACGATGCGGTTAGAGCGGGATGAATTGAGGCTGAATCGGCGGGAGATTCCCTTAGGCGGGCAAATCTGATTCAACCTTCTTGCTGGGCAAGGAGGTCAGCATGGATGGGCAAGCCTTACTCGATGGATCTTCGCGAACGGGTTGTTGCGTCGGTTGAGCGGGAGGGGCTGTCGCGGCGGCAAGCCTCGGCGCGCTATGGGGTTGGTATCAGCACCGTCATCAGATGGGTGAGCCGGTTGCGCGAAACGAACAGTCTTGCGCCGGGCAAGATGGGCGGGCACAGGCCGAAGAAGATTGCCGGTGAGCATCGGGAGTGGCTGCTGGTGCGCTGCCGGGCCGCGGATTTTACGCTACGCGGTCTTGTGATCGAGCTGGCCGAGCGCGGCTTGAAGGTCGATTACCGCTCGGTGTGGGAGTTCGTCCACGCCGAGAAGCTCAGTCACAAAAAAAGACGCTAATCGCGGCTGAGCAGGATCGCCCGGATGTGGCGCGCCGGCGGGCACAGTGGGCAAAGTATCAGGACCGTATCGACCCTTCCCGCCTGGTGTTCATCGACGAGACATGGACCAAAACCAACATGGCGCCGCTCAGGGGATGGGCGCCGCGCGGCGAAAGGATCAAAGCCAAGGTGCCGCACGGCCATTGGAAGACCATGACTTTTCTGGCGGCGCTGCGCCATGACCGTGTCGATGCGCCATGGCTGATCGACGGACCGATCAACGGCGAGCGTTTCCAACTCTATGTCGACAAGGTTCTCGTCCCAACCCTCAAGCCAGGCGACATCGTCGTCATGGACATGTGTGGACGCCCCCGTCAGCGCAAGAAGAATCTTATATGAAGAATGAGGAGCGTGGTCGGGTGCTGACATG
>NZ_JAMYVK010000084.1:0-14870 GCF_040323975.1 Mesorhizobium sp. M0019 | reverse complement strand
CGCCTACCAAGACCAACCCCTCACAGCCCCACCCCCCCCCCCCACCCCCACCACCCCCAGCTCCCCCGCCCCCGCCCCCCGCCCCCCCCTCCCCCCCCGCCACCCCCCCCCCCCCCCCCCCCCCCCCCCACACCCCCCCCCCCCCCCCCCCGCCCCCGGCGGCCCCGCCCCCGCCACCCACCCCCGCGCTACCCCCCGCCCCCCCCCCCGCGCGCCCCCCCGCGGGCCCCGCGGCAAGTCACGGATGTACTGGCGGTCGCGCGAGAAGCGCGCCGGAGCGGAAGACCCCGACAAGCCGAAGCAGCAGATTGCTGCCGGCCCGGCCAAAACGCTCCCGATCAGGCTGCCAAGCATGGGAAGGCGGGATTTTGTCCCGCCTTTTTGCTGTCTGGATTCCAGTGAACCGCCGCCTTGGTCCTATGGGCCACTTCGTGGTTGTTTTTACCCCGGTCATGGTACCATCGACCCATGAGCAAGCTTGAATAGATTGAGAAATCCGTCGCCGAACTAAGCCCCGAAGAGCTCAAGGCACTTTGCCGCATGGTTCGAGGCGCTGCAGGCCGACATGTGGGACCGTCAGTTCGAAGCCGACGCCAAGGGCGGCAGACTGGACAAGCTTGCCGAGCAGGCATTGACTGATCATCGCGCCGGCCGGACCCGGCCTCTGTGAATCATTTTGCCACTCCCTCGTTTTGGGAGGCCTACGCAAAACTGCCCTCGTTAATCAGAGCAAAGGCGTGCGAGCATTCACGCCACCGGCCGAAGGCCGCAAGCCCGACCGGACGTCGCGCCTGTAGGCGCGCCCCGTCCGGAGCAGCCGCGAAGCGGCGACAGCGTGAGGACAGAACTACCCCACCCACTCCAGCGGCACATGCCCCGGGTCGGCCTCGACCCTTTTCAGCCAGGCGGCCACCGCCGGATAGGCGTCGAGCTGAAACCCGCCCGTCTCGGCCGTGTGCGTATACGCGTAGAGCGCGATGTCGGCGACGCTCAGCGCATCGCCGGCGAAGAAGCTGCTCCCGGCCAGGTGCTTGTCCATGACGCCAAGCGCCTTGTTGCCGCGCTCCAGCGTCACCGCCAGCCGCTCGGGCGTTGCGTCCTTGGCTCTTTCAGGGAAGGTCAGCAGCGCCCTGCGCACGGCGATATAAGGCTCGTGGCTGTATTGCTCGAAGAACAGCCACTGATAGGCCAGCGCGCGTTCGTATCTGTCCGCCGGCAGAAACCGCGTGCCTTCGGCGAGATGGAGCAGGATGGCATTGGATTCGGCCAGCCGGCGGCCGTCGTCGAGTTCGAGCAGCGGCACCATGGCGTTCGGATTTTTCGCGACATAGTCGGGTTTGCGCGTGTCGCCGGTGTGCGAGCTGACCTCGACATTGGTGAAAGCGATGCCGAGCTTGGCCATCAATAGGCGCGGCTTGTAGCAATTGCCGCTGTCGATCATTCCATAGAGTATCATCGGTGCTCCCCCTTGCTCGCAACCACCCGTCTCAGGGATTGATCCAGCCTCTATCGCGGCAGCGGCGGCTTCATCCAGTGATTTGTTTTGGCGTAACCATCAGCGCCGCTGATGCATTCATCCGAACAACGGGATGACGTTGTTATCCCTGCCAAGCAGCCTGTCGATCGACAGCGGCTCCTCGTCGAACAGCGTACCGGCCAGCGCCGGCCGGGCAAGGTAAAAGCCCTGCAGCAGGTCGACGCCGCCATCCAGCGCGACGCGCAGATGCGTGGCGTTCTCGACGCCTTCGACCAGCACCTTGGCGCCACGGTCGTGCAGCGTCGAAACCAGCGGCCGGAAAAACCGCTCGGCGGCGGCATGGCGGCAGAATTCTGCGAACCAGGTGCCGTCGATCTTGACGATGTCGGGCTGCACCAGCGCTACCCTTTCTTCGGTCGAATGCCCGGTGCCGAAATCGTCGATGGCGATGCGGACGCCGTCGCGCCGCATCTCGCGCGCCAGGCTGACAAGCACCTTGTCGCCGGCCGCCTGCTCGGTAATCTCGCAGACCAGCATGCCGGGATGCAGGCCGAAATCCGTCAGATGCCTGGTCATCAGCCTGATTTCGGCCAGCGCCCGTGCGGGGTCATCGTTGATCAGCGGATTGTAGTTGAAGAAGAGGTCGAGCCCGTCGACGCCGATGTTGCGGAAGTTGCGCAAATGCAGCACCCGGCACATGGTTTCGACAAACAGCCGATCCGCTGCCGGCACACCTTCGAAGAAGATTTGCGGCGCCACCGGCCTGCCTGCACGATGCGGCTCGATCAGTCCCTCGACCGCGAGGGCGGCGAGAAACCTGCCGCGCGGCGCGAAGACCGGCTGGTAGGCGCTCCTCAGCCGGAATGCGCCGTAGACGCCATATTCAATGCCGACCTCGTCGGCAAAGATCGCTTCGCCGACCTTGCGCCGCATGTCGGCCCGCCCGGTCACGATGCCACCCTGCGGCCAAAGGCCCGCATCGGCCGCCGCGATGGCGAAACGGCCGCGGGAACTTTGTCCTTATCGGGCGACACCGCTGATGCTTGCCCGGCCTTGTCGAAGACGTGAAAGCTGGTCGGTGCAAGCTCCGGGCGTGCCAGCACGAAGCCTTGCACCATCGAGGCGCCCGACTTTTCGGCAAGCTCGAGCTGCCAGCCCGTCTCGATGCCCTCGAATACCGTACGGATGCCTTGCTCTTCGAAGCTTGTCACCATAGCGGTCAGCAAGGCGAAGCCGGCACCGGACTCCATCAGCGTCATGATCCAGTCGGCGTCGAACTTGACGATGTCTGGCCTGAGTTCCTTGATGCGATTGATGTCGGATTCGTCCGCGCCGTAATCGTCGACGGCAATGCGTAAACCATTGCCCCTGAGCGCCTCGACGAAATTGTAGAGCGTTTCCTGCGACGCCGATTTCTGCTCGGTGACCTCGCAGACGACGCGGCGCGGATCGATGTCGGCCTCGTGCAGCACCAGCCGCATGTCGCGCAGCGCCTTGTCGGCGATGCTGCGGTCGGTGAACACCGATGGATCGAAATTGATGAAGATGGAGGCGTCTCGCGGCAGGCAGGCGCCGGCGTTCAGAAGGTGCAGCGTCCGTGTCAGCGCCTCGATATGCAGGCGGTCGACCGCCGGGCAGCTGTTGAAGAAACTCATTGGCGGCTGCGGCTCGCCTTCGCGGAACGGCCGGATCAGCCCCTCGAACGCGACGACGGAAAGCTTGCCCTTGTTGAAGGCGAAGATCGGCTGGAAAGCGCTTTGCAGCGTATAGACCCCCCAGACACCGCTGGCGGTGCCGTCATCATGGCGGATGATATGGGCAAGCCCGATGCTGCGCGTCACGGTTCCTCGCTGTGCGAGACTGGCGGACCGGCTACGGTCCCTGCCGTTCAAGCTTTTACCGATCGTTGGTGAATTTATTGTTGCCAGCATTGCGCGCTGGCTCATTCGACAATGCCTGCGCTGGGCTTGCGCTTGACCAGATGATGCGACATGAGAGGCGCCGCGGCGCCTTCGCCCGCCGGTCTTTTCTGGAGATATCTGTCATGGCCTTTCTTGCCGACGTCCTTTCCCGCGTAAAGCCTTCCGCGACCATCGCGGTGACGCAGAAGGCGCGCGAGCTGAAAAACGCCGGCCGCGACGTGATCGGGCTGGGCGCCGGCGAGCCGGACTTCGACACCCCCGACAACATCAAGAACGCCGCGATCGAGGCCATCCGCCGCGGCGAGACGAAGTATCCGCCGGTATCCGGCATTGTGCCGCTGCGCGAGGCGATCGTGAAAAAGTTCAAGCGCGAGAACAATCTCGACTACCGGCCGGAGCAGACCATCGTCGGCACCGGCGGCAAGCAGATCCTGTTCAACGCCTTCATGGCGACGCTGAACCCCGGCGACGAGGTGATCATCCCGCGGCCCTACTGGGTGAGCTATCCCGAAATGGTGGCGATCTGCGGCGGCACGTCGGCCTTTGCCGACACCTCGATCGACAACGGCTTCAAGCTGACGGCGGCCGTGCTGGAAAAGGCGATCACGCCGCGCACCAAATGGCTGTTGATGAACTCGCCGTCGAACCCCTCGGGCGCCGCCTATACCGAAGCGGAACTCAAGAGCCTGGCCGACGTGCTGTTGAAGCACCCGCATGTCTGGGTGCTGACCGACGACATGTACGAGCACCTGACTTATGGCGACTTCGTCTTCAAGACCATCGCCGAGGTCGAGCCTAAGCTCTATGAGCGCACGCTGACGATGAACGGCGTGTCGAAGGCCTATGCCATGACCGGCTGGCGCATCGGCTACGCGGCAGGCCCGGTGCCGCTGATCAAGGCGATGGACATGATCCAGGGCCAGCAGACCTCCGGCGCCTGCACCATCGCCCAATGGGCGGCGGTCGAAGCGCTGAACGGCCCGCAGGATTTCATCCCGAAGAACAAGGCGATCTTCCAGGGCCGGCGCGATCTCGTCGTCTCGATGCTCAACCAGGCGCGCGGCATCACCTGTCCGTCGCCGGAGGGTGCGTTCTACGTCTATCCCTCCTGTGCCCAGCTGATCGGGAGGAAGACCAAGAGCAGCAAGGTGATCGACAGCGACGAAACCTTCTGCTCGGAACTGCTCGAGGCCGAGGGCGTGGCGGTTGTTTTCGGCTCGGCCTTTGGCCTCGGCCCGAACTTCCGCATCTCCTACGCCACGTCGGAGGCTCTGCTCGAAGAGGCCTGCACGCGCATCCAGCGCTTTACCGCCGCGCTGGTCTGAGACGTTTCAGCCGCCATACTGCTCGTCGTTCACCTTCTCCAGCCAATCGACATGCACACCCTCGAGCGCCTCCTGCATGGCGATGTGGGTCACCGCCGATTTGGGCGCGGCGCCGTGCCAGTGCTTTTCGCCGGCCGCAAAGGAGATGACGTCGCCGGCCCTGACCTCCTGCAGCGGGCCGCCCCAGCTTTGCACGAGACCGGCACCGGACGTGACATAGAGCGTCTGGCCGAGCGGATGCGTGTGCCAGTGGGTGCGGGCGCCGGGCTCGAAGCTGACCAGCGTGGCTCTGAGCCGCGCCGGCGCCTCTTTCTCGATGATCGGCGTCTGCAAAACCCGGCCAGTGAAGTATTTTTCCGGCGCAACAATCGTCGGCACGCTGCCGCAGGCAATAATCTTCATCGTCGCAAGTCCTCGATTCAATCCAGTGTCTTAGACCCTACCACTTTCGTCCGATGCCGGCTGCATCTCCTGCCGGCTGCGGGCAAAACGCGGCCAGAACAGACCGGTCCGCGTGCGGTAAACGTCGTAGGCATCGGCCAACCTTGTCCGCGAAAATTTACGCTCTTCGTCCAAGGCTGCGATCACGTAGATCGTAACGATGCCGGCGACCGGCACCACCGCCCAGACCGACCAGGTCGCGATACCCCATCCGATCCAGAAGATGATGTAGGACGTGTAGAACGGATGCCGGACATGGAGATAAGGGCCTTCGGTCACCAGGCTGTCGGGATTGTCAGGATCGAATGCGAACCGCAGCCGCGCCTTGCGGGAGACCGAGATCGCCCACCAGAACAGCGCCGAGCTTGCCAGTTCGATGGCGAGCCCGCCGATCTTCGCCGCCACCGGCTGCCGCTCGATCCACAGCAGCGCAAGAAAGAACAGCGCCGTGCCGACCACGACGGCCGAAATGATCATCGCGCCTTGAGACATGGTCTGCGACTGGAAATGCGCGCGCATCGACCAGGCATATTGCCCGAGCGTCGCGATGCTGCTGATCGAGAGGAGAAGGTCGAGCGTGGATTCCATCATCAGGGTCCCGGGGTTAGCTGTGGTGGATTCGTTCATCATACCCGGCGCAAGCCGAGAAATCATTTCTTAACCACCGTTCTAAACAACATGGTGACCTCGGCATGCGATGTTGACCTGGAGACAATCCCAAGGTCCAAACCAGATATGGCCGTTTCCCACCGCACGATCCGCACGCCGCAAGCGGATTTGCGCCTCAGCCAGTCGTCGGGACCCGGCATCCCGCTTGTCCTGATCCACGGCTCGGGCAGTTCGCGCGCCGTATTCGCCCGCCAGTTCGACAGCCCGTTGGCCGCTGCCCATCGGTTGATTGCTTTCGACCTGCCCGGCCATGGCGAATCGTCGGACGCCCGCGATCCGGCGACGGACTACACCATCGCCGGCCTTGCCCAATCGGCGGCTCAGCTCCTCGATGTTTTGGGGATCGGCCGCGCCGTCGTCTTCGGCTGGTCGCTTGGCGGGCACGTGGCAATCGAACTCGCGAGTTTTCACCGCGCCGTCGGCGGGCTGATGCTGACCGGCGCGCCGCCGGTATCGAAGGGTCCTTTCGGCATGCTGCGCGGCTTCCACGCGCATTGGGACATGCTGCTGGCGTCCAAAAAGACGTATTCCGAACGCGATGCCGAGCGCTTCGAGACGCTGTGTTTCGGCGACACCGCCGATCCGTCCTTTCGCCAAGCCATCCTGCGCACCGACGGCCGGCTGCGCGCCGCGGTGACGCGCGGCATGCTCACCGGCAAGGGCGCCGACCAGAGACAGGTGGTCGAGCAAGCCGCGTTTCCGGTCGCTATCGTCAATGGCGAGAACGATCCGTTCGTCCGGCTCGGCTATTTTGAGACGCTCGCATACGGCTCGCTGTGGGAGCATTGCCACATCGTCTCCGGCGCCGGGCATGCGCCTTTCTGGGAGCGTGCGGACCTGTTCAATCCGTTGCTCGCGCGCTTTGCCGAGACGGTGGCGGTGCAGCGCGTGGACGCACCCCCGCTGGCGTCGCGCCTGACCGGCACCGGCTGAACCGGCCCCAACTTCAAATCCCTTCAACCTCAAATCCCTTGCCCTCCCGGCCTGCCCGTGGGACGATGCCCTTTGGGTAGGTGGCAAATTGAAAAAAGCCTCGCCCGCGACGGCCGACAGGCCGGCCGCCGCTCACAGGGAAACGCCTGAGTGGAGGTCAGCCATGGGTACTCGCGCCGGAGGACGACGCACGGGACCGAAATGCATTGCCATAGTCGGTCCCTTCGCAAGCGGTAAGACGACACTTCTCGAAGCCATACTCGCCCGTACAGGCGCCATTCCCCGCCAGAATCCCGTTTCGTCCGGAAATACCGTTTCCGATCATTCGCCCGAGGCGCGCGCTCACGGCATGAGCGTCGAGGCGACCTTCGCCACCACCGATTTCATGGGCGAGCCGTTCACCTTCGTCGATTGTCCCGGCTCCATCGAATTCTCCTTCGAAGCCGAGCCGGTGCTGGCCGCCTGCGACGTCGCCGTGGTCGTTGCCGAGGCCGACGAGAAGAAGATCCCTGCCCTGCAGCTGATCATGCGCAAGCTCGACGATCTCGGCGTGCCGCGCATGCTGTTCCTGAACAAGGTCGACAAGGCGATAGCAGGTGTGCGCGACACGCTGAAGATGCTGCAGCCGGCAAGCTCGGTGCCATTGCTGCTGCGCCAGATCCCGCTGCGCAAGGACGGCGTCGTCATCGGCTCGATCGACCTCGCTCTGGAACGTGCCTACATCTACCGCGAATATGCCGAGAGCGAGGTCGCCCAGATCCCGAGCGACGACAAGGCGCGCGAGCTCGAGGCGCGCTTTTCCATGCTGGAGACGCTCGCCGACCATGACGACCGGCTGATGGAGCAATTGCTGGACGAGATTGAACCGCCGAAGGATGCGATCTTCGACGATCTTGCCGCCGACCTGCGCGACGGCATGGTGACGCCGGTGCTGATCGGCACCGCCGAGAAGGGCAATGGCGTGCTGCGCCTGTTGAAGGCGATCCGTCACGACGCACCCGACATCGAGGCGACGCGCCAGCGCCTCGGCGCTCCCGATGGCAATGCCACCGTGGTCCAGGTGATGAAGACCATCCACACCGCGCATGGCGGCAAGCTGTCTGTGTCGCGCATCCTGTCCGGCCAGGTCGCCGACGCCGCCGAGCTGTTCCTTTCCAATGGCGAAACGGCAAAGGTCTCCGGCATCTACAAGATGCTCGGCAAGGACCAGGTCAAGCTGACTTCGGCCAAGGCCGGCGACACGGTCGCGCTCGGCAAGCTGGACGCCGTCAGGACCGGCCAGACGCTGAGCTCGACCAAGGGCGGCATCCAGCCGCTGGTCACGCTGGCGCCGCCGCAACCGGTCTTCGCCTTCGCGCTGCGGCCGAAAGAGCGCAAGGACGAGGTCAAGATGTCGGCGGCCATCCAGCGCCTGGCCGAGGAAGATCCCTCACTCAACCTGCATCACAACCAGGATTCGGCCGAAACCGTGCTGTCCGGCCATGGCGAGATGCATCTGCGCGTCGTGCGCGAGCGGCTGGAAGGCAAGAACCAGATCCCGGTCGAAGGCCATGTGCCGGCCGTGCCCTACCGCGAGACGATCCGCAAAGCGACGCAGCAGCGCGGCCGCCACAAGAAACAATCAGGCGGCCACGGCCAGTTCGGCGACGTCGTGATTGAGATCAAACCGCTGCCGCGCGGGTCAGGCTTCCAGTTCACCGATACGATCACCGGCGGCGTCGTGCCGAAGACCTACATCCAGTCGGTCGAGACCGGCGTGCGTGACTACCTGAAGTCCGGGCCGCTCGGCTTCCCGGTCGTCGATGTTGCCGTCAACCTTTCCGACGGCTCCTACCATGCGGTCGATTCGTCCGACATGGCCTTCCAGATGGCGGCGAAGCTGGCGATGAAAGAAGGCATGGCCGCGTGCTCGCCGGTGCTGCTCGAGCCGGTGATGAAGGTCGAGATCGTCACGCCGTCCGACGCGACGTCGAAGATCATTGCGCTGATCCCGCAACGGCGCGGCCAGATCCTCGGCTACGACGCGCGGCCCGACTGGCCCGGATGGGACGTCGTCGAGGCGACCATGCCGCAAGCCGAGATCGGCGACCTCATCATCGAGCTGCGCTCGGCCACGGCGGGTGTCGCCAGCTACCGGGCCGTCTTCGACCACATGGCCGAACTCACCGGCCGGTTGGCCGACGAGGCGCTGAACGCCAACGGCAAGGCCGCCTGAGCTGCCTTTGCGGCCCAACAGGAAACGGCACCCGGATGATCCGGGCGCCGTTTCTTGCGGACCGTCTTCGTGGGAGGCGAAACGGCAGGTCCGCCGCATGCTTGCCGCCGGTGTTTTGGCGGAGGAAGGTTCGGACGCGGTAGCTGCCTGAGCCCGGGTCGTCCGAGTGATGCCCCCATCCCCCGGACGAGCCACACCGCGTCCTGTGCTCTGCTTAATCGATTTGGCGCGCCCGCGGGATGTTACCCGAGGTTACATGTCACTGTTACGCGACCGTTCCGGCCGATTTTCTGGCGATGTGTTGGTTTCGGGCAACAAAAAAGCCGGATCAATGAAGACCCGGCTGAGTTTGATTGGAAGTGCCTGTTAAGGCTAACCTCCAGAGGGGAACACTCGAGAGCGCTAATGGGAGGAGAACGCGCTCAGGAGATGATCTACATATGTGCTCTTCATGCCCAAGAAACAAGCATCTATTTTGCAACACTCACATGCAAAAAGGCGCCGGCTGTGGTCTAATCCGTCCCGAAGCGCAATAGGACCAGTTGAATCGCTGAAATACAGCCTGCGGCAAGGCAAAAATCGATCCGCGGCCGCGAATCAGCAGCGATTCCTGCTCGGAAAGTCGAAAAACGCAGGATGACGTGGAATCGTGCAGCACGCGTTTGTTTTTTCGGCAGCCAGACCTTGCTGGTGCATGCCGCCCAAAAGCCCGCCATCGAGCTTGACCTGAGGGTGCAGCGGTTTGGGTTACATGCCGGACAAGACCTGCAGCGCGTTGCAGGAGACCGTTCAAGGCCGCGCCCGTAAGGAGAGCTATATGCGAGCCACTTCGGCGATCGCCGGCAGCGTCATCTTCCTTGCTGTAGCGCCCGGCGTGGTCGCCGGACTGTTGCCTTGGCTGCTGACCGATCGCTATCGCCTGCCCTGGTCGAGACTGCCCGGTTTCGTTCCTGTGGGCTGGCTGCTGGTTGTCCCCGGCACAGCCATACTGCTGCACGCCTTTGCCCGGTTTGCCCTGGAGGGCCTGGGTACGCCCGCCCCGGTCGCGCCGACCGAAAGGCTGGTCGTCGGCGGCATCTACCGCCATGTCCGCAATCCGATGTACATCGCCGTGCTGTCGATCGTCCTCGGCCAGGCACTGCTGTTTTCGAGCTGGACGGTCGCCGCCTATCTAGTCATCGCCGCGGCCGCCATGATCTCCTTCGTGAGACTATATGAGGAACCGACGCTTGCCCGCCGCTACGGTGACGAATACGAGGCCTACCGCCGTGCCGTACCAGGCTGGCTGCCCCGCCTGACACCTTGGCGCGGCTGAAGCAGGCTCCAAGGCAACGTCACCACGGCAGCGGGCCGTCCTCGTTCGAGAACGTGCCCGTCGGACCGTTCGCGTCGAGAAGCGCGAGGCGCACGGGCTCCCGCGCGGCCTGTTCGACGGTGCGCGGACCTTCGAAGTTGTTGAGCTCCGTCGCGGTGTAGCCCGGGCAGGCAGCGTTGACCTTGATGCCGGTCTCCTCGAGCTCGATGGCGAAGGCGAGCGTCATCGCGTTGACGGCCGTCTTCGACGGGTTGTAAACGGCGCCAAACGACGTGCGGTACGGAAAGGCCGGATCCGCGTTCAATGTCAGCGAGCCGGCGCCGCTCGATACGTTGACGATACGCGCCGCCGGGGCCTCACGAAGGAGCCGCAGCATCGCTTGCGTGACGGCGACGATGCCAAACACGTTCGTCTCGAACACCGCGCGTACGTCGTCGAGAGACGCAACACTCGGGCGGCCCGAGTTGATGATCTCCTCGAGCGGCCTGCCCGGCTTTCCCGCATGGGAGATGCCGGCATTGTTCACCAGCACGTCGAGGCGGCCGAGTTCGATGCGGATGCGCTCTGCCGCGGCGGCGATCGACGCCTGGTCGGTGACGTCGAGCTGCAGAGCGTGGGCATCCTCTCCGATGCTATTTGCGGCTGCCTCGGCATGCTCGAGCCTGCGCGATCCTACGAGCACGGTAAGGCCGTTCGCCGCGAGGTCCTTGGCGATCTGAAGACCGATGCCCTTGTTGGCCCCGGTGACCAGGGCGACGGGTTTGTCCTGCATGGTAATCTCCTTTTGTGCACCGATGTGTGGCCAACACCGATTTGCCGTGCTAGATACAAGTCAAACGGAACCACGTTCCACATATATCCGGAACAAGGTTCCGTTTGCAAGAGGTAATTTGATGGGCGAAAAAACGCCGAACGGCAAAACGGATCAACGCGATGGTCTGGAACCCCGCGACCGCGCGGATCGCAACGTGCGCGCCGACGCACGGCGCAACATCGACGCGTTGCTCCGGGCGGCCATGGCGGTGTTCGCGACCTCCGGCGTGGAGGCTCCGGTGCGAGAGATCGCGGAAAAGGCTGGCGTCGGCGTCGGCACCGTCTACCGCCACTTTCCACAGCGCTCGGACCTGATCGTGGCCGTCTTCCGTCACGAGGTTGACGCCTGTGCGGACGCCGCACCGGTCCTGGCCAGAGAGCATAGGCCCGGTGAAGCGCTCGCCCTGTGGATGCAGCGCTATGTGGATTTCATCACGGCAAAACGCGGCCTCGCGGCAGCCCTGTACTCAGGCAATCCGGCATTCGACACTTTGCCTGCCTATTTCAACCAACGGCTCCGGCCCGCGCTTCAAACATTGCTGGAGGCGGCGGCCGCGGCCGGCGAGGTGCGCGCCGATATCGAGCCGGGCGACCTGTTAGGGGCGGCCGCCAGCCTTGCCATGCCGGCACACGGCGGCGGCCCTGCCCAGGCGCGGCGCATGGTTGCCCTGCTCGTAGACGGTTTGCGCTACGGCGCCAGCACGCTGGCGGATACGCGTTCCTAAAGCGCGTTGCGTTCGACCGACCTCATGCGACGCGCTTTAGGTTCTTGTTTGATGCATGTCGTTATCGCAAAACCGCTGCACACTTTTGCGCGACATGCATTAAATCAGAACGACCAGCTGCGCGCCTTGGCGATGATGAAATCGCGGAAGACATGCAGCTTCGCCTGGTTCTTCATCGCGTCGGGATAGGCGAAATAGGTATCGAAGGACGGCACTTCGGTCTCGGGCAGCAACTGCACCAGCCCGGAATCCTTGCTGACCACGTAATCGGGCAGCATGGCGATGCCGGCGCCGCCCTGCACCGCCCGCTTGATCGACAATATGTCGTTGATCTGCAGCGTCGGCACCCTTTGCCCGCCTTCGAAATCGCCGACCGTCTCCAGCCAGTTCAGTTCCGACAGATGCGCCGGCACCGGCACGCCGAAGGTGACGATGCGATGGGTTTTCAGCTCGGCGATCGAATTCGGCTTGCCGTATTTGTTTACATAGGATGGCGCCGCGTAGAGATGAAAATGCACGGTGAACAGGCGGCGCTGGATGAGGTCGGGCTGCTGCGGCTGGCGCAGCCGGATGGCGCAGTCGGCCTGGCGCATCGTGAGATCGAGCTCCTCATTGGCCAGGATGAGCTGCAGGCTGACCTCGGGATAGAGCTCGATGAATTCCTGCACGCGCTCGGTCAGCCAGCCGGCGCCGAGGCCGACCGTGGTCGTCACCCTGAGCACGCCGGAGGGCCGGTCCTTGGTTTCGGTCAGTCGCGACTTGATGGTTTCGAGCTTCATCAGCACGTCGTGCGCCGTGCGGAACAGCATCTCGCCCTGCTCGGTCAGCACCAGGCCGCGGGCGTGGCGATTGAACAGCGGCACGCCGACGTCATGCTCGAGCGCGCTGACCTGCCGCGAGATCGCCGATTGCGACAAATGCAGTGTCTCGGCGGCATGGGTGAACGACCCCGCTTCCGCCGCGGCGTGAAACACGCGTAGCTTGTCCCAATCCAACGCCATGATTTCCCCTCGTCCTGTTTTCTGGCGTCCGCCTGTTTTCGGCGTCTGAATGAAAAATCAGGCTTTTGCGCGGCTTTTCTCAGCCGCTTATCGAACAATCACTCCGCCGCTTCGCGGTGAACCTCGATCCCCGCCAGATATTTTTCCGCCTCGAGCGCGGCCATGCAACCGAGCCCGGCCGCCGTCACCGCCTGGCGGTAGATGTCGTCGGTCACGTCGCCGGCGGCGAACACGCCCGGCATGTCGGTGCGGGTCGAATCCGGCGCCGTCCACAGATAGCCGTTCGGCTTCTGCTTCAGCTTGCCGGCAAACAGCTCGACCGCCGGCGCGTGGCCGATCGCCACGAACACGCCGTCGACCACCAGATGCATCTCCTGCCCGGTCACCACGTTGCGCAGCTTCAGCCCTTCGACCGAAGGCGGCAGCGGCGCCTTGCCGGGCCTGCCGGTGATCTCGTCGATCACCGTGTCCCAGATGACGCGGATATTATCTTTCCGCAGCAGCCGCTCGCGCAGGATGCGCTCGGCGCGGAAATCGCTGCGCCTGTGGATGACGGTGACGCTCTTGGCCAGGTTGGAGAGATAGAGCGCTTCCTCCACCGCCGAATTGCCGCCGCCGATCACCGCGACATCCTTGCCGCGATAGAAGAAGCCGTCGCAGGTGGCGCAGGCCGAAACGCCAAATCCCATGAAGGTCTGTTCGCTCGGGATGCCCAGCCATTTGGCCTGCGCGCCGGTGGCGATGATCAGCGCGTCGGCGGTATAGATCGTGCCGGAATCGCCCTTGGCGCGGAACGGCCGCACGTTGAGGTCGACCTCGGTGATGATGTCGTTGACGATGTCGGTGCCGACATGCTCGGCCTGCCTGAGCATCTCGCTCATTAGCCATGGACCCTGGATCGGTGCGGCGAAGCCCGGATAGTTTTCGACATCGGTGGTGATCATCAGTTGCCCGCCCTGCTGCAGGCCGGCGACCAGCATCGGCTTGAGCATGGCGCGGGCGGCATAGATCGCCGCCGTATAGCCGGCGGGGCCGGAGCCGATGATGAGAACAGGCGCGTGCTTGGTGATCATGAAAAACCTCTGCGGGGAGCAGCCATGGATTGTGGCATGAACTCTCATCGATTGTTGCGCGTAATGTAAGTGTTGCCTGCGACGCCAGCAAGGCAAGTTGCCGTTCGTCCCCGGAAAGCTTCGGCGCCGGCGACGGCGACAAGCAACCCGCAGCAAGATGATGCGAAAATCCTCGATCCAGCGGATGGAATAGACAGCAAAGTCGTTTAATTACAAAGTCGCGAAAGATTCTTTCGCGTCACCACGGAAGCCACCATGCCGATCAAGGCCGATCTCGATGCTATCGACTGGAAGATCCTGCGCGAGCTTCAGCAGGACGGACGCATGACCAACGTCGAACTGTCGAGCCGCGTCGGCATTTCGGCGCCGCCGTGCCTGCGCCGCGTCAGGCGGCTGGAAGAGGCCGGCATCATCCGCGGCTACCGCGCTTTGCTCAACGCTCCGGCGCTCGGCCTCGACGTCGTCGCCTTCTGTCTGATCGGCCTGCATCACCAGGCCGACGCCGAACTCAAGACCTTCGCCGAGCGCACCCGTGGCTGGCCGATCGTGCGCGACGCCTGGATGGTGTCGGGCGAGTCCGATTTCCTGCTGCATTGCGTGGCGAGCGATCTCGGCACCTTCCAGACCTTCGTTATCGAGGAACTGGCCTCGGCCCCCAATGTCGATACGGTGCGAACCGCGCTGACCATCCGCCGGGTCAAAGACGAAGGGTTGGTGGCGTTTTCGGCCTGAGAGACCAGGCAAAGCAGCTGCGAAACAAAAACCCGGAAACAAAAACCCCGCCTCGGCGGGCGGGATCGTCGGTGGAATCATCACCATACTGAAAATAGTAGCATAGCTGCCGGCACAAAGCAAGAACAAAATTGCCTGCCTTCATTCCAGCTTGGGTTCCTCGCCCCACGAAAGTGGGGAGAGGTGGCTCGGCGAAGCCGAGACGGAGAGGGGAACCGCGCTCTACGAA
>NZ_JAMYVK010000083.1:0-15074 GCF_040323975.1 Mesorhizobium sp. M0019 | reverse complement strand
GGAACCCCAGTCACAAAGAACCACGGTCGATCAGCAGGCGCACCGCCTGCCACAAGCGCCATTGCCGCGCGAGCGGCTTAGTCCTCCCGCAAGTCTGCTCAGGTGGTCAAAAACCAGTCATTGCACAGGTAAGTGGCATCAAATCCGATCTATCTTCACCTGATCTCGTCGATATGCAGATACGGGTATATGATGTCGCGCGGCTTCGGTCCCTTCGTCCGACGGCGGATCCGGCGTCGGCTGCCATGAAAGCGGCACCACGATTGCCGACGCTTCCTTGCTCGGCCGCACCGGGGGGGAGGGCGAAAACCTGCCGAAAGCACCGCCCTGCGGGCCGGCGGCTGGGTGAGGCGATCGCGCCGGCCGCTGGTGCCCGAGGGGAAGACCGGTTCCAACCCCTTTGCGGAAGCTCGTTTGCCCTCGGCCGGGTTCACGTCCATGACCCAACCCGGACATCTCGGTCTTGTTGGCTAAGCACTGACTCCTATGGCGGCAGACCGGCTTGGTGCCATGCTTCCACCAGCGTTGCAGCCAGCGCCGGCGTGATCCCAATGGCATTGCAGTATCCACTCGAACTGAAGGATGGTTGCAGCACAAGCACCTGCCTGGCGGCGGCTTTGGCTTCCGCTGTTCGCCCGAGTTTGGCAAGCGCCGCCGCCAAGAGGCTCTGGGTCACGCTGAAGCTTGGATTGGACAAGACGGCTCGCCGGGCGGCGGTTGCCGCTTCCTCGTATTGCCCAAGTATGAAATTGCCGATCGCTACGGCTTGGTGACCCCCAAAGGCAAACCGGTCTACAGGGCTGACCCGCAACGCACGTTCGGCCCACTCGATCGCCCGCTCCGCCTCTCCGGTCCAGGCCAGGAAAATGCCACCAAGAAAGAGCGCGAAGGCGCAAGAGGGGCTCAGCGCAAGCGCCCGCTCGAATGCTTCACGGGCAGCAGCGCGATCATGCTCCACCAGCCCGATGACGAACGCGCCCAGGGCCATCGCGGTTGCGTCATCGCGACCATGGGTGACTGCTGCGCGAGCGTGGCGAATGGCCGCGATGCGGTCGGTCTCCTTGAAGCCGGCTCGGATGAACAGGAACTGGCTGCACCAGGCGAGTAGGCCATGGGCACTGGCATAGTCGGCTTCCAGCACCAGCGCCCGCTCGAGCAGCGGCACCGCCTTGGCTGCCCCCTCCGGCATGGCTACATAGACGTGAGGAAGGGCGCGCAGAACGAGATCGTAGGCGTCGAGATTGTCGGGCCTCTTGCGTTTGACGCGTTCGATTTCCGCATCGCGCAAGCTCGGCTCGATTGCACCCACACCGCTCAACGTGATTTCGTCCTGTAGTGCAAAGATGTCGTCGAGACGGCTGTCGCAGCGGTGCGCCCAAAGATGAATGCCGGTTTCCGCCTCCATGAGTTGGGCACTGATCCGAACGCGCTCGTCCGCCTTGCGGACGCTGCCCTCCAGCAGATAGCGCACACCCAGTTCGCGACCGACCCGCTTCACGTCGACAGGCTGCCCTTTGTAGGTGAAGGTGGAATTGCGCGCGATCACGAACAGCCACTTGATGCGCGAGAGTCCCGTGATGATGTCCTCTACCATCCCGTCAGCGAAATAGTCCTGCGCCGGATCCCCGCTCAGGTTGTTGAACGGCATGACGGCAATCGACGGCTTGTCCGGCAGGGCCAACCGGGGCAGCGTACCGTCGGCTCGCGCGTGTTGCCGGGTGGCCGCCTCCGCGGCGCCACTAGCTCCCGTCCTGACGTCGGCGGCAAGCAGGAAGCCCCGCCGCTGCACGGTGCGAATGATCGCCTGCCTCTCGCCACTGTCGCCGATCGCCCGGCGGGCGGCATTGATACGGCTGTTGAGTGCCGCATCCGATACGGCTCGGCCGTTCCAGACACGCTCGATCAACTCATCTTTGCTGACGACCCGGTTGACGTTCTGCGCAAGATGGAGGAGTAGGTCGAAGACCTGCGGCTCGACGTGAACCACCCCCCGTCGCTGCCCCTAAGCTCTCGTCGGTCAGTGTCGAGCAGGAATTTATCGAATTCAACCAGCATTATGTCCGTCCTTCGCAGTTCTCAAGCGAATGACCCGTAAATCTGCCGCGATCCACAAGATCGCCCGAAAGCCTTTGTGCTGGCAAGCGCACACAATGCTCGCGCATCTATCCGGTAACGATCAGGAGAAAATCATGAGCGAAATCGTAAAGACCGTCTCATATGCCACCCGCGCCACTGACGAGTGCGTGACGTATCTGCATATCTACGCCGATGCCGAGGGGGAAACTCACATGGAAGAGGTGGACCTCGCGTTGCTGCCCCGAGCCTTCTTCAACGGCCATCCGCCGCTGCGTCTGACGGACACGCTTGCGGCGACCGGCTGCAACATCTGCCGGGTGCCTGCCGGCATGGGAGTGGTGGATTGGCACAACCCGCCGCGTCGCGAGCTGGTGATCTGGCTTACTGGCGAAGTTGAATTCGAAACGAGCGACGGCGACATTCGCCGACTCGCCGCCGGCAGCATAGTGCTGGCGGAAGACAGAACCGGCAAAGGTCATATCTCCCGGCATCCCGGAGAGGGCCAGTTGGTCGTCCACGTCGACCTTTGTTAGAGCCGAGTTGCCTGGCCCAGATTCCGGTCGCCTATAGCGCACCCCGCGATGACCGGACGGCCTCATACATTGCGTCGGCTGTTGAGCCGGCGCGTATCCGGCTGCTCGACGAGCCGACAACGCCGCGTGGCCGGAAGGCGAAGCGGTCCGTCCGCATCCATCCCGGCGCTTCCCCGCGGCGGTCGCGCCCAGTCGATCAAGGCACCCGTGGCTGAAGAGCGCGGCTTTGACACCGCGAAGAAGGTTGTCGGTCGCAAGCGCCACATCGCCGTCGACACCGATGGCCGGCTGCTCATGGTCAATCTCACCACCGCCGACATCTCGGACAGCGCCGGCGCTCAGTCGATCGTCGGAAGCATCCGGAAGCGATGCCCTTGGCTCAAGCACCTGTTCGCCGATGGCGCCTATGACCGCACCAAGCTGATGGATGCCGTCGGCTACCGCGACTTCGTTCTCGAGATCGTCCGCAGGAGCGACGCCGAGCCTGGCTTCAAAGTGCTCCCGAGACGTTGGGTCGTGGAGCGCACCTTCGGCTGGATGACGCGATGGCGCCGGCTCGTTCGCGACTATGAACAACGGCTCGACGTCTCCGAAGCCATGATCCACCTCGCCCTAGGCAGCTTGCTCCTGCGCCGCATCGCTCACCCCTGACCATTCTCAAACGGACTCTCAGATCTTTAATAACGGACCTTCAGGTCGGTTCGACTATCGTCGTGGCGTGACCCATCGGAGACCTTCGGTTCCGACCTTTCGAATGGCGGCAATGCGCCAGGAGCCGCCATTCCCGGCGCTTCTCCAATACTGATCTTCGCGCTACGGCTTGAGGCGATTCGGAGCTGACCTTCAAAGATATAGCGAATTAAAGAAAACAGCGGTATTTTGACCAATTGAAATCGTCGGGGGGTGCTCATGGCTCTAGATGTCATTGGTGCAGGCGTGGGTCGCACCGGCACATATTCGCTGAAGCTCGCGTTGGAGCATCTTGGGTTCGGACCGTGTCATCACATGGCAGATGTCCACGCCAAGCCCGAGCGGAAGGCTCTGTGGCGTGCCGCCGGCCAGGGACAACTCCCGAGTTGGGATGCGGCTTATGCCGGCTATCTTTCCGCGGTCGATTGGCCAACGGCCGTATGACAGCATGGCGAAAACGATAGGGTGCACGATGGATGCTGCTACCAATGATCCACAGTCCTTTGGTGTGGCGGTGGTTGGGAAACAGTGGGCGGATTCAAGCGGTCGTCGCAACACTCTGAAGTTGGAGGTTGCGATGAGCATTCGAAAGCGGCGATCGGCACGGTCGGGACGAGCGCCATTACCTTCACCAGGGCGGCCGCCTGTGGCGGGGCGCGATGGACAGATTGGATACTGGAGGGCGATCGCCGCGGGGCTGAGCAGTGAAGATGCTGCGCTCCAAGCCGGAGTGTCGCAGCCTGTAGGAACCAGATGGTTCCGAAAGGCGGGCGGTATGCCACCAGCGATGTTCAGATCTTCGGCGAAGCCGCTCTCCGGGCGGTACCTGTCCTTGGTGGAGCGCGAAGAGATCGCACTTCTCAGGGTACAGGGCCATTCCATGCAGGAGATTGGGCGCTGGCTCGGTCGGTCCGCCTCGACAATCTCCCGTGAACTGCGGCGCAACGCGGCCACCCGCAGCGGCGGGTTGGAGTATCGGGCGACGACTGCCCAGTGGCATGCGGATCGATCGGCCCGTCGGCCCAGGCCGACCAAGCTTGCGTTCAACGCAACCTTGCGCACTTATGTAGAGGAGAGACTTGCTGGCGTTGTCGTGGCCCCGAGCGGCGCTCCCGTTCATGGTCCCACCGTTCCGTGGAAGGGCCGCCGGCATGGCCCGCGAAAGGATCGGCGATGGGCCAGGGCCTGGAGCCCTGAGCAGATTGCCCGACGCTTGCCGATCGACTTCCCGGACGACAAGACGATGCGCATCAGCCACGAAGCCATCTATCAGGCCCTCTTCGTTCAGGGCCGCGGAGTGCTGCGCCGCGAGCTGACGGCCTGCTTGCGAACGGGGCGTGTGCTGCGGGTCCCCAGGGCGCGCGTACGCAGGCGAGGTAAGAGCTTTGTCTCGCCGGAGATCATGATCAGTCAACGCCCCGCCGAAGCGGCCGATCGCGCGGTGCCGGGTCACTGGGAGGGAGACCTCATCCTCGGTCTTGGCAGCTCGGCGATCGGCACGCTGGTTGAACGTACGACACGCTTCACGATGCTGCTGCATCTTCCCCGGCTGGCGGGGCATGGCGAAGCTCCGCGCGCGAAGAACGGGCCTGCGCTCGCGGGACATGGAGCTGAAGCTGTCCGCGACGCAATTACGCGCACCATCATCACCTTGCCCGAAGAGCTACGCCGTTCGCTGACCTGGGATCAGGGAGCCGAAATGGCCCAGCACGATCGTCTCACGATCGATGCGGGTGTCCAGGTCTACTTCTGCGATCCGCAAAGCCCATGGCAGCGCGGCACCAACGAGAACACCAATGGGCTGCTGCGTCAGTACTTCCCGAAAGGCACCGACCTGAGCATCCACAGCGCCGACGAGATCGCCGCCGTGGCAGCGGCCCTCAATGCCCGGCCGAGAAAGACCCTCGGTTGGAAAACACCGGCAGAGGCGCTTGACGAGTTGCTGCCATGAGTGAACACAATCGCTGTTGCGACGACCGCTTGAATCCGCCTTGTCTTTGGCGGTCGATTTGATGACCGTGATCACGCAATCGCGGTCTATGAAGCCCATAACGCTACCGTGAAATCAACGCTGCCGCCTGAACGCCTTCTCACGTATCAAGTCTCAGAAGGGTGGGAGCCGCTTTGTGCCTTTCTCGATGTGCAGTTGCCTTGCCTTCCGAACCGTTTCCACGCACCAATTCGGACTGCCGAATTTCGTGCTCGCGTAGGGCGCTGAACGGCGGTTTTCCGCCCCGGCCGGACCTTCCCGAGCCTGCTCAGGCAATCTGATGTCTGAACGCACCAACCCGACCACGTGGTTGAGGCGGGCGGCTCGATCGTGTTTTTCCAGACCCTTGTTGAATTCCAACGCACAATCTACTTGGCACTGGCCGAGCAGATCAAACTGCTTGCGGCCGGCGGCGGTTGGCTGGCGTTCACGGCCTTTCTGCCGATGGGCATTCTGTTCGGTGCGGCGCATGCGCTGACGCCGGGCCATAGCAAGGCTGTCCTGGCCACCTATCTGGCAGGATCGGATGCCAGCGTCCGGCGTGGGCTTCTGGTGTCGCTGACACTCTCCTTCACGCATGTAACGATTGCCGTGCTGATCGCGGCGCTCTCGTTGCCGTTGGTATCGATTGCCCTGGGCAGTGTGGGCCGCGCCCCGCTGCTGGAAGACGTCAGTCGGGGCCTGCTTGGCCTGATCGGCATCTGGATGGTATGGCGCGCATTGAGCCACGGCCATCACCACAAGCATGAGGGCGAGGCCGTCGGCGTCATGGCCGGCCTGATCCCATGCCCGCTGACGCTTTTCGTGATGACCTTCGCAATGTCCAGAGGCGTTCCGCTCGCCGGCATCCTGTTTGCAATCACCATGATGGTCGGCGTGGCGCTGACCCTGTCTTGCGTTGCGGTGCTGTCGATCGTGTTTCGTGAACGTCTGGTGCATTTTTTCGATAGCCGGCCACGCCTGTTCGATGCCATTTCGCGGGCCATCGAAGGCGTCGCTGGTCTTATTCTTGCAGGCGTGGCGGTTTGGCAAATCTCGTCGAACTAAGAGGTATTTGACTCGGGCGACCGATGCCTGATCGACATCATGGCGAAGGGCGGAATTCGAGGATAGCGGCCCCGGATCCAAGCCATCCAGCACGCGCGGCAACAAAGAGGCGATCGAGGTCCGGTGCGAAGAGCGAGGTTCGGGCTCCGCTGGAAGTCGCCACACGTTCGACCGGCCCGAGCCCTTTTGGGCTGCGCTGCACAACGTCGATCACGCCGTCTCCGCAGCTCACATAGATTCGATCGCGCTTGCCGTCGAAGAAAACATCGTCAGCATCGCCGCATGTATCCAGGCTCGCGGTCACCGCACCACTTGCCGGATCCAGCAGAGCAAGCTTTGCCGGACTGCGGAACACAACTGCAAGCCGGCCCCCCGCGCTGTCGAGCGCCATCGGAAAATTCGCCGCCACGCCTGGTGTTTTCCAGGTAGCCACCTGCTTGCGCGATTTGAGGTCAATGACGGCGATCTGCCCGGCGTCCGGCACATTCGCGAACACCTGGCTCGTTTTCGAGTCAAGCTGAAAGCTTTCGGGATGACCGGCCAGCGTTATGTCTTCAAGCTTGGCTTGGGTCACAGGATCGAGGATGGCCAATCCGCCATCACCATATCCAACAAAAACATCGCCGGAAGACGGATCGATGCGGACATTATCGGCATCGTTGCCGAGAGCAGTGGTTCCCAGTGAGGACATATCTCCTGCATGAAAGAACCGAACGGACCCGTCACCGCCGTTGGCAACGGCGATCACGTCCTGATCGGCAAGGCATGCGACGCCCTGCGGCTCCTTCAGGCCGGTGATCCTATGGAGGATCTTACCAGTCTGAAGGTCGACAACATCGACGCTGTCGTTACCGAGTTCGGCGACGAACAGTCGCCTCCCAACACGATCGATCGCCATGTGATCGATGCGGCCCGAGACGTTTTCGAGTGGGATTGTTCGCTCGAGGATCAGAGGCGGCTCCGCCGCAGCCGGGCCGACTGAGCATACGATCAGGGGGATCGTGGCGATGAGCCCAAGGGCCACGCTGGCGGAGCGCACTGGACCCGACCCTAGCTGTTCGCGAGGTTCATCTTGTCGAGAGCCGCCTTGAGGCCGCGCGCAAGCTTGGCGGCGTCGTCATTCGCCCAGAAATGCATGAAGAAGAGCCGCGGCTGCTCATCGATCATGTGGCTATGCAGTGCCGTGATCTCGATGCCGCTGTCTTGCATCGCCTTGAGAACCGGATTGACCTCCGATGCGATCAGTACAAAATCGCCCGTGATCGCCGCCTTGCCTCCTCCGGTCGGCTGGAAGTTGATGGCAATGGCGGTACCCATCGACACTGGGACCGCCATGCCGCTGTCCGTAATCGTTTCGGCTCGTGGGATAGTGAACTGATAAACCCCGCCATTAGCCTTGCCTTTATGACCAATAGCCTGGTCGACGGCCGCCGTGTCGAAATCGATCTGCTGAGAGGACGCTTGCGGCTGTACGGCACCGGACGCAGCGCTCTCCATCGGCGTCTTGCTCAGCGCCAGTCCCGCATGAAGCGCTGTGGCGAGCGTGACCGGGTCGCCCTGGCCGGAGACGTGCATGTAGAGGGTCATTGGCTCCGCGCGCAGCAAATGGTTGTGCAACGCAGTGATCTCGATCCCGCTCTCTTCAAGCTTCTTCATGACCGGGTTCACTTCGTTCTGCGTCAGAACGATGTCACCCATGACCATTGCCTGGCTCCCCATTGGATCGAATGCGATCCAGCCTCCGAGGGCAAACCCTGGCTTCAGGGATACGCCGTCGAGCGATACCTTCAGGTCGGTTCGTGGCAAGCCAACTCTATAGACGCCGTCGGCCAGCGTGGTTCCTCCTTTGCCCAGCGCCCTTCCGACTTGGCTCCAGTCAGGACTGGCGGCTAACGAAGGGGTGACGATGGTTGCGGCGGCAATGAGAACTGCCCAGCGGATGGGACGTGACATGGCGGTATTCCTCTTTTCTTCAGTGCCAATTGATCGGGGTTGGTTTCGCCGTCGCCGTGCCACTAGAGACAGGTGCGATATTCGACGGCTGGATGGTTACGGCGTATCTGCCATCGCCTGCGCTGCGGCCGGATGCGCGCCGCCCTTCGGCAGGACTGCCGAGACGATACTGGTCGGGAGCGGCAGCGGCCGCTCGAAAATGCCGAGGAGCGGCATCACGACCAGGAAATGGAAGAAGTAATAGAACGTGCCAACGCGGCCGATGAGAACGAAAAGGCCCTCTGGCTTGTTGGCGCCGACCCAGCCCAAAACGATGACGTCGATGACCAGGAGCCAGAAGACCCTCTTGTAGATTGGCCGGAAGCGGGCACTGCGGACCTTCGATGTATCCAGCCAGGGTAGGATGAAGAGGACAGCCACGGCCGAGAACATGGCGATGACGCCGGCAAGCTTGTTCGGGATCGAGCGCAAGATTGCGTAGAAAGGCAGGAAATACCATTGCGGCACGACCTCGGCGGGCGTTTGCAGTGGATTGGCCGGGATGAAGGCGTCGGTGGAATTCAGATAATTCGGCAGGTAGAAGACGAAGAAGGCGAATACCAGCAAGAACGCCGCCAAGCCGAGCAGGTCTTTGACCGTGTAGTAGGGGTGGAAGGGGATGCTGTCTCCCGGCCCGTTGCGGTCGATGCCGAGCGGATTGTTGGAACCGTGCCGATGCAACGCGACGAGATGCAGCATTACGACGCCGACGATGACGAACGGCAGGAGGTAGTGCAGGGCATAGAAGCGCTGCAGCGTCGGATTATCGACGGAGAACCCGCCCCAAAGCCACGTGACAATGCTCTCTCCGACGACAGGAATCGCGGAGAACAGGTTGGTGATCACCGTAGCGCCCCAAAACCCCATCTGGCTCCATGGCAGGACATAGCCAAAGAAGGCGGTCGCCATCATCAGCAGCAGGATGACTACCCCCAGCATCCACAACAGTTCGCGCGGTGCCTTGTATGAGCCGTAGTAAAGGCCGCGAAAAATATGGATGTAGGTCGCGATGAAGAAGAACGATGCGCCGTTCAGGTGGATGTAGCGGATCATCCATCCGTAATTTACGTCGCGCATGATGTGCTCGACGGAGCCGAAAGCGAGGTTCGAATCCGCTGTGTAGTGCATTGCGAGCACCACGCCGGTGAAGATCATGACGACCAGCATGAACCCGGCCAGCGAACCGAAATTCCACAAGTAGTTCAGATTTCTTGGCGTCGGATAGTCGTTCAGTTCATGATTGACGAAGGTGAAAACCGGCAATCGGTGATCGATCCACCGAACGACGCGGCTGCCTGGCTGACGTCTTGCGACGTCCTCATTCGATTGGTCTACCATTCCGTGTCCTCTGCTCAGGCCGCCACCGGCTTCGTGGCGGGTGGCCAGCTGTGCGTTTCCGCTCTGCGGCCCGAAGCCCACGCGTAGAGCGCGTCCCTCAGTTCATATTCGTGGGCAAGGCGATCAAGTGCAGCCGGCGGCGGGCGCTCCGCGGCGAGCAGCACGGCCAGCGCCGCGCTGCGGCCGCCGTCGCCGTCCGCGCGCCATCCCCGGCAGAGCACGCATTCGCCGTCCTCCCCTAGAACCTGAAGATGGCTAACCCCATCAGCGTCGAACTGAAAGGTTAGGTTCACTAGCGGAGTTCCGCCGCGCGGCAGCGGCCACCGATTGCACGCCTCCACGAGTTGGTAGAAGTCGTTGTTCGGCGCGGGGGTTTGCGTCGTCGCTTCTTTGTTGGTGTCGCCGTGGCAGACGTCGCCATTGCCGTAGAACTTGTCATATCACTGCCCCTTCAGTCCGGGTATGCCGGGCAAACTCGATGAGCGACGAATTTGCTGACTTGGAACTGCGGTCAATTGCACGCGGGTCGCATGAGACAACCCCGTGGCAGACCCAAGGGAGACAGTGGACCGCAAAACTCTTCAGCATTTACAAGTCCTGGCGGAAAAACGGCCTATCCGCTGCCGGTATGGCGAGAAACTTATCCGGGATGGCTCCCTGTCGCTTGCATCGACATGCTGCAATTTGGTTTTTTCTGCGCACTCCATTCAAGGCGTGCGCCGTAGGCCGTACAGACCCAGGCAATTCTGAAAAAAACCAAGCCTCGCTAGCTGGGGGACAAAGCGTAACCGCATACGGAAGCCGGCTGCTGATGCTCCGGTGTACGGGCGGCGCGTCATAATCGATAGCCAGATTCGATCATTGTTGTCCGCCCAGGCGTGGTTTACTGCGCGCCGAGTGGCTTTCCGTCGATTGCGTCGAGTAATCTTATCGCCGTCCCGCCCGGAGCGATCGAGTGGAGCGCGCCATCTTCAAGCCCTGCGACGATGAATGAACCATTGGACTGACGGCTAAATCCGTTCGGCACCTGATTGCCGCTCCCAAGCAAAGTTGGTGAGCCATCGTCGCCGAGCCGCGCTACGCCTCCACGAGAGTCGGAAATCCAGATCCCATCTGCTTCGTAGAGCACGCACTCCGGTCGGCTTAAGTTTTTGCCGATAGTGCCGAAATTATTCGTGTGAACACAAAGTCGCGAATAGTCAAACCCTTGGGTTAGGGGTGCGATAGGTGAAAATCTTGGGGGCGGTGGCTCGGTTAGCTCCTCAAAAGCCTTGGTATCCGACATTGTCAGTTCCCCCGCTCGCAAAAAGTCGCACGGGCCTTGCATCTCAAATCTCTCGTTCGGGGGAATGGATTGCTGCGCTCGCGATTCACAATCCGCGGCCAATCTCATTTTGGCGGGCGGGGGCGCGCTTCACGCAAGCCACTTCCCGATCGACGGGGTCGAATCGAAAACCAATCGGTCGTTTCTGTTGACGCATCGTGCAGGGCAGTATGAACACCGGGTTAGGAAATGCGTCCGCGCCGTGGCAGTTAGATCAACATAACCCTTGATAATACTTATAAAGATTGTGGCAAAAGGAAAGCTCTGTCTGATTTCAAGGAGCAGATTCGCGGTGCGGATGGAACATCTTTGTGATTGGAAAGGTCCGCACGGCTGACCCATTTCGGGGCGGTCCGAGCGACGCGAATTCCTCCCAAGGCACGCCACTTGACGGACACAACAAGGAAAATACCGGAGTATTAGAAATGAACAAGATCGCTCTTACCGCCGCCGCGATCCTCGTTGCCACGGGCACCGCCTTTGCCGGCAGCGACCATTATGGCTCCAACGATGCCAATCAGCTCGTTGCGAATCACTTCGTTGCTGGCCGGTCCTCGGCCAATATTGACACCTCGTACACCGGCTCGATCCTGAGGTCGGACAAGACGAAGGGTGAGGCCAACGCCAACGTACCGGCTCAATCGGGCCAAGGCATCTGGGGCCATTGATTCTGAAGCCCACAACTACGAAGAGCGGTGGGCTTGTCCCGCCGCTCAGATTGATCACAAACCCCTCTTCTTGACAGCAGCCTGAAGGTGCCCTCCCAGGGGCACTTCTTTTTTACGGGAAGTCCGAACCGCCTCAGAAAGTGCGGTCCCTTTCAGAGTTGGAGCGCGAACTCGAGGGATAACACAACCGCGAACGCAGCGACCGCGAGCGTGTGAAGCGCGGCCGCAAGCCCGGCAAGAGGACGGATTTCATGAATGATCCAGCCGTCATCGCCCGGCGTGAACAGGCATTGGCGGGGCTGTTGGCTGCGGAGTAGACGTCCAGTCTGGCACTCAAACCTAAAGCCGAGGAGCTTGGCTGATCCGCGCCCGATCGGGCTGCACAACCCGGACCCGCTTACGCCCGATCGGGCGCCCACGTCGGTGCCAAGAGGGGTCAGAACAAGAGCTGCTCAAAATCGTACGCCGCCTTTATCAACCAAAGACAGCAATATCCTTGTTTTCTGGGGCCTTCCATGCGATTCTTCGGGCATGATCGGAAGGAGATGAGTAAGCGCCACGCCGCTCCCCTCGTGCGGGGCATGAGGTGAATGTGCCAAGAATGCCTCCGATCGCGAGAGACGGAGGGCCGCCGTGGGAGCAGACGGCAAAACGGGCGTCCATTTGGACGTCTCGACAGCTGGCTACGCAGGCCGGCTCGAGGTTCTGGACGGTCCAACGGGACGGCGGGTTCGCTCGGAGGCCGAGAGAGCCCGGATTGCGGCCGGGGTGCAGGTGGCGGCGGTCGCGCGCAAGCATGGCGCGACCCGCTGGCAGATCTACGATTGGCGGCGTCGCCTTCGTCAGGGACAACTGGCACTGCCGGAAAGCATGGCGCCGATGTTCGCGCAGTTGATGGTGGACGACTCATCGGCGCCTCAGCGGAGGATGAGGCCATCGAAATCGACGCCGGCGAAGGTGGAAATCGTGATCGACGACATGGTGATCCGAACGGCGGTTGACCTCGAGCAGCTGTCGCAGGTGATCCGAGCGGTTCGGGCCTCGCGATGATTGCACCGGGCAACGATCTGAAGATCTACGTGGCGACCCGGCCGGTTGACTTCCGGCGCGGCATGGACGGATTGGCATTGGCTGTGCAGGAGATGCTAGGCCTCGACCCGTTCTGTGGGGCAGCCCTCGTGTTCCGGGCCAAAAGGGCTGACAGGATCAAGATTTTGGTGTGGGATCGCACCGGCCTTGTGCTGGTGCACAAGCGGCTCGAGGGCTCGAAGTTCGTCTGGCCGCAGGTTCGCGACGGCGTGATGCGCATGTCGCCGGCGATGTTCGCGGCCTTGTTCGAAGGGCTGGATTGGAGACTGGTTCGCCCCGAGCGGGCACGGCGTCCGCAGCTGGCCGGATGAGTGTGGCACAGTGACTCAGGTGCCTTGTCTCCAATGGCGTTATCGGAGATCATGTGGTTGATTTAGTGCATGAATCTGACGGTTCTCCAGGAAGAGAACGAGCGTTTGAAGGCGCTCCTCGCCGAGGCGCAGGCAGCTTTGGCAGAGTCCGAGGAGGCGCGCCGCCGCCTGGAGAGCGTCGTCAGCCAGCTCAACCACGAGAAGTTCGGCGCCAAGTCCGAGAAGCTGCATCCCGATCAATACCACCTGCCGCTCGAAGACGTGGCGATCGCGCAGGGCGTGCTCGATGCCGCGCAGGAAAAGGCGCAGCGGGTCATCCGGGGGCGTTCGGACGGCTCGTCCGGTTCGCGCCAGCGCAATCGTGGCCACTTGCCTGCCCATCTGCCGCGGGTGGAGCGGATCATCGAGCCCAAGAGCACGCTGTGTCCGTGCGGCTGCGGCGAGATGGCCAGGATCGGCGAGGATGTCAGCGAGCGGCTCGACGCAATCCCGGCGCAACTGCGCGTGCTGGTCACGCGCCGCCCGAAATACGCTTGCCGGCGCTGCTCGGGCGCCGTCGTGCAGGCGCATGCGCCCGAGCATATCGTGCCTGGTGGCCTGCCGACCGAGGCGCTGATCGCCCAGGTCATCGTCGCCAAGTTCGGTGATCATTTGCCGTTCTACCGGCAGGCCGAGATCTACGCCCGCCAGGGCATCCAGCTGGATCGGGCGACACTGGGCAACTGGGCTGGCCGGGCCTGCTTCCATCTCAAGCCCATAGCCGACCACATGCGCGGGCATCTGGCGGCGGCCGAGCGCCTGTTCATGGACGAGACCACCGCGCCGGTACTCGATCCCGGACGCGGCAAGGTCAAGAAGGGCTTCTTCTGGGCAATCGCCTCCGATGACCGCGGCCATGGTGGCCAAGGCCCGCCCATCGTGCTGTTCCACTATGCGCCGGGACGCGGCGGCGAGCATGCCGAACGCTTCCTTCAAGGCTTCGGCGGACAATTCCTGCAGGTTGACGCCTATGAGGGCTATGACCGGCTGACACGCCTGGAGCGGCCACAAGGACCATGGCTGCTCGTCCATTGCTGGAGCCACCTGCGCCGACGTTTTGTGAAGCTGGCGCGCAACACCAAGTCCCCGATCGCCGAAGCCGCCGTGCGCCAGATCGCTACGCTCTACGCCGTCGAGGCGACGGTGCGCGGCATGACGCCACAAGCTCGGCTCGCCGCCCGACAGCAGTACTCCACCCCGATCATCGCCGCCTTGAAGCCGTGGTTTGAAAAGCAATTGTCGATGATCTCCTCGGGCTCAAAGCTGGCCGAAGACATCCGCTATGGTCTTGCCCATTGGGAAGGGCTCACCCGCTTCCTCGGCGACGGCCGGCTCGAGCTCGACACCAACCCGGTCGAAAACGCCATCCGGCCCGTATGCTTGACCAGAAAAAATGCTCTCTTTGCTGGCCATGAGGTCGGGGCCGAAAACTGGGCGCTGCTCTCATCCGTCGTGGCCACCTGCAGGCTCAACGACGTCAATCCCGTTGCCTACCTCGCCGAAACCCTCGAGGCCATCATCAACGGCCATCCACAGAGCCAGATCGAGGAACTCATGCCCTGGCGATTCCGGAAAACATCAAGCCCAAACCCATAGGTGATCGGCGAGGCGCTTACGGAGATGAGAATGTCTGAAACGGTGCTGGCAGCGCTTTCCAATATTCGGACCACTGAAGAGATGATCGTGGCGTTCCGTGATGAGGAACATTGTCGCCGGCTGCTGGAAAGCATGGTGTGGCCGGATGGGAGAATTTGCCCCGCCTGTGGTTACAAACGCTCGATCGCAATAGCCGGCCGCGATACGGGCAAGCGGCGTGCACGGCCGGGTCTCTATCAATGCTCCAGTGGCGATTGCCGGTTCCAGTTCACGGTGACGACGCACACGCCTTTGCACTCCACGAAGCTTCCCTTGCGTGTTTGGCTGAAGGCCATGTGGCTGATGCTGCAGTCGGATAAAGGATTGTCCTCGGTGCGCCTG
>NZ_JAMYVK010000082.1:0-15147 GCF_040323975.1 Mesorhizobium sp. M0019 | reverse complement strand
ACATCCCCCCGGATAAAAAACGCCCCCGCCGCCGGGGTTTTTTTCGGCGCGCCGGGGCCGCCAACAATTCTGTGCCCTAAAACCCCTTGTTATCATGGCCCCCGCCCCCCAGCTGGCCGCGGGCTGGCGGCGTCGATGAACACGTTTATTCGCCGAGCTTGGATAGCGGCATCGCTATCACGCTGAGAGCCTGTTATGCTGGTCCAGCGTTTGATCGCAGTCTTGATCCGTGCGAGCAGCTTGTGAGGGATGCAACCGAACGAGGCGCTGCTCCCACAGTCGTCGCAGGCCCTCCATCACAGCGTCACGCTTAGCCTGATCCGGCGCAATTGTATTGAGGAGATCTCCCAACATGGCTTCGCCCTCAATCCGCATCAGCAGATTAAACAAGTCGTGTGAAATTCGCACACTGTTACTGTTGAAGTGGGTCGTGCTGATCTCGCAGTGAGTTTCCCGACGATCTGGCGCTTTGTAAGCGCGGGTTTGATGGAGGGACACATAGGGCGGCAACGAAACCGCAAGCGCAGTCCAATCCTGCAGCGTTGCAGCCCGCTTTTTTACCAGGAAGGGCCCGACCACAAGTCCATCCAGCTCTGTCGTCAGAAAGGTGGCAATCGCGTCTGCAACCGAATCCACGATCGGTTCGGCATTGTTGTTAAAGGACGTATTGAGCAGAATTGGAGTGCCTGTGCGCTTCTTGAACGCATTGATGACCTCCCAGTACGCGGGATTGGCGTTGTGCGATACTGTTTGCAGGCGAGCGGTACCGTCGACGTGCGTGATGGCACCGAGCAAGGCGCGCTTTGAGTCACGCACGCGAACGACGAAATTCATGAATGGAAATTCGTGCCTACCGTCCGGGAGGTCGAAAAATTCGCTCGCATCCTCCTCCAGCACAGATGGCGCGAAGGGCCGATAGCCTTCGCGCTTCTTGACCATCGCATTGATCCGGTCCTTGTTTGCGGCGGGCCGAGGGTCGGCAAGAATGCTGCGGTTGCCCAGCGCACGTGGCCCAAACTCCGAACGACCCTGCACCCAGCCGATCACGGCGCCGTTGGCGATCCAGTCGGCTGCACTGCTTGCCACGTCATCAGAGCGTTCAACCTCGAGATGTCCGGCCCATGCATTCAGTTCCTGTTGCACGGCGCGCTCGCTCCCGAGATCAGGACCCCAATAGACCTCCTGCAGTCGCTCACACGGCGCGGGGCGGCCCATCTCGTTAGAGACTATCAGCGCAGCTCCCAATGCGCAGCCAGCGTCGTGAGACGCGGGTTGCACGAAGATGTCTTCGAAAAGCCCTGAATACAGCAGCTTACCGTTCATCGTACAGTTGTGGGCCACCCCCCCCGCCAGGCACAACCGCTTCATGCCGGTGGCCTCACGGTGATGCCGGAGAATGTGGAACACGATCCGCTCAAGCGCTTCCTGCAGTGACGCACTCACATCTCGATGCTGCTGGGTGAAGGGCATTCCCTTTCGCCTGACCTCGATATTGCGGAGCAACGCCGGACCGATGCGGTCGAGGTGAACACGGTAGCCACCGCCGTTGGCGGAGAGCTCGTAGAACTGCTCGAAGAGCTCGCGATAGGGAGCGGGGTCGCCGTAGGGCGCGAGTCCCATTACCTTATACTCGTCGAACAAGCCGTAGCCGAGATAGCGGATCGTCTCGAGATAAAACAGCCCAAGAGAATTGTTCTCGGGGAAAGCCTCGAGTTGCGTAATTTCTGTGCCAGACCCTACCGCCAACAGGCCCGATAGGAAATCACCAGAGCCATCAATCGCTAGAATGAGACTTTGTTCGAAGCCCGACATTGCAAAGGCGCTCACGGCGTGCGCCTGATGATGACTTACGAATGAAATACGCGAACTGTCCAACTTAGTGCCGAACTCACGCGTCAACAGATCCTGCACCAACGTTTTAGCATCCAACGGAATGGAGAGAATGTCCGGGTGGGATGCGGACATACCTTCAAGCATGGCGTTGGCATAGGGCTCGCTGGCGTAGAGCGCGACACGATCAATGTCGTTGAGCTGAACCCCCGCCGCTGACAGACAGTATTGAATCGAACGAATTGGGAGCTTGTTGGAGTGTTTCATCCGATTGAGGCGTTCCTCTTCGACGGCTGCTATCACCCGTCCGTCTCGGACGAGCACCGCGGCGCCATCGTGCATAAAGGCGTTCCGAAGCTCGAATCGGTTTTCATGGACTTGGTCAAGTCCGCCGCTAATTCCTAGACACAGCATTTCTTTCTCCACATAGTGACGGGCAAGCCAAATTGGCCTGCCTCCGTTTCCAACTAAATAGGCCGCATTGTCGCTTGCAGCTGCAACCGCCTGTCAGGCATCACCGGCATCAAAGAACGCCTCATAAGGGGTCCGCCTGAATCAACATGAGATGCTTCGATCGTGGCGCCTGCCGTTCCATGACGCCGAGAGCTTGGCTGGATCACCGCGCCGTGAACTGGCCCGATTTCATTCCCCGAAAGACCCTCGCACAGCGAGTGACACGTGCTGCACTGTCCACCTGCTTCCCGGTCGCACATCCGATAACGCCTTCGGCTGTGCAGGAGGCCGCATCGCGTCATGCGTCGGCCAAACATGGCACCGACTGGAAGCACGGCAATACCGCGTAGATGTAAAGTGCGCTGATGTTGTATGGTAGCGCTGCCGGCCGGGTCTCCAATCCGCTGCCCAGACGAGCCGACCGGATCTGCCTGCGGCAATAAGCCCGCCCACAAGCAGAATCGCGCTGGGCAGCGGGCTCGCCTGCAAGACTTCGCAGCTCAGGAACATTGGGGACGACTAGCGTCGAACCGCCGACATGGTCGGCCAGTTGCAACTCACTTCTCGGCACGACCTCCACTGCACGTCAGGGCGCATGGAAGATTTTCTCCTTGGATGGGTGATCGGTGCGGACGTGCTTTTGTCCATGCAAGATTTCCGAAGAGTTATGAAATCGTTTGTTTCGATCAAAGTCATCCACGCTATGAATAGCTGACGGACATGCGCTTCAAAGGGCTTCAGGCTTCCTGGATGGCTACTCCGATTTGAAGCGCGTGGCATTCCATGCGCTCTGTCACAACATTTCAGCAAAGGGTGTGAGAGCAACCCACACTTCTTTTTCGAAATTCGCTTCGAGCATTCGGGATGAGGTGCTGGGCGATTCACGCAGTCCACGGATCGAAGAGCTCTATTCCGAAGCCTTCGAAATCCTTCATATTACGCGTTGCCAGAGTGAGCTCCTGGGCAATCGCTGTGGCTGCGATCAATCCGTCCATTGACGTCAGCCCGCGGCCGCGGCGCTTCGCAAGACCCATCAGATCGCCCCAGGCCAGAGCAACCGGCTCGTCGACGGGGAGGACTCTCTGCTCGAAACGCTGAGGCAGGTCTCGGGCAAGCCATTCGGCCAGCGCCTCACGCTTCCGACCCTCGCCCATGAGAGCAACGCCGCGCCGGATTTCCGCGATCGACACCACGCTGATGAACGAGCGATCCTCGTCGAGCTTGTCCAGCCATTCCAGAACGCGTGCGTCCGGCGCCGGCCTTGTCACCTCGGACAGGACATTCGTGTCCAGCAGTAGCCTCACAGCGGCAGATCACGCGGTTCATCGCGTTGACGCTCAAGGTCGAGTTCCGCGCCGCGTAGCGGCGACTCCAGCAGAAACTCCGCAAGCGTACCCTTGCGCACCGTCTTGCGTTGCCATTCCTCGGCGGAGACGACAACGACGCTTGGCCTACCGTTGCGCGTGATCGTTTGCGGCGCCGCCTGCGCACGCTCGATGACTTCCGACAGCCGCGCCTTGGCCCGAGCGACGGTCCAGTTGGCATCCTCTTTTGGAGCAGACTGCATTCTGGCCTCCGTGACCATTGTGACTACGGTGACTATATAAAAATGCATAGTGACCGCAACAGGGGAGGGGGACTTTTTTTAGAGCCCGGACGCCTTGGTGAGATGTTGTCGCAAAAGTTGAGTTCTGCGACGGTGCAAAAGTCAGTTGCAAAATCGTCGCGACAAAGGCTCGGCAGCTCCCCGAAGTAGCCATTTCAGATTGCTTGCAGGTGCGGATAAAGTCCTTTATGCATCGGCACATGATCAAGTCCGCGCCCATCGCTGCAATCTATTATGCGACGCTTCCATAAGGAGCGGCGCGTTTCGATCATGCCTTGAAACAAGCCGCCGTCAGGCGGCTTGTTCATTGAGAGGACCCCCTGGCGGCAATACCAGGAGGATTCCCTATGGCACTTCCCGATTTATCAACCGGTCATTCCGAACCATGTTCGGCCGCTTTGAAGACGCTCATTGAGCGCGGCTATGTAAATCAAGGGACCGACCTGCCGGGTGTCGATGCCGCCTTTGAAGCAGGCATCGTACCCGCTTACGCTGGTTTCGATGCGACGGCTGACAGTCTTCATGTCGGCCATCTTCTTCTGATCATGGCGCTTCGTCATCTTCAGCAGACTGGCCATAAACCCATCGTTCTCATTGGGGGTGGGACCACCCGCATCGGCGATCCCAGCTTCCGTTCGGAGGCGCGGCCGATGCTGACGGACGAGCGGATCGCCGCCAACATTGAAGGGATCAGAAAGGTCTTTGACCGTCTCCTTGTCTTCGGAGACGGCCCGACGGATGCCGTGATGGTGAACAATGCCGACTGGCTGGACAGCATTCGTTGGATCGACATGCTGAGAGACGTCGGCAGGCATTTCTCCGTCAATCGGATGCTCTCTTTCGACAGTGTGAAGTCGCGGCTGGAAAAGCAGGAGAACCTGAGCTTCTTAGAATTCAACTACATGATCCTCCAAGCGTTCGACTTCCTTGAGCTATCCCGCCGGACCGGTTGCCGTCTGCAGATGGGTGGAGCCGACCAGTGGGGGAACATCATCAATGGCATCGACTTGATACGGCGGACGGATGGAAAGGAAGTCTTCGGAGTGACTACGCCGCTTCTGACGACTTCTTCAGGTGTCAAGATGGGTAAGACGGCTGCCGGAGCTGTGTGGCTCAACGAAGATCGCCTTTCGCCATACGATTACTGGCAATTCTGGCGTAACACGGAAGACGCTGATGTCGTTCGGTTCCTGAAGCTTTTCACCGATCTGCCGATGGACGAGATCGAGCGATTTGGACAGGCTGAAGGAACCGAGCTAAACGCCGTCAAAGAACGTCTGGCCAACGAAGCTACGGCCCTGGCACATGGAACTAACGCCGCCAAACAGGCGGAGGCCACGGCTAGCCAAGCATTTGGGCAGGGCGAAGCCGCAGAGGGGCTACCGACGCTTCATCTAAATGACGCCGAGGGCTTGGCCGGAGTAGCCCTTGTGGATTTGCTGGTACGCGCCGGATTGACCTCCTCCAAAGGGGAAGCGCGAAGGGCGATCTCGGGACGAGGTGTGCGGATCAACGGCAACGTCGTCGAGATTGATACAATGATATCGTCCCAAGACCTCCCGATCCGGCTTTCGCTCGGCCGGAAGCGCCACACTGTTGTAAAGTAGGGTTTCAGCAAATGCTGTCGCAGAAATTCTGCCCGCTTAGCGGGGTGGGTTCAACTGATCCCTGCAACACACTCCGCGAACTTTTCAGCTGGGGTTTGATAAAGCAAGGTCTTTCGCGGCCTCTCATTGAGCTGCCGTGCGATCGCGCTGAGCTTAGTCTGGCTGTGCAGGGATAGATCGGTTCCGCGCGGCAGATATTGGCGCAGTAATCGGTTGGTGTTTTCGTTGGAGCCGCGCTGCCACGGCGACCGCGGATCACAGAAGTAGACCTCGACGTCGGAGGCCAAGGTCAGGCGCTGGTGATCGGCGAGCTCTTTGCCTCGGTCCCAGGTCAACGACTGGTACAGTTCGCCGGGGAGTTTCCGTGCCTGTTTGATCAGTGCCGAGACGACGCTTTCGGTATCCTTGTTGGCGACCTTGACCAGCATCCCTTCAGCACATCTTCGACGGCATCTGCGACGAACATGGCATCGAGCACCGGCTCACAAAGATCAACCATCCCTGGGCGAACGGCCAGGTCGAGCGGATGAATCGGACCATCAAGGACGCCACCGTCAAGCGCTTCCACTATGACGATCACGATCAACTGCGCCGGCATCTCGCCGACTTCATCTTAGCTTACAATTTCGCGCGCCGGCTTAAGACCCTCAAGGGCCTAACACCCTACGAGTTCATCTGCAAAATCTGGGCAAAAGAGCCCGAACGGTTCCGACTCGATCCCACCCATCAAATGCCGGGACTAAACACCTAGCCTCCACCTTCGTTGCTTCATTGCTAATGAGCTTAGCAGGTGTTCGATGGTAAGCTCGCTGGTTTCTGCGGGTATCGCCCCGAGCGGCTTGAACGCACACGCCACAGAGCAGAGATCGGTCCATTTTGTTACGAACGAACATCTTGCTTCCGGTAGAGCTTTCTCGAACCAAGGTCCGAAAAGGGTCGCGAGCTGTCCGGTTCCCATCTGTCTCAGTAGGGTGGACAACCGACATGCAGCGGTTACCCGCCCATGCTCGTGTGTTGTTGGTTTGAAGGCTGAGGGTCTGTCACTATCCACTTTCCAATCATACGAATCGGATCACTGTCTTCGTGGTCGATATGGCAGGGCTGCTCGTGTCGTCCTGCACACTCGCGATCGTTCCCAACTTGTCCCGGGGAGCCCGTCTTTACGGGGTAATCGAAAACGTCGTGACAGATGCCAACCATCGCCGGACTGGGCTACTGGGCTGGGCCGCGCCGTCCTTCATGCCGCGCTCGACAAAGCATGGAACGCCGATTGCTACAAGGTTCTGTTGGCGACTGGATCTCGGAGGGAGTCCACTCTGCGCTTCTATGAAGGTGCAGGGTTCCAGCAAGGCGGAAAACTTACTTCGAAATTCGCCGCTTGGAGGACGCTTTGGGTCGATTTTCCACCTTCCCTGACGGCCCGGAGGGGTGGGAATCGGCCGCTCGCGTCGTCCCGGCTGCCTAGCGTGGCGGATGAATTAACAGCCAGCGATTTGGCTCTTGCTCGACGAACTCTTTCTGGACGTGCCTGAGCACGTTCCGCTGCCCGGCAAACGGAACCATGTTGACCGCTTGATCGAAGGGGACCCACTGAAACTCGCTGTGTTCGGCATTCAGTCGCACCGTCTCTGTCGACCCCGCGAAACCCACGAAAACCGGCAGGAGGCTAATGGCGTCGCGGTCCGCTTCATAGAATTGCTCGCATATGTCGGCCGAATAGAGCCTCTGCAGCGTCAAGCCCGTTTCCTCCTTAGTCTCTCGCCAGGTCTTCCTTACGATCCGGTCATGGGTCTCGACCACGGCATCGGCGACCGCCGCCTCCCATTCCACGGCGCAAACGGCAAGGATCGCCCAGCGTCGATCCGAGCTGATATCGCGCAAGCCATCGGTGAAATAGCGCTCACCCTGCCGACGCAGGCGAGCGATGCGGTGTTGCGGATGCCGGCGAGCACTTGCGGATCAAGACCCACCGCGCAGGAACTCCAGTCGGTCAAGCAGCCGGTTTGCCGCCGCGGAATTGTTGCCGAGCTCGAACTTGCGAAGCAAGATGAAGCGGCTTATGTTACCGGCCAACATTTCGGTCAGAAGCCCATCCAACCGCTCGCGCGCACCAGCGTCGGCCGGCGCAGCCGATGAGGGCGAGATGAGCGATCCCGCAATCCTGGCATTTCCTCGGCGCGATACCGGTCGAGCCATTTGCGAACCGTCCGCGGGCAGACGCCTGCGGCTTTGGCGACGGCCTCAGGCGTCTGTCCGCTCTCGACCTGCATTACAATTCGCTCTCGACCGAGCGGCGTCAGACGGGTACTCTTATGGATGTTCATCCGGTCCCACTGGAATCACTGAAGCTTCGACAACCTCAGCTTTCCCGGTTCGGACCGGATGGATAACCTTCTGAAAGCTCACAACTAGCTACCAATGCGATCAGCTTTCGGGCTATCGGGGCATCCAGGGAGGATGGGTATGTTCTTGGCTAACGGGCTCAAGCTGCGGGACCGCGGGTGCACCCTGGCACTGATTTTGGCGATCATATGTGTATGTGCGCCTGCACTGGCGGCAAACGCGTCGGATCAGGCGTGCCGGTCCATCGCCAAGCTCACAATTCCAAGCGTGATCTTTACCGAGGCTAGCCTTCAAAAGCCGCAGGAGATCCCCGCAGATCCCTTCACTGCATTCACCGGCGCCTCGCCTCAGGCGGTAAAAGTGGGCGGGCACTGCCTTGTCCGAGGTGTTATCGGGAAACGCCAGGGGGTCGATGGTCAATC
Source organism: Mesorhizobium sp. M0019 (assembly GCF_040323975.1). Lineage (NCBI taxonomy): Bacteria > Pseudomonadati > Pseudomonadota > Alphaproteobacteria > Hyphomicrobiales > Phyllobacteriaceae > Mesorhizobium > Mesorhizobium sp. M0019. The sequence goes on along the minus strand of NZ_JAMYVK010000082.1, from coordinate 6,886 downwards.
ATATGGCACCCGGTTTGAGGTGCGTCTTCCGACGACCTGGAACGACATGTTCCTTTTCCAGGGCGGCGGCGCAGTTGATGGCTTCCTGGCGCCGGCCGTCGGGACCATTCCTTGCCGGAACTCGACCGCGGCTCCCGGGCTCTTGCGCGGCTACGCTGTTGTAAGCATGGATGGCGGGCACCCAAGCCCCGATCCGGCTTTCGGGGTCGATCAAGCCGCACGCATTGATTTTGCGTACGCCTCCATTGGCAAAGTCACTTCGGTCTCGAAGCAGGTGGTGGCCAAGTTCTATGGGGCGGCTCCGAAAAAGTCGGTGTTCATGGGATGCTCGAATGGCGGTCGTGAGGCGTTGATAGCGGCTCAGCGATATCCGCTCGAGTTCGACGGGATTGTTGCAGGTAGCCCGGGTTTTCGTCTCAGTGCCGCCAACATTGCCCAAGCCTGGGATACTCGCGAGTACATGAGCATCGCTCCCAAGGATGAGGCCGGCCATCCCATTCTATCCCGCGCCTTCTCCCAGCAGGATCTGAACCTCGTCGCCAACGCGGTTCTCGCTGCCTGTGATGCCCGCGATGGCATTGAGGATGGCGTCATCAACGCCTGGCAGCAGTGCCGGTTCGACCCAAAGGTCCTGTACTGCCAAGGCGATAAGACGGACAGCTGCCTCACGGCTGGTCAAGTGCAGGCCATGAGCCGCGCGTTCGCGGGTCCGGAAAGCTCCGATGGCGAAAAGCTTTACAGCGATTGGCCATATGATACGGGCGTTGCGGGCGCGGACTGGAGAATTTGGAAGCTGGGCAAATCCCCCACTTCCCAGTCGGATGCAAACAACATCGTTCTGGGAGCCCGCTCGCTTCAATACTACTTCATGACGCCCCCGGCGCCGAATTTTGACCCCCTGAAGTTCGACTTCGACAAGGATCCGGCACGCGTTGCGGATACGGCCAAGCTCAATGATGCGACCGGCACGTATCTCGCCAGCTTCGCTGCCCACGGTGGAAAGCTGCTCTTGTTTCAGGGACTTTCCGATCCGGTCTTCTCGGCCAACGATCTGGTGCGCTGGTACAAGCAAGTCGTCGAGGTCACAGGCGGCGGCGATTTGGAAGCGACTCGCCTTTTCGTGCGCATGTTCATAATCCCGGGGATGACCCACTGCGGCGATGGCCAAGCCTTCGACGACTTTGATCCTTTGGCCGCCATCGAGGGCTGGATAAACCAAGACAAGGCTCCGGACTCTCTCGCGGCTGGCAGCAAGGCATTCCCTGGCAAGCACCAGCCGATCTGCGCTTATCCCACTCAAGCTGCCTATGACGGTAAGGGAAATCCCGATGAGATCGCGAGCTATTCGTGTCGGGGATAAGAGACCTCGTCATTTGTTCGCTTCAATCTGCGCGCATTCCCGGAACAGGTCTCCCGGACCAAGGATCGGTTGGAAAAGCTAAACCCGGAATTTGTGGGCCGTGCCATAACGCAGTTGATGATCATGCCTGACTACGAAGCGTCGGCCGCCGATAGTCTGGATACATCGCTCGCTGTGCTCGATGAGGTATTGTTATCGCCTGAGATCTGACCGCCTCATCCCAGCGGACAAAACGGGGCAGGGGAGGGGGCTTTTCAGAGCCCGGACGCCTTGGTGAGATTGACGCGGAAACGATCGCGCCGGCGCTGATACTTTCGAGTCATCTCGGCCGAGGCGTGACCGAGCTGCTGTTGCACATAGCGCTCATCGACCTCGGCCGAGGACGCGAGGCCGGCGCGCAGCGAATGGCCAGCAAACTTTTGACCGCGTTCGCCCTCCGACAGATCGCCACGCACGCCGGCTGCGAGCGCCGTGCGCTTGACCAAGCGTGCGACCTCCTGGTCGTTCAAGCGATGGACACCGACCGCTCTGCCTTGACCAGCAACGCGCCGGAACAGAGGTCCGTGCGCAATGTGCGCCAGTCTTAGCCACGTCTGCAGAGCGGCCACCGGGCAGGTGGCGTCGGAGGAGCCGCGGCCGACCTCGACCTCGCGCCAACCGGTTTTGCCGCGCAGGGTCACCAGCACGCCCTTGTCAGGAAAAAACTCAATCCAGCCCGAAGAATCCTCGGTCTGGTCGCGACCAATGTCGAGCCCGACGATTTCCGAGCGCCGCAGCCCACCGGCAAAACCCAGAAGCAGCATGGCGCGGTCGCGCAGACCACGCAGCGTGCCGCGGTCGAGGGTCTCGAGCATGGCGATCAGATCCTCGGGCAGGATCGCTTCCTTCTGCCGGGGAGGGGAGGCGTGGGTGTTGCGGATGCCGGCCATGACCGTTGCGATGTGGCGGTCCTTGCGGTCCAGCGGTTCGCCTCGCTGCGAAAAGTTCCAGGACAGTGACGAAAGGCGACGCTCGATCGTCGCCACAGAGTTTGGTTTTTTCTCCCCTGTTACCTTTCCGGACGCGCAGGCGGTGATGTAGAGCCCGACGGTCTGCGGATCAGGTGGGAGCACTTCCAGACCCTGCCGGCGCGCCCAGGCGCAAAAATGCTTCCAGTCGGCGGCGTAGGCGCGCCGTGTATTGGCCGAGCTGGCCGCCTTGACATAGTCGCGGGCGTGGCCGGCAAGCTCTTCCAGATGGCCGGGAAGGCTACCATGTCCCCGTGAGTGCATAAGCGGCAGGGGAGGGGAGGGGGATTTTTCGCCCTCCTGTGGATGCTGTCCCATTTCCATCACGACATCGATGATGTCGGGAAGATCGTCCCCTCGGGGCGCTGCAGTTGATCCCGCACCGTCGCCAGCCATCGTTATGCTGCCTCGATATCCGTCTGGGAAAAGTCATTGCCGATAAAGAGCAAGGGCTCATCCGCCCGTTTGGCCAACGCGTAGGAAAGGCAATCGGCAAAATTCAGGGCGGCCGGGTGGCGGCCTTTGCCGTAGGTGAGCCAAGCCTGCGTTGCCACATCGACGAGATCGGCATCCACGGCGATGATGTCGGCCTCGATTTTGCGCAGCCACAGATCGATCTCGGCCAACGCATGCTCACCGCGCCGGCTGACCAGCACCATGCGCGCCTCGAGCACACAGGTTGCAGGGACCAGGCGGATTTGGTTGGTGACGAGCGCCTTCTCAAGCCTCAAGGCTTCTGGTTCGTTGCGCAGGATCGCGACGATGGCGGAGGTGTCGATCACCATCAGTTCGGAATGCCGTGCTCGTCATAGCCGACGATCTCTTCGTCACTGCGATGATCGAGTTCCGGCAATCGCGCCACTCTTTCCCGGATCGCCCGCAACTCGCCGAGCAGGCGCTCCTGGGCCACGTCACCGTAACCCATTCGATGCAGCCGCTCGCTCAGCGCCTGGTGAATGGCTGCAGTCTTGCTGATACCCTGGCGGTGCGCGAGTTCGTCGGCGAGAGCGACGGTGGCCGGGTTTTTGATATTCAGGGACACGAGAGGCTCCGAATTTCTACCTTTTTGGCAATTTCTACCTAATCTTTTGATTTCTGTCAATTAGGAACGATAATGCAACATTATCGTTCGTTGTGGAGCTACGACGGGCGCGGCGGTTTGTTCGCATTATCGTTGCCAGAAGCGCCGCGCTCGTTCATCCTCATTGACGATGATTCTTCGCCCCAAGCCGTCGCTCCGCCACAATGCTCACCCTGCCGGGATCGAACTGGTCACCACCGTGGCGCCGGTGCCGTCCTGGTTGCGACGGGCGGTCGACGGCCCGCAAAGCCTTGACGAGGCTGCGGTTGTGGCAGGCGCAACGATCGGCGCGCTTGACGCGGTGGTTCGCCGCCAAGGGCGGTGGGCCGGTGCCTGGCGGCAGCGCCTGGCGCTAACGGCTGCCGCGGTAACGGCGAAGCAGGCCGGCCGCGTTGAGGATGAAGCGGCATTGCGCGATGCCGTGCTGCTCACACGACCCGGCGACAATGTCGGGCCCGCCGGTCTTTTGCTCCTCGCCTGGCGCCGGGTGGCCGCCCGGCCCGCAGAGGAGCTGCTGGGGGAGAAAAGCCTTGTCGCGGTGCTGGCAGAGTTCGGCTATGCCCGCGACGACGAGGCGGTCCGCGATCTGACGGACGATCTTCGGCAACTCGCCGCCAGGGACGGGACGGTGGGAATGACGACCGGCGCCATCGCGATCGCCGAACGCCACGGCTTTGCGCGCGCCCTTGGCGTCTGGCTCGCCGACGCCCTGCTGGCGCAACGGCTGGGTTGGGCGCATGCGGTGCCGCTGCTGGGCGCCGATGCGGCCTTGGGCACAAGCGCCCGCCCGCGTCGATCGGCAGCCGGCTCGGTGGCGACAAGCATTGAGACAGACCCTGAGCATGCGAAAGGTCTGCTTGCCGCGCAGGCACGCGCTGCGTTGCGCGCAATTGATCTTCACGCCGAACTCGGGCGACGCGCGGACCGGCTGCTTGCCGATGCGCCAAAACTCAGGGCCAAGGCGGCGGACATTGTCGTCGAAAAACTGCTGTCCGACGATGCGATCGTTGCTTCGGCAAACATCGCAGGCATGAGCGACCGTGGGCTTCGCCGCCTGTTCGATCGTCTGGTCGAACTCGGCGCCGTGCGCGAACTGTCCGGACGCCCGACCTTCCGCATCTACGGGCTGTAACGATGGTCGAGACGACGCGCAGACGGCGAGGGCGGACGGGCGAGGATGGTCTGTTCGACCGCGAACTCGACCATCTGCCGCCGGAGGCGCGCTGGCGCGAATGGATGCACCGTGTCGAGGCAACCATTTTTGCAGCGAGCGAGCCGGTTGGCCGCGAGACGCTGGCACGGATCGTCGGCAAGAGCTGCAGCATCGATCTTTTGATCGACGACATTCGCGAGGAACTGGGCGGCCGGCCCTACGACCTGGTCGCCGTCGCCGGCGGCTGGAAGCATCTGACGCGGCCGGCCTATGCCGATGCCATCCGTGCCGCGGTCGGCGAAAACGAGCGAGCCGTGGATCTGACACAATCTGAAGTGCTGGTGCTGATGTGTGTGGCGCTGTTCCAGCCGATCACCCGCGCCGAGCTATCTTCCTTCTTCGGCAAGGAGATCAGTCGCGATTTTATTGGTCATCTGCGCGGTGCCGGCCTGATCGCTTCCGGTCCGCGCAGCCCGACGCCCGGCGCGCCCTACACCTACGTCACGACCAAAGAATTCCTGCTGGAGTTCGGTCTCGACACGCTGCGCGACCTGCCGGATTTCGAGGCGCTTGAGGACGCCGGACTGCTGTCGAAGGAAAAGCTGCTGGCGGGGGACATCATCCCTGGCTTTGCCGTCGGCCCAGAGCCCGTCGGAGTCGAACTCGACGAATAGCCGCGGCGCTTTGTGTGTGAAGCTTGTCCGAAATTCGTACCATATTTCGGACATCTTGACCGTCACTTCGTCCGAAATCGGACCACAGATTTCGGACAAAGCCCCGGCATCAACCCGCCAATATCTCGATCTGCGGTCGCCGCTGGAAACGTCGCCTCTGAGAGGCGAGCCGCCTCTAAACTGGTCTTATATCTCGATTAATAATAAGAATGTAATCAACTTCCAATATTTTAAATAATGACAGTATCGATAAGAGGCCATTATCGATAGTTATTTTGCTCCTGAAGAAAATCGCCTGCAAGTAAACCTAACATCGAGATAGCTTGACCGTAATTACCGACGCCCTTGTCAGGGGCAAGAATCCCTGAATCTATGCGGTTATGGATCGCACTGATTTGCAGCGTCTGACGAAGGAAGAGTTGATCGATCTGGTGCTGCGGATGCAGCGGCCAGAGAAGACATCGCGCACGTCGTCCAAGCCACCGTCGAGCGATCGCAAGGCGCGTCGGGACAGGGCAAAGCCTGGCGGCGCCAAGGCGGGTCATGAAGGTCACAGCCGCGCCATGCGTGAGGATGCCGATCGCATCATCGATCATCATCCCGACCAATGCCTTTGCTGCCGCGCCAGCCTGTCGAGCGATCTTGCTGCCGAAACCGTCAGCGAGCACGACAAGATTGAGCTTCCCGCGATCAGGCCTGTGATTGAGCGCCATCGGCGTTTGGCAGTCCGTTGCCCGTCCTGCGGCACGCTGGTCGTCGCGGCTGTGCCAGATGCGGCGAAGGGGACGCCGTTCGGGCCACGCGTGCACGCCGTAGCGACCTATCTCAAGACTTTCCAGGCCCTGTCCTACGAGCGGCTGCAGAGCGCGTTCGCGAACCTTTTCGGTCTCACCATCAGCCAGGGCGGACTGATGAACATGTTGCGCCGTGCGCAGGGCGCCTTCGCGGCCGAGTGCGACAAGGCCGTCGCGGCGTTGCGCCGGGCCAAGGTCATCGCCTCCGATGAGACCGGCGTGCGGATCGAAGGAAGCAACGCCTACCACTGGGTGTTTCGCTGCGCCGAAGCGGTTGTTCATCAAGCGGCGCCAACGCGCGGCGCCGTCGTGGTCCGGACTCTGATGGACGGCCATCGGCCCGACGTCTGGTGTTCCGATCGCTATGCCGCACAACAAGGGCACGCAAATGCGCATCAGACCTGCCTGGCGCATCTCGCCCGCGACGTCGCCTATGCGGACGAGGCAAGTGAGGACATGCTGCCCTCACGGCTCAAGCGTTGGCTGCAAAGAGCCTTCGCCCTAGCCGCCGGTATCGAAACCTTCGCCGCCTCGACCATCGCCGGCAAGCGTCGCGCCCTGGAGCGAAGCCTGAACGATATCCTCGCCACCACAACATCGTGCGATCTGGCCCGCGATATCCAAAACAAGTTCAGGCGAGCTCGCGATCAACTTTTGACCTTTGCCCAATGGCCAGGAATGATCGACGCGACGAACAACGCCTGCGAACGCGCCCTCAGACCCGCCGTCGTTCAACGGAAGATCACTAACGGCTATCGCGCCATGTGGGCCGCAAAGGGCGAAGCCGACATTCGAACCGTCGTCGACACGGCTCGTC
>NZ_JAMYVK010000081.1:0-16642 GCF_040323975.1 Mesorhizobium sp. M0019 | reverse complement strand
GGCATCCCGAACCCCCTCGCGCAAAAGCGCAAAACTGTTCGCGATGTCCTCGCACATCTGTTCGCGATGTCCCCAGTCCAAACAAGGGGGAGAAGGAAGGTTGTGCTACCCCACCTTGACCCCCGGCTTGCTGATCGGCTCCCGTACCGTTCCATACTGGCTGCCCCAGCGGTCGGTCATCGCCCAGCGTATGTCCCAGAGTTCCGGGAAGAAGCGGTGGCGGGCGCCGGCTTCCAGCAATTCGACCGGCCGGCCCTTCAGCGATTTCGCGCCGAGGCCGATCGTGCGGTGGATGAGATAGAGGTGGTTGGCACGGAATTTCTGGAACAGCTCGTCGAACTCGATCAGCGCTTCGGCAACGACATAGCTGTCGCCGTGATCGTAGCCGGTATCGTAGACATCCTCGACCGAAAGGCCGCGGCCGTCGAGGTATGACGCCTTGAAGGCCCGCCACAGATCGGGCGGCAGGCGCAGCAGCTGCTTGAAGCCCGGCGATTCCTGACCGCTGCCATTGCCGAGCTGCAGCCGGATCTGCTGGTATTCCTTGGGCGACATGGTTTCGAGCAGGTCGAGCTGCGCCGTCATCAGCCGCATCAGCCGGTGCACGCGCGCCATCAGCGTGACGATGCGATGCGTGTCCTGCTTTTCCAGGAAATCGACGACGTCGACCAGCGTATAGGCGATGAGCTTCATCCACAGCTCCTCGACCTGATGAACGATCTGGAACTGCAGCTCGTCGGCATTCACCATCTCGGCCAGCGGCTTCTGGCAGGCAAGCAGCCTGTCGCATTTGAGGTAGACGCCATAGTCGCGCATCTCAGGCGTTTCGATGCGGGCATAATAATCCTGCTTGTCCATGGCCATGCTCCTTGCCCCGGCCGTTGGGCCGCAGGCGCTTGTTGGATCCCGGTCCCCCGAGTCTAATCGCTTTCTTGCCGAACATTGTCCCTTTCTGTTATTCGATTGGCGGGAAACGAAGGACGAAAATTGTCGCTGAAGCAGATTGGAAGAACGAATGATGCTGGATGCGGTCGACCGGAAGATCGTCGCGGCGCTCGAACGCGAGGCCCGCATCTCCTTTGCCGCGCTCGCCGATGAGGTCGGCTTGAGCAAGACGCCGTGCTGGAAGCGGGTCAAGGCGCTTGAGGACGCCGGCGTCATCCGCGGCTACTCGACCCGGATCGACCCGGCCAAGCTCGGCTTCGGCATCGAAGCCTTCATCCAGGTGTCGATCGATTTCGAACTGTCGGACGCCTTCGAGGCGGCGGTCAAAAAGCATCCGCTGATCCGCCGCTGCCACGCCACGACTGGCGAGGCCGACTATCTCCTGCAGATCGTCACCGTCGACATGATGGCGCTCGACAGGATGCTGCGCGAGGAGCTCAGCCGGCTACCCGGCGTGCGGCGCACGATCACCTCGATGGCGATGCGCGAGATCAAGGGCGGCATCTCGTTCGCCAATGCCGTCGGGCATACGCAGACCAAGCGATAGACCGGTCAGGCCCTGGTGATCAATTCGCGTCCCAGCCGCTTCGGTTGCTCGGCGCGCAGAACCACATTTGTCGTCACCGTGCCGTAGTGGCCGATGCTGTCGACGATGCTTTCAAGATCGGGCGGTGACGGGACCACGACCTTGACCAGAAAACAATCCTCGCCGGTCACCCGCAGCACCTCGACCACCTCCGGCAATTGGGCGAACTTCTTCAGGCAGGCCTGGATATGCTCATGCGTGGTGCGCAGGCGGATGACCGCCATGGTGCCGAGCCCGAGCGCTGCCGAATTGATCACCGCCTTGTAGCCGGTGATGACGCCGCGCTCCTCCAGCCGCTTCACCCGTTCCGAGGTGGCGGGCTGGGACAGTCCGACGCGGCGGCCAAGCTCGGAGATGCCGATGCGGCCATCCTCCTGCATGATCTCAATGATCGCCAGATCGGTGGGGTCGAGCCTTGGCCGATAATCGCCGTTCCGCATGATCGCCTTTAATCCATCGGATTTCGTCGCTGCTTTCCGATGGTCTCTCATTCCGCCACCTGGGAGAAGACCTAGAATTGCACGCGCTGCATCAGGAAAGAAGGGCTTCGCATGACCGACTTCATCATTGTGCCGGGCATCGGCGGATCGGGCAAAGCCCACTGGCAGACACGTTGGCAGCAGGCAAACCCGGCGATGCGGCGGTTCAACCCGGCGAGTTGGGACACGCCGGACCTCGACGACTGGGTGGCTGCGCTGGAAACCGCTGTATGCCAGGCAAGGACACCGCCGGTGCTCGTCGCCCATAGCCTCGGCTGCCTGCTCGTCGTACACTGGCAGCGGATCTCCCCCCGCTCTATCGGCGGCACGTTGCTGGTCGCGGTTCCGGACCCTGCGTCGCCGGCCTTCCCCTCCTCCGCCCGGGCCTTCGCCGACGCGCCGCAACAACGGCTTCGCTTTCCATCGCTGATTGTCGCCAGCACCAACGATCCCTACGGCTCGCTGGACTATGTCAGGGCGAAATCCGAGCGATGGGACAGCGATCTCCATATCGCCGGGTCGCTTGGTCACATCAATGGCGACAGCGGGCTCGGCGACTGGCCGGCGGGAATGGAGCTGCTGACAGCTTTTGTAAGTCAAACGCAGGCAATCGCCCGAGGCGCCGTGCTTCAGCCGTGACCGCACCAGGAACGGCTACCGCGCCGCCGCCCCGATCTGGTTTGCATCCCGACGCCGCGCCTCAGTTGGATGCTGCGGCCGGCGTGCTGAGCTCGAGGAACGGCACGGTCGAGCCCGGGATCATCGACTTCGGCAATTCGCCGTTCCATCTCTCCGCCTTGGTCAGTTCGACCAGCAGCGGATTGTTGGCGATTGCGGCGGCGCGAGCCTTGATGGCGCCCGCGGTCGCATCGCCTTCGACCCTGGTCTTGTAGGCGCTGGCCTCGGCTTCGGCCTTGACGCTGTCGGCGCGGCCCTTGGCCTGGGTGACGGCGATATCGGCCTTGATCTTTTCCTGCTGCAGGTTCTGTTCCTGCTTCTGCACCTCGACCTGCGCCGTCATCCTGGCTTCGACCGCCTGCTCGTAGGCGTCGGAGAAGTCGATGTTCTCGACCTGCACGCTGTCTATCATCACCGGGCCGTCGGTTACCGCCGCGATGGCGTCGGCGACGTCCTTGTTGAACTTCGCCCGGTTCTGGATAACCGACACCGCGTCGTACTGGCCGAACACCGTCTTGATCTCCTGCGGTGCTTTCCTGGCAATGACACGGTCGGCCAGTGCCTCGATCGATCCATAATTGGTGTAGACATTGCTGACTTCGGCGGCCGGCACGTGGAAGTTGACGGTGACGCGCATGTCGGCCGGCTGCTGGTCGCGCGAATAGGCCTGCATGGCCGGCAGGCCGCTGCAATCGTTCTGGTTCTCGCAGCCCCATTTGAGCACCTGCTGGCGCAGGCTGATCTTCTCGACACGCTGCAGCCACGGCAGCTTGAAATGCAGTCCGGGATCAACGACCGAACTCAGCGCTCCGTTGGTCAAGAGCACGCCGCGGTCGCCCTGATCGATCGTGTACCAGGATCCAAACAGCGCAAAGACGCCGAGCGCCACGATGACGAGTGCGATCAGGCCGGAACCGATCCACCCCGATGCCATCCCCGGCTTGCCCTGCGGACGGCTTGAATTGCCTTGCGTTTCGGTCATCACCCCACCCCAACCTGATTGCCCGTGCTGCTTTTGCCCGCAATAGTGGCGGCATTGCAATCCTCTGGATATGGAAGGACCTTCGCGCCAGCCGGCCGGACCGGCGGGGTGGTTCAGGCTGGCTGGCGGATTTCCCCTGCAGCCGCGGCAGCGGGCTGGGACGCGTTGCCTGGCGTCTCCTTCTGCCGTTCGGCATCGGTTTTGCGCTTCGGGCAATCCTCGTAGTCGTGGTCGCGCCCGCCGCAGTAGGAGCAGCATTTTGCTGGCGCGTCGGAGCGAAGCATCGTTGGCACTGCACAAGAATGCACGAAACCCGACAGATTGCGAAGGCTTGCGCACCGGCAAGGTCGATTTCGCCACGGAACCGCTGCCGCCGCATGAAAGTTATCTGCTCATTGCAACGGGAGCACAGGACATGGCCGACGACCCGAACCGCTACGAGACCGGAGCGAGGAAATATCCGGCAAAGACGAGCCCCGACGCGGCCGACGAATTTTCGCAGGATGCGGCCGGCAACAAGCCGCCTCCCGGCGGCATGGGATTGACCAGGCCGGCTGACGATTTCGACGACAGGACCCTGCATTCGGAGGGCCAGAACCCGCCGCGCGCAGCGGTCCGGCCAGACGGCAAGGCCACCGCCAAGAAGCCCGGCAAGGACGCAAGACGATGAACGTCGCCAATCTCCAGCTCGAAGGATTGATGATGGCGATCGCGGCCGTCAACAACGCGCTGGTCCACAAGGGCCTGCTGTCGGTCGACGAGGTCGACATGGCGTTGCGCCGGGCCGAGGCGGCGATGACCAGCGACGAGCGTCTCTATGAAGACATGTCGCCATCCAACCGCGACGCCGTCTGCTTTCCGCTCAGGCTGCTGCAGGCGGCCAACAATGCCCAGGGTGAAACCGGCGTGCCGTCCTTTGCCGAACTGGCCAGGATGGTCGGCCGGACCAAGGAGCCCTATAACGACCAGATGTGATGGAGGACGCCATGGCCGACGACAAATCCAAGACCAAGCAGGATCGCAAACTGGTCTCCGGCGAAGAGCCATACGAGGTCGCTGCGTTTGCCCGCAAATACGGCATACCGCAAAGCGAGGCCGCGACCATCATCAAGCGTTACGGCCCCTCGAGGAGGAAGCTCGACGCGCATATGGCGAGCCGCAACGCCTGATCCAATTCTGGCGGCGGCCGCCGTTCACGCCGAAAGCGTCCCTGCCCTGCCGCCTTGTCGAGAGTATCCGCACCGCCGGGCGGCCCCTCGGGCTCGCCGCTGCGGGATTCAACGCCCGGTTTCGATAGCCGCGGAATACTACCGCGGCGGAACAACTCATTTACCTCGACGCTGTACCAGTCCGGTGAGCAAAGCCGGGGGTCGGATGCAGGAACAATTATTGCGCTACGAATGTGTCATGGAGCCGAACGGCCGTTGGATGGTGTGGGACATCGTTCACGACCTGCCGGCGCAATTTTCGGAAATCGCGCTGATCGGCCTGAGCCGTCGTGAAGCGGTTTCGCTCTGCCGGCTGCTCAACGAGACGAGCCGTTCCGAGACGCGGCAGAGCCGGGCCTCCTGAGAAGCGCGTGCGTCTCAGGCCTGCCCAGGCTAAGAGGATTTTACATGCGATCGACAATATTCGGTCTGGTCCTGCTGCTGCCGGCCGCCGCCCTGGCGGAGCCGATCGAGACCCAGAAGATCATCACGGCGGCGACCGGCGACTGGAACGGCGACGGCGCCGCCGATCTGGCGATGATCGTCGAGACCGAGCCCGGCTCTCCCATGGACCTGTATTTTTTCCTCAAAGATCGCGATGGCGATTTTCTAAAACCTGTCGGGATCGTGCATGATCAGATTGACGGGGAATGGAAGGATTACGACCGGCCGGGCCCCGCCACATCCGACACCGAGCCCGAACTCACTGCGCTCCCCAACGGTTCGATCAAGCTCTATATTCCGGCGATGGAGATCGGCAGCGAGCGGACCAACAAGACGCTGACGCTCGCCTGGCGCAACGGCACGTTCGTCGTCGCCGGTTTTGCCTACGAGTATTGGGATTACATGGACGACAATGTTGCCGGCGACTGCGACTACAATGTGCTGACCGGCAAGGGCAAAAGCAGCAAGAAGCTGGCGGACGGCAGCACCAGGCAAGCGACCGTATCGGTCGAAGGCAAGGTCATCCCATTTGCGGAATGGACCCCGGGCACTGGCTTCAGCGCTTGCGGAGAGTGAGAGGTTTCGGTTGCCTCACTGCAGCGGCGGCTTCCACAGCAGGCTGTTGCGATCGGCGGACTTGACGCGCAGCCAGGTTTCGCGGCCATCGCGCAGCACCCGGAGCGGGATCTCGGCACCGGCCGGGCCGCTCTTCCAAAGCTTGCGATAAAAATCGGCAAGCCCATCGACCGCCGTGTCGCGGACATCCGAGATGACATCGCCCTGGCGAAGGCCCGCCTGGGCGGCTGGACCGCCCTCGGCGACGCTCATCACCACGACCTTGCCGTCGCTCTCGGCCGAGAAGGCGCCGAGCCACGGCCGCGGCGGCCTGGCGACCTGCCCGCGCGTCAGCAGATCGTCGAGGATGGGCGGCAGAAGATCGATCGGCACCACCATGTTGATGTCGGCGACCTCGCCGTTGCGGCTCATCTGCAGGCGCAGCGAACCGATGCCGAGCAGCCTGCCATCCGCGCCGATGAGGCCGGCGCCGCCCCATGAGGGGTGAGCCGGCGCCGTGAAGATCGCCTCGTCGAGCAGATATTCCCAATAGCCGGCGAATTCCTGCTTGGTGACGATCCGCGCCCGCACGGAGCGGCCGACGCCGTCGGCGAGCACGACGCGATCGCCGATCTTGGCCCTGGACGCATCACCGAGCGCAATGGCGGGCAGCCCGAGCGGCGCCAGCGCCTGCACCAGGCCGAAGCCCGACTCCTGGTCATAGGCGAGCGCATGGGCGGGAACCACGCGCCCGTCCTGGTCGGCCAGCCAGACCTCCTCGGCCTCAGTGATGAGATAGCCGATGGTGAGTACCAGCCCGTCGCCGCGGATGACCACGCCACTGCCCTCGCGGCGGGTGCCAAGTGTATTTGCCGTGAAGGCGTCCTCTGGCACGGTGGCGCGGACGGCCACGATGGATCGCAAAAGGGGTTCGATATTCATGCTTTGGTTCCTGGCAATGTTCGCAGGCTGATATGGGCTATAGGTATGGCGCAGGTGACCTGGCGCAAGAGGTGGCGCCGGCTTTGGCGTGGACCGGCGCCGCGCCGTTCGCGCCGGGGTTTTGCAACAGCGCCGGCAGCCCTATCTGTACCTACGGCTATCCCAAGCTGCCCTATGCAAAGTTCCTCCGCCATTACCCACGTTGATATCTGATATCCTCCCAACCCAACCCTTCCAAAGGCCTCCCAAATGAACGACTACGCAACGGACCAATACACGCCGCCAAAAGTCTGGACCTGGAACAAGGCAAATGGCGGCGCTTTCGCCAGCATCAACCGGCCGATCGCCGGCCCGACGCATGACAAGAAACTGCCGGTCGGCAAGCATCCGCTGCAGCTTTATTCGCTGGCGACACCGAACGGCGTCAAGGTGACGATCATGCTGGAGGAACTTCTGGCGCTCGGCCACAGCGGCGCCGAATACGACGCCTGGCTTATCAGGATCAACGACGGCGACCAGTTCGGCAGCGGCTTCGTCGAGGTCAACCCCAACTCGAAGATCCCGGCCATGATGGATCGCAGTGGGAAAAAGCCGGTCCGCATCTTCGAATCCGGCTCGATCCTGCTCTACCTCGCCGAAAAATTCGGCGAATTCCTGCCGACGGAGCGGCCGGCTCGCGCCGAGACCCTGTCATGGCTGTTCTGGCAGATGGGCTCGGCGCCCTATCTCGGTGGCGGCTTCGGCCATTTCTACGCCTATGCGCCGACGAAGATCGAATATGCCATCGACCGCTTCGCCATGGAAACCAAGCGGCAGATGGACGTACTCGACCGACGCCTGGCCGAAAGCGAGTATTTAGGCGGCAGCGACTATACGATTGCCGACATTGCGGTGTGGCCCTGGTATGGCGGGCTGGCCAAGGGCCGTATGTATGACGATTCCGGCGAGTTCCTGCAGGTGGAGCAGTACAAGAACGTGCAGCGCTGGGCCGACGCCATCGACGCGCGGCCGGCGGTCAAGCGCGGCCGCATGGTCAACCGCACCTTCGGCGAGCCTTCGATGCAGTTGCACGAGCGCCATGACGCCAGCGATTTCGAGACCAAGACGCAAGACAAGCTCGCGGCGGCCAAAAGCTAAGCGGACGACGCGCCGATCTCCCGCCTTGTAGCGGAGATCGGCAGCTTCGGCCGACTGCTCAAGCTCGCCTTCACCGCCGCCATCCACAGCCGGTCGATGTTGGCCAGGAATTTCTCGTCGAGTTTGTCGAGGTGCTTCCAGTACATGCCGTCCTCGAAGAAATAGCCGAGTTCCTTCTCGATCCTGTCGGCCTCCTCCGCCTGATCGAGCCGCAGGCCGGCAAGCATCTCGGCCTTCATTTCCGAAAGCTGCGAGGAAGAAAGCGCGCCGAGTTCATCGAGCGTCAGCCGCGGGAAGATCAGCCGGCTGCGCGGCAGGTCGGATAGGTTGACGCACAGGCAGCCGCGCCGAAGCGCATGGATGAGCAGGCGGGCCGACTTCGCCTCGAGGTTGCGCAGGGTGACGTCGTTGCGCAGCGGATCGGCGCGGCCGACGCCGTAAAAATGCGTGTTGCCGGGCTGGTCGTAGATCATGTCGCAGCCAAGGAATGCCAGCACGTCCGGCTTCTGACTGTGGATCGTCCAGTAGGCCGCCGTCATCGACATGGTGCCGCCGGCATAGACGAAGCCACCAAAGCTGTTTTGCGCCGGCACGTAATGCGAGGCGCTGAAGATCTGCGCCTGCTGCAGGGGACCGCCTTGCGGCATCCGCTCCGCCGGGAAATCGCCGGCATGGACGAGGAAATCCCAGTCGGGGCGCACGCGCCAGGCGTTGTTGATGGCGACGATCTTGCCGAAGGCCTGCTTGGGCCAGGCGGCGCAGCGCACGACATCGGGGCGCTACCGATCAGCAAGATCACGTTCGGCGTTTCGTCGATCACCAAAACCCTCTCGACCGGCCGAAATGCATCTCGATGCCGCCCGGTTGAACGGCTTTATAGCCTCAACGGCCCATCGAAACACCAGCCGGATTTGAGCTGGCATTAACAAAAGGGAGCTTGCCAGCCGGTTGTAAAATGTGGCCTTAGGCACCGTCGTACAAACAGCAGGCAGGTTTTCCCGCTAGCCCAAAAACGACGATATGAGTTGGGCGATATATATTAGTTGACTAAACTAGCGGAACGTCCAATGCACATTCCCAGAACCGAACATGTCCTGTCTAGACCATGATATCTATATGGGACATTACTACATAAGCTGAACGCGACCTCGACGGTTCGGCGGCACAGCCCTCAGACGCCGCGGCTTTGCCTCCGCGCTTTTCGCCCCGGATCCGTAGATCAACCGGACGACGAACAGGAAATATCCAACCTGCATGACGATCAAGGTCAAGATCGTCCAGGCCAGCGTCTTCCAGATTGAACCCGTCGCAAGGTAAGTCGAGATCGCCACGATGGGCGATGTGGTGGTCAGCCCCACCAGGAACTGTGGAAAGTTCATGACTTTTCTGCGCCGCCCCGAAACTCGCTACAGCCGGGACGAACTCCCCTAACCCATTACCCCGGACCAACGTTTTCACTATTTCAGCAATTGCGCAAGCACCAAATAGAACAGCAGTTAACGCATGCTTCCGTGATCAAGGGCTGCATTTCAGGTCACCAAGGTGGGCTGGCTTGGACAGCGGCTGCGCGTCCCCTACTCCCCAGCAACCTCCCTATACGCCCTCACCGCCCCACAAAGCCCACGTATCCTCCACGTCTCCCCTTCCCGCGCCTCGAGATAGGACTGGCCGAGCGGCACTTTCCCTCCGCCGTCCGGCAGGTCCAGCACGTAGACGGGATTGCAGATGCCCGACAGGCGCGCACGCAAGGCGCTGACCAGCGCCTGGCCCTCGGCGATCGTGGTGCGCCGGTCCGCCATGCCGCGCACGAGATCGCCGTGGTGCAGGTAATAGGGTTTGACGCCAAGGCGATACATCAGCTCGCGGCACAGCTCTTCCAGCACCTCGACCGTATCGTTCACGCCTTTCAGCAGAACGCTCTGGTTCAGCAGCACGAAGCCGCCCTGCCGCAACGTGCGGCAGGCCCGCTCGGTCGCCTCCGTGATTTCGCGTGGATGGTTGAAATGGGTGACGACAGTGACCATCAGCCGGCCCTGCAAGGCTTGAATCAACCCGCCAGTGACGCGCGACGGCAGCGCGACGGGTACGCGAGTGTGGATGCGCAACAGCCGCACATGCTGGATCGCCTCGACACGGGCGCGGATTTCCGCCAGCGCCCTATCCGGCAGCGATAGCGGGTCGCCGCCGGTCAGGATCACCTCGCGGATTTCCGGATGGACCGCGATATAGGCGAAGGCTTCGTCGAGAGCTTCGCGCGTATAGCCGCGGCCGATCGACGTCAGCTGCTCCTTGCGAAAGCAGAACCGGCAATAGACCGCGCATTGATAGGTCGGGAACAACAGAACCCGGTCGGCATGTCGATGCGTCAATCTAGGCACGGGACTGAAGGCGTGGTCGGCGATCGGATCGTCGAGTTCGCCCTCCTGCTCTGCCAGTTCGTCGGGCGACGGGATGACCTGAAGCCGTATCGGATCGGCGGGGTCGTTCCAGTCGATCAGGTCGAGATAGGCCTTGGGAATGCGAACCTTGTGGCGCGTGGCCGCGGCTTCGGCCGCCGCCCGCTCGGCTGGCGACAGCGGCAGCGAATCCAGATCGCCTACATGCCGCACGCCCTCGCGAACATCGTCCCGCCATGCGGCATCCGCCTCGCGAGCGCGCCGGTCATCGGCTGCCACGCCGGCCGCATCGACCGCCATGCTGGCGTCGGGGATGTCGGGATGTGAGGTCATCGCAGGCTCCTTGAATTTCGGGCCGGGGTACAGCATTGGAGCCAGGACTTGAAGGCAATAAGCTGTGTTTGGCCGGGTTGGAGGGCGCGGCAGGAAGCCACAACCGGCCACTGATCAGAACAATCGTCCAACATCGCTGACGCACAACATTAGCTTGCTCTTATATTAGCTTGAGCGTATACACATAAACGGCCGGTGATCTACCCCCCAACCGGTTAGGCTCGGCGCCAGTTCCCTCCCTACCCCTCAGGTCAACGACGCCGGGCCGCTCGGGGTCCGCCCGGTCGCCCGCGGTCGAGACCGGATCGTCGACCTCTTCGATGTCGATCATGCCCCTCCTCAAGCAGCACCCAACTGAACATACCAGCTGAACACATCGGCGATGCCCGCGTCTCTCGGCCTTCCCGTCGCCGGCCGCGGTCGCTAATCTCGGATTGCGAAAAAGCTGGAGACGAGCGTATGGCGAACGACTTGTCGCCAAGGCTTTTGGAGATCGTCAATGCGCTGCCCTTGCGGCAGGGCATGCGAGTGCTGGAGATCGGCTGCGGACCGGGTGCTGCAGCGCGCGAGATCGCGCGCCGGATCGGCGGTGGGCACGTGCTGGCGATCGACCGCTCGGCCAAGGCCATCGCGCAGGCCGGGGCCGCCTCGCGCGCCGAGATTACGGCAGGCCGGCTGAGCCTTCGCCAGGTCGCCATCGAGGATTTCGAGTTGGAGGCCGATGAGAAGCACTTCGACATTGCCGTTGCGGTGCGCGTCGGCGCGCTGGACGGGCGTCATCCCGAAGCAGGAAAAATTGCCCTGCGACGGCTCAAGGCGGCGTTGACCGCGCAAGGCCGGCTGTTCATCGACGGCGGCGATCCGCTGCGCGAAATTGCGATACACGGCTGAGCACCTCGTGCTTGGCCTCCGGAATCGAGCGTCTACGTGACCGTGGGCGGCAGAGCCGGCCTCAGCTCCGCAACCCCGGCGCCTCCTGCCCGGTGCGCTCGACATATTCGGTATAGCCGCCGCCATAGGTGTGGATGCCCTCGGGCGTCAGTTCCAGCACCCGGTTCGACAGCGCCGCCAGGAAATGGCGGTCATGCGAGACGAACAGCATGGTTCCCTCGTACTGCGACAGT
This sequence comes from Mesorhizobium sp. M0019, assembly GCF_040323975.1. Classification (NCBI taxonomy): domain Bacteria; kingdom Pseudomonadati; phylum Pseudomonadota; class Alphaproteobacteria; order Hyphomicrobiales; family Phyllobacteriaceae; genus Mesorhizobium; species Mesorhizobium sp. M0019. The sequence goes on along the minus strand of NZ_JAMYVK010000081.1, from coordinate 4,833 downwards.
GCCGTGATCAGCATCTCCTTGGTGGCGATGTCGAGGTGGTTGGTCGGCTCGTCCAGCACCAGCAAATTGGGCGGATCGAACAGCATCAGCGCCATCACCAGCCGCGCCTTCTCGCCGCCCGACAGCACGCGGCATTTCTTCTCGATCTCGTCGCCGGAAAAGCCGAAGCAGCCGGCCAGCGCCCTGAGCGGCGCCTGGCCGGCCTGCGGAAATGCGTCTTCCAGCGTCTGGAACACGGTGCGCTCGCCCTCCAGCACTTCCATGGCGTGCTGGGCGAAATAGCCCATCTTGACGCTCGGCCCGCGCGCCACCGTGCCATTGTCCGGCTCGGAAGCGCCAGCGACCAGCTTCAGCAGCGTCGACTTGCCGGCGCCGTTGACGCCCATGATGCACCAGCGCTCGCGGCGGCGCACCTGAAAATCCAATCCCTCGTAGATCGAGCGGCTGCCATAGCCCTTGTGCACGTTCTTCAGCGTCACCACGTCCTCGCCGCAGCGCGGCGCCGGCTGGAAGTCGAACGACACCTTCTGGCGGCGCTTGGGCGGCTCGACACGGTCGATCTTGTCCAGCTTCTTCACCCGGCTCTGCACCTGGGCGGCATGCGAGGCACGTGCCTTGAAGCGCTCGATGAAGGCGATCTCCTTGGCCAGCATCGCCTGCTGGCGCTCGAACTGCGCCTGCTGCTGCCGGTCGGCAATCGCCCGCTGCTGCTGGTAGAATTCGTAGTTGCCGGAGTAAGCGGTCAGCGAACCGCCGTCGATCTCGACCACCTTGTTGACGATGCGGTTCATGAACTCGCGGTCGTGCGAGGTCATCAGCAGCGCGCCGTCATAGTTCTTCAGGAACTGCTCCAGCCAGATCAGGCTTTCGAGGTCGAGATGGTTGCTCGGCTCGTCGAGCAGCATGGCGTCGGGCCGCATCAAAAGGATCCTGGCCAGTGCCACGCGCATTTTCCAGCCGCCGGACAACTTGCCGACGTCGCCGTCCATCATCTCCTGGCTGAAGCCAAGGCCGTCCAGCACCTCGCGCGCCCGGCCATCCAGCGCGTAGCCGTCGAGCTCCTCGAAGCGGTGCTGCGCCTCGCCGTAGCGGGCGATGATCTCGTCCATCTGGTCGGCCTGGTCAGGGTCGCCCATGGCGTGCTCGAGCTCGCGCATCTCGGCCGCCACTTCGCTCACCGGCCCGGCGCCGTCCATCACTTCGGCCACCGCACTGCGGCCTTCCATGTCGCCGACGTCCTGGCTGAAATAGCCGATCGTGACGCCGCGATCGACCGAGACCTGGCCTTCGTCGGGCCGCTCCTCGCCGTTGATCATGCGAAACAGCGTCGTCTTGCCCGCGCCGTTAGGCCCGACCAGCCCGACCTTCTCGCCCTTCTGCAACGCGGCGGAGGCTTCGATGAAGACGATCTGCCTGCCGTTCTGCTTGCTGATGCTTTCGAGACGAATCATGGTTTTCCGGGGAAGGCCAAAGGAGAGTTCCTGCGCCAATACGCGATAGACCGCGTCAGAGGAAGCCCGCAGTGGCGAGGCGCCCCGCGCCAAATTGTCGTCGGTGTCTCCGCAGCATGGGACCGCCAATAGGCGAACTTTGGCTGTGCCGCCACGCGGCGAAGCTTCTGGCTTTGGACGGTTAGATCGTGCAAGATCGACAGCAGAAAGTGACGTTAGATGATTGATGCCCAGCAGCTACTACCGCGCAGCAAGTACGATCTTGACGCGATCCCGGCGATCGTCGAAGCGGGCTACCCCGCGATTGCGCCGATATTGGGCGACCTGTTGGATTGGACGGCCGATAGCAATTGGCCAATAGCCGGACCGCTCGCTGATTTCCTTGTCACCTTGGGGACACCGCTGATCGATCCTATTTCGCGGGTCCTTCGGAGAGCCGACGGAACCCAAAAATGGCACTGCATTGCCTTGATCGTGCAGAGATTGCCGAAAGAGGTTCTTGGCGGCTTGGAAGAGGACTTGCGACAGTTAGCCGATCGTCCGAGTGACGATGATAGGCGAGAGGAGGCCGATGTTCTGGCGCAAGAAGCCTTGGTTCGGTTCGAACGCCTAAGTGCTGTGATCCTCTAACGTGATTTCGCCCTGCTCAGCAATGGATGGGGAACCGGCCTTGGCTCGCCCGAGTTGCGCGTCTCCAAACCGCAAATGAAGTCCGTTGTCAGCTGTTCGTAATCCTCCATGGTCGGCAGCGCCTCGTAGCTTGCAGAACCGGCGTGCTCAAATCCCCGATTTCTATCTGCGCATCGCCCGCCGGAATCGCTCGTCCAGCTGCTGGAGCTCGGCAAAGAGCTAGTTGTGTGCGTCAAGTTCTGCAAAATGGCGTGGCATTGCGGTGACGTCGGCGTGTCCGCCGCGCAGCCCCCGTGTTTAGCGGAGCGGCGGACACATGACGGTGCTCAGGCGGCCAAGGTCCTCAGGCTCCCCTGCGCGTCGCGGTGGATGCCTTCGTCCACAGTCTGGGCGTGCGAGGCGCCGTAGGTTGCGAGCATAATCGCGCCGACTGTATGAAATCTTCTCACTGGAGCTTCCCTATTGGCTACTGCATTCGGTCAACACTGTTGGTTGCAGCAGGACCACTCACCCGATCCCGTCACCTCATAGACGCCGGCGGCGCGCCCGTCCTCAAGTCGCACCGGCCCGCACAAGGACACTACCGGTGAAGCGCGCGCCGCTCCGATGCATAATGACAGGCTCGCCGTTGACATGGACTTTGCGCTGGTCTTGGTCTTGGTCTTGGTCCCGATCTTGTCACTAAACCCAAGCGCGATGTTTATCTCGTCCGATCGCCCTTCGCAAAGTAGCTGGCGGCCCGGACGATCACACCCGGCCCGATGTCCCATCCTCGCCAAAAATCCCGGTCACCCAGTCGATGAACACGCGTACCCGCGGCGCGAGCTGGCGGTTCTGCGGGTAGAGCGCCGACAGCGGTGTCGGCGACGGCGGGTAATCCGGCAGCACTTCGACGAGCATGCCGCGTGCGAAATCCCCGGCGAAGCGGTAGTGCGGCGCCTGCACCAGGCCGAAGCCGAGACGCGCCAGCTCCGCCATGGTGTCGGAGCCGTTGACCGTCACCCGGTTGGGCAGGCTGACATAGCGCAACGCGCCGCCGACGGTGAATTCGAGCGGCATGACCTCGCCGGTCCGCGACGAGCGGAAGCCGACCATCAGATGGCCTTCGAGATCGTCGAGGGTTGCCGGCATGCCGAGGCGTTCGCCCGCGAAGCGGCGCGGCCAACCTGACTGGTTGCCGCCCGGAAAGGCGGCGCCAGCCTCCGTGCCTCACTTCAACTCCACCCAGACCGGCGCGTGATCGCTGGCGCCGGTCTCGCCGCGCACGTCGCGGTCGATGCCCGCCGCTACCAGCCGGCGCGACAGCTTCTTGCTGAGCAAGATATGGTCGAGGCGCAGGCCGGCATCGCGCGGCCAGCGGTTGCGGCGATAGTCCCAGAATGTGTAGAGCGTCTCGTTCGGGTGCTTCTTGCGCAGCGCGTCAAGCCAGCCCTGGTCGAGCAGCCGCTGGAACGATGCGCGGCTTTCCGGCTGGACCAGCGCGTTGTCGTCATAGGAGCGGGTCGGGTAGATGTCGCGCGGCTCGGGCACGATGTTGTAGTCGCCGGCCAGCACCACCGGCAGGCCGGTGTCGAGCAACTGTGCCGCATGCGCCTCCAGCCTCTCGTGCCAGGCCAGCTTGTACTGGAATTTCGGGCCGGGCTGCGGATTGCCGTTCGGCGCGTAGAGGCAGGCGACGACGATGCCGTTGACCGCCGCTTCGATGTAGCGCGCCTGCTGGTCGCTGTCGTCGCCGGGCAGCGTCTCGCGGGTCAGAACGGGTTCTGAGCCACGCGCGAGTATGGCGACGCCGTTCCAGGTCGGCTGTCCGACCCAAACCGCGCCGTAGCCGGCGGCCGCCAGCGCAGTGCGCGGAAACTGCGTCTGCCTGGTCTTGAGCTCCTGCAGGCAGGCGATGTCGGGTTTGGCGGCGGCCAGCCATGCGAGCAGGTTCGGCAGCCGGCTGTTGATGTTGTTGACGTTGAAGGTGGCGATCTTCATCGGCCTGCTTCAGCGCACGATGCGTTCGGTCCACGCCTTCACCGCATCAGCGAGCGTCTTCAGATGATCGGCGGTGGAGAAGCCGGAGATGTTTTTGCGCGGCTTCAGATCATGGTCGCCGTCTTCCAGCCAGAAAATCTCGATTGCGTCGGACAGAGCATAGGTCGCGACCTCGTCTTTGGTCCCGAACTCGTCGCGCGTGCCTTGGAAGATCACTGTCGGCGTCTTGAGATCGGCCAGGTGTTTTGTCCGAAGCTGCGTCGGTTTGCCCGGCGGATGGAAGGGATAGCCAAGGCAAAGCAGGCCCGAGATCTCGCCCTTCGAAAACATCTCGTCGGCGATCATCGAAGCGACGCGTCCGCCCATCGACTTGCCGCCGATGATGAGCGGACCCTTCACGCCCTTCGCCCGGAGGTCGGCGATCGCCTTGACGTATTCCGGGTTAACCGTCTCGGCGCGCGGCGGCGGCTTGCGGTGGCCGTAGCGGCGAGCCGCCATGTAGTGGAATTCAAAGCGCGCAACGCGGAAGCCGGCCTCGGCCAGCGCTTTTGCCGTGGCTGTCAGCGAGGGGGAGTCCATAGGAGCGCCTGCGCCATGGGCGAGCAAGATGGTGATTGGGGCGGTGTCGGGGCCGTCGAAGAGGAAGGTTGTCATGGGGACTCCAACGCTGGTGACCCCTTCTCCCCTTTGTTTGGACTGGGGACATCGCGAACAGATGTGCGAGGACATCGCGAACAGTTTTGCGCTTTTGCGCGAGGGGGTTCGGGATGCC
>NZ_JAMYVK010000080.1:0-17044 GCF_040323975.1 Mesorhizobium sp. M0019 | reverse complement strand
TCATGGCTCCGCCATCCCAGAGGCCGCCCGTCCGATCCTGTGTCTGTTCGTGGAACAGTTGCGCTCGCTGGATGAGAGGGTGGCTTCGGCGGTGGCGAACGGGGATCTGGATATTTCCTCCCCTCCCCTACGCTAACCTTCAGATCTGCGTTGCCGCGATGCTCACATGGCGCGTCAAAAACATTGCTCGGGAATAATAGATATGGTCCAGCCTCATCCTGTCGCGCTTATTAGCCGTTCCGGGGTGCAATGAGCGTCGAAAGGTGGACGTTCGTGGAGGCCGAGTGTGTTCCCTAGCCACGAAGGCGTTGCAGCACATGCTACTACCGGGTCCCTTCTGCGATCTTTGAACGCGGCTGAACCTCGCTCGTCATCAGCAATACGCCAAGTTCTTCAGCTGATCGCGCGACGACAGCAGCGCCGGCTGAGAGCAATCGTTGACCGTGGTCCTCGAAACAGTGGCCGCCCGCCGTGAAACCGATCACCGTCATCCCAGCGGCCACACCGGCTCCGACGCCGGCAATGCTGTCCTCCACCACGACGCAGCGCGCCGGCTCAGTGTCCATTTGAGCCGCAGCGAACAGGAACAGGTCCGGTGCAGGCTTGCCCGCCTTTACCATGACGGAGCTGAACACGTACGGATGGAAGTGCGGCCAAAGCTCCGTCAGTTCAAGCCCCAGTCGCAGCTTGTCGGGGCCGCTGCTTGAGGCGACGCAGCGAGGTAACGACAACTGATGCAGGAGCCGGTCAATACCACTGATGGCTTGCAGTTCCGTCCGGTAGCTTTCCTTGATCCGGGATTGCACGATGGTGTCGAAGTCGCTGGGGAGAGGGCGGCCCCAGTCTTCTTCGATCATCTTCCGCATGGTGGCTGAGGACAGGCCGGTAAAGCGCAGAACCACATCAGAATACGACGTGGGATAGCCGATGCGGGTAAGTTCCTCGGCATCAATGCGACTTGCCAGCGTCTCGCTGTCGATCAGAACGCCGTCGCAATCGAAGATGACCAGTTCATAAGGGTTCTGTTGTTTCATTGCACGTCCTTCGGAACCGGGCCCGCAACGGAGACCTCAACCACATGTCGGTCGTTGACTTCGAAACGGTGGACAAGGACGCTATCATCGTCGATCAGTGCGACGTCGAAAGCCGGGGCGTCCTCGACAAAATCCGCATCCCTGCGCGCTAAGTGTGGTATGATCTGATGTGCAACCCCACGGCTTGCGCTGAACGGAATGCCGCTCCAGGTGCCGCTGACATCGACGTGCACATGACCATGGAAGACGTGCCGCACATTGCCGGCCCCCACCATCGCCCGCATAGTCTGGCGCCAGTTCTCCGTATTCCAAGGCTCAAAGTGCGGCAGGCCGATCGGCTGTAGCGGATGATGGGCGAAGAGGTACGCCGGCGCCTGCGGCCTCTCGGTGAGCCGCTCTAACAGCCATTCCAGTCGTCCCTCGTTCAGCGCGCCATGCCCAAGACCCTCCACCAGGGTGTCGAGGAAGATGAGGCGCCCGACCGAGGTGTCATGGACTGACTGGACAAAACCGTTCCTATCGCGCGGCTCGCCGGGGAAAGCGCGTAAGAAGTTTTGACGACTGTCGTGGTTGCCGAGCAGAAGCCGGATGGGCACGCGCATCTCCTGAAGCAATTCGCGTAACAGTTCGTAGGAAGCGAAGTCTCCCTCGTCGGTGAGGTCGCCGGTCAGCACGCAAAGCTCGGCATCGGCGTGATCGCGGTTGATGCGCTCGATGGTCTTGCGCATTCGCTCGGCCGGATCGAAGCCAAAGAGCATAGCGCCGGCCGGCACAAGGTGGAGATCAGTCAAGTGGATCAGTTTCATTGGTAAATCCGCGAAAAAGGGAGAGACGCCGCACGGCGTGCAGCGTCCCGGACGAGACGATCAGTTGGTTTTCGGCAGGAGTGCGCGAACCTGGGACGCCATGTCTGCGAGGGCGGCCTCCGGTTCCTTGGATCCAAGCGCGATGGCCGTCATTTCGTCGCGTAGGACCTCGCCGATCTGAACACCGTTGTCACCGGGCCAAGAGAACCACGGGCGGGCGCGGGGCGTCTGGAGCACGCTGGTGTACCAATTCGGATGCTTGTCGTAGAACGCGCCGAGATGATCCTTGTCGAGGGTAAGCGTGTTCGTCGGCATATATCCGGTATTAGGTACGACAATGCTCTGGCCTTCAGGACCAGTCGCGAACTTGACGTACTCCCAGGCGGCGGCGCGCTTGGCGGGATCGTCGGTGAGGATTACTGCGACCATGCCGCCCGTCGGCATCGTCGCATCTTCAACGCCTAGCGGCTGCTTGGCGGTGCGGAGCTTGAACCGGTCTCCAACATCAGCTTCAAAGCCACTCACACTGCCGGCAGAGGCGAATAAGAAACCAAGTTTGCCGGAAGTGAAGAGCTGCTGGGCAGCGCGCGAGTCGATCGTCGGCTGAGCACCAGCGGTATGGAATCTCTTGAACAGCTTGACTGCGGCCTGGCCGGCAGGACCGTCAAAAGCGATGTCGCTTTGCTTGTCGTTCATCATCCGTCCGCCGAAGCTGCGCACCAGGTTCTGCGTGGTCCAGTCGTCCGAGCCAAGTTGGTAATACATGCCGGACGTTCCATTGCCGAGCGCTCCAATTTTGCCGGCAAGTTCGACGAAGCTATCCCAGTCGCCTGGGATCTTGTCAGGATCGCCACCCGCCTTCTTCACGAGATCGGCATTGTAGTAAACAACCGGCGTCGACATGGCGAACGGAAGACCGTAGAGATGGCCGTCGATTGTTGCGAGAGAAAGGACCTGATCCGTGTAGCCTTTCTCGGCTAGGTGATCCGCGGCAGCGAGATCGTCGATGGGCTTCACGAGCCCACGCGCCACGAGCGGACGCAACACATTGAAGCCGACGTAGTGGACGTCCGGCAACTCGCCCGCCATGCTCTGGCGGATCAACGTTTGGACAGCCTCATCATAACTCGGCGCGGCGACGCGGAAGTTGATCTTGATGTCCGGGTGGTCCTTCATGAAGCGATCGGCAATCGGCTTATGGATTACTTCGTGTTCGGGCCAGGCGTAATAGACATCGAGTTTTGTGTCGGCTTGCGCCGGCATGGCTGCCAGCGCGGCAGTGATGCCGGCGGCGAGGATCATTGCAAGGGTTTTCACATTGCTCTCCTGAGGTTCGAGATGAGGTTTGGAAACGGAGCTAGTGTCGGCCAAGCACCAGGCCCCGGATGAAGTGTTTCTGCATGAGAAGGAAAAGAGCGACTAAGGGCGCGGTCACGAGAACGCCCCCGGCCATAAGCGCACCGACATTTCCGGCGCCTTCGCCCGCCTGCCGGAAATAGGCAATTCCAAGGGAAGGCGTCATCATGTCGGGAGTGGTGATCACCACCAGTGGCCAATAGAGATCGTTCCAATGGGCCACGACAGAGAAGATCGAGAAGGAAGCGACGGCCGGCCATGCTGCAGGCAGCATGATCCGCCGGGCGATCGAGAGCTCGCTGAAACCGTCCAGCCGCGCCGCGTCGAGCACCTCGTCGGGAAAAGTCACGAAGAACTGCCGGAACAGGAAGATGGCAAATACCGAAATGATCCAGGGCAGAACCAGCGCGGCATAGCTGTCGAGCAGCCCGGATTTCGCCAGCGCTATGTAGATCGGGATCGTTGGTATCTGCACCGGCACCAGAAGACCGAGAAGGACGGCCGCAAGCAGAATTGGGCGGCCGGGGAAGGATAGCTTGGCCATCGCATAGCCACACGGGATGGCGATCGCGACCTGCAACACAAGAATTGTCAGGCACACGACAAAGCCATTTCCCATGAACCGAAGAAGCGGAATTGCCGAAAGCGCGGTGCTGTAATTGTCAATCGCGCCGTTAAGGGTCGGGGTTGGCAGCAGGCTGCCGTCGAAAATCTCGCTCTGTGGAGTCATAGAGGCAAGGATCATCCACACAAAAGGGAAGACCATTATGATCGCGCCGGTCACAAGCACGGCATGCAAGGCAATGCGGGATGCGGAAGATTGCGCCAGGATCATCATCATCGACCTCCACTTGCTTTCCAGCGCGCCCGGCGCTCGGAGACGTGCATCTGGACGAGCGACAGGAAAGTCACGAAGACGAAGAAAGACACGGAGATCGCTGACGCATACCCCACCCGGAAAAAGCGGAAGCCCTCTTCATAGAATGTGTAGAGAATGACGGAGGTGGACTTCATCGGGCCGCCCTGTGTGAGGACTGCAACCGTTTCGAAGACCGAAAAGGCGCGGATGATTGTCATTACGGTGACGAACAGCGTCACCGGCGCCAGCATCGGCCAAGTCACCAGCAGGAAGCGCTTCAGCCCCGTGTCCGCTCCGTCGATCGCCGCGGCTTCGTAGAGCTCCTCCGGAATGGTTGAAAGACCGGCCACGAAAAGTATCATGTTGAAGCCGACCAGCTGCCAGACGCCGATCGCCGAGAGCGCATACATGGCCGTCGAGGGATCGGACAGGAAGCTGACCGGCGATGCGCCCAAAAGCTGCAGCAATGAGTTGGCGAAGCCGAGACTTGGATGCAGGATCGCTTCCCACGCGGTTGCGAGAGCGACCAGGGTCGCGGCCACCGGTAGGAAGTAGGCGGTGCGATAGACGATGGCAAATCGTGACCGCGCGATCAAGAGAGCAACCAGCAGGCCCCACCCGATTGATGTCGGCACGACCACAACCACATAGAGCGCGGTGTTGCGCAGGCTCTGAGCAAAGCCTGGGTCCGTCAGCATGCGCGTATAGTTCGCAAGCCCGATGAACCGGACACCGGCCAAACCAAGCGAAGCATCTGTAAAAGACAGAAAGAAAACTAGAACGGTGGGCCCGATGACAAGAGCGGCAAGCAGCAGCGTCGCGGGTGTGGCCAGGATCATTCCGGCTTGTGCCTGGGCGCGAGCAGGGCGGTAGCCGCCTGAAATGTTCTGAGCCAAGCGACCGATCGGATTGTCGTCGACCACGGCCATATCAGGCTACCCTGCTGTGACCGCGACTCTGGCGCGAGCCGTCCCAAGGAAAGAACCATGCCTTTTCCGAGTCGATGGTCAGTCCCAAGTTGTCGCCGCCACGCAGTGATTGTGCTCGCTCGGCCGAAATCCGGGCGACGAACTCAGCGCCTGCCCCGGCATGGACAAAGACGTGAGCGTCCATCCCTGCATGCTCGATGCGCGTGACGCAAACCGGCAGGGCGCCCGGTCGGTCCCTGTCGACGAGGGATGCATGCTCCGGCCGAAAGGCCAGCGTTCCGGCCTGTCCGGATCCGAGCGCATCGCGAATGATGATCCTACTGCTGTCGATGATGAGCGCGCCGCCGACAGGGGCGGCCACCTCGACCTCGTTCAGGAATGGCTGGGCCAGGAACCGGGCAACATCGAGATCGACGGGTTCGCGATAAAGATCGGCAGGGGCTGCAACTTGGCGCAGCTCGCCGCCAAAAACGACGGCGACACGGTCGGAAAGTGCGGCCGCCTCGGCCTGGTCATGGGTAACGAAGATAGTCGTCGTTTGCATTTCCTTGTGGAGCCGCGCGATTTCGCCACGCGTATGAATGCGCAACGCTGCGTCCAGATTTGCCAAGGGTTCATCCATCAGGAAGATCTTCGGCTTGCGCACCATAGCGCGTCCCAAAGCCACGCGCTGGCGCTGTCCACCCGAAAGCTCCGCCGGCCGGCGGTCGAGCAGCGCATCGAGCTTGAGCAGCGCCGATGTTTGACGGACCCGCTCCTCGATCGAGCGATTGCGTTGGCCGGCCCCTGGCAGCAGGCCGCCAATCACCGGAAGCCGTTCCAAGCTGGTCAGCTCGCGCATGACCAGCGGGGCTGCGATGTTGTCGTACACACTTAGATGCGGATAAAGGGCGTAGCTCTGGAACACGAAGGCCAGGTCGCGGTCCTTCGGCGCCACGGTATCCAGCGCCTTGCCCCCTGCACGCACGTGGCCCTGATCCGCCCGCTCCAGCCCTGCTATTATGCGAAGAAGCGTGGACTTGCCGCAGCCGGAGGGCCCAAGCAGTGTCACAAATTCCCCGGCAGCAATCCTTAGACAGACGCCGCGAAGCACATCAGTCGCGCCATACCGCTTGCCGACATTGTCAATGTGGAGATCCAACGCAGCCATTCCGAGTTCCCTTTCGGTTAGCGACAGGGCTTAATGGAGCTTTATTTCATTTTCATGACAATACGGAGTTTAATTTCATTTCGCAACCGATTTCTCCATCGCCTTTCCCAGTGCCAGCATCAGGCTTTCGATCACGAAGATCTTGCCGATCATCGGGGTCAGCGTGCCGCCGATCGGATGGTCGTCAAGGCCGGAGGCCTGCAAGATGAAGTCCGCCGACTTGCCGAGCGGGCTACGGGCGCGGTTGGTGATGGCGACGGTCAGTGCCCCTGCGGAGCGGGCGCCCTTGAGGAACTGAACCGTATCAACGGTGAGGCCGGATATCGAAAGGCCGATCGCCACGCATCCGGGACTGAGTCCGTTGGCGACTTCGTGAGCCATGTTGGAGTTTCTGAACGCCAGCGCCGTAAGCCCAACTCGCAAGAGCCGATAGGCGAGCAGTTCTCCCGTCACGCCCGACATTCCTGCTCCGTAAAGATCTATCCTTCTGCTCGCCGCAATCACTTCTGCGAGCTTCTCGAGGGCCTCGAGATCGGCATTGCTGTGTGCGATCCCTAGATTCCGAGCCATCGTGTCGTGCAAGGTTTGCAGGGCGGCGTTGGGCTGCTGCGCGGCGGTGGATGGAGGCCTGGGGCGGCCAATCTCTGCCGCCAGCGCCAGCTTGAAATCGCGAAAGCCGGAAAAGCCGATCTGGCGGCAAAGCCTCAAAATGCTGGCTTCCCCACTACCCGCGAATTCGCCTAGTTCCCCGACCGAGTGGTGCAACACTTTCTCAGGATTTTCCAGGATGTATTTGGCGATCCGAGCGAGCGCATTCGGCAGATGATCGATGTCTTCCTGCAAGCCAGATAAGATGCTCTCGCGCTCTGCCGCTGTCGCGGCGGGTGAGTTAATGCTCATCGTCATGATACCCATACCTTATGAAGCCGCAGAAAAGAGAGCCAGATGCCATCGACCCGTCCGACGATTGGCTTCCGAAGCGCGCGCGACCAGGGGCCGACTTCGAGATTGGGAGAACAGGACTAGCCAGTGCTCGCCCGACTGGGAAGACTAGTAGTCCTCAATTCTGTTCGGGCCGGATCCACTTCTGAGCATCATAGCGGAAAAGCTGCGCCCTAAAAGGTCGCATTTCAAGCCCCTCTGATGGGCGCTATCCCAGAGATCATAGTGCTCATTGGGGTCTTCTTTATGATCGAACAACTCTCCTATTCCAACATCATGATATACATTTAGCTTATAGCGTCCATCATAGTACATTGATGCGCGTGACCCCCGGCTCCCGTGGAATCGGAGAGAATTGTGATACTCGCTGACCACGTACGGCTTGTGGTATTCCAATGAGGTGTTGCCAAGCAGCATCTGGTCGAGTGACAGCCCCTGCATAGCGCTGGGGATCTCAAGACCCGACAACGAGAGCAATGTGGGTGCAATATCAACCAGCTCGACGAGTGCATTCGACACCGATCCTTGGGCTGAGCTGCCGGGCACGGAAATCATAAGCGGGACATGCACCAGACCCTCATAGAAACGGCAGCCTTTGTAGAGCAGGCCGTGGTCACCCATCATGTCACCATGATCGCTCATGAAGACAATGATGGTGCGATCCAGCTGGCCGGTTTCCGTCAAAGCGTCCAGTACCCGGCCGACTAGATCGTCGACTTGAGCCACCTCTGCATGATATGCCGCTCTCATCTCCCAAATGTCGAAGTTCGTGGGTGGCGCTTCATGCGTAGGCCCGGCGATCTCGTCATTGTGCGCCTGACCGACGGCTGCTGCGGCCTGCCACGGATCCACCGCGAATTTTGCCTGCTGATCGACTCGTTCAAATTTCTTCTGATGCTCGAGATCGATCGGCCTGAAGACAGGATCAGGCATATCACTTGGGTTGAAACGCCTGAGGTAGTCAGGCGGGGGATTGAGAGGCGGATGAGGTGCGTCGATATTAATGCCTAAATACCAATTACGACCAGAATGCATCTTGATGAAACGCTCTGCCCGATCGCCTGCCCAACGCGCCTGCCGATATTCTGCGGCCGGTCCCGGGCCATAATGTTGGTCAAGATACGGTTTGAAGTAGGCTACGGGATCGACCCCTTTTGACCACATCCACGCATGATAGTCATGGTTGCCTGACCACTCCGGAAATGGCTCAGGGCTCCAGTAGAACTCGGCAAATCCATCGTCGGGGCGCTTTTCTATCATGCCACGAGTGGCAGATAGGTGCAGCTTCCCTATGTGCCCCGGGTAGTATCCGGCATTCGCCATCAGTTTTGGGAGCAAAACGAGATGCGAAGGAAACGTGCCGGCGCCGTTTTGATGCACTTGGTGTGCGATCGGATACAACCCCGTCAGAAAGCTCGTTCGGCTCGGCGTGCAGATCGGGCTTTGACAATACGCACGAGCGAATGCTGTACCCCTCGCGGCCAGACGGTCGATATTGGGAGTTTGCGTGCCCTTGAACCCGAGACACCGCAGCGTGTCCCAACGTTGTTGATCACTGCAAATCCAGACAATATTAAAGTTGCCCAACTCTGATCCTCAAACGCAATAGAGGTCTAATTCGTTCGCCACCGGCGCGTCAATCGCGCCGGTGGCCGGGTGCGTGAAGACTACTTCAAATATCCAGCCCGTTTTAAGATATCCACGGCCTCAGTCTGAGCATCATCCAAGGCGGCCTGGGCACTTTTGCTGCCAACAACCGCCTCCTGCAGGGCTCGACCGAGGCGGTCGCCGATCTCCTTGAATTCAGGGATTCGAGGATAATACCACTCCGGCGCGACCCGAAGAGTTTCAGCATATGTTGCCGCGAACGACCCGTGGCCATAATTGTAGTCGTGCTTGGCAAGTATCTCCGGATCGTTCCACAGGGACGATCTCGTGATCGCGACAAAGGTGCTATCGAGTGAAATGCGTTTCATCACATCTTTACTTGTCGCCCACTGAAGGAATGCGGCTGCGGCTGCCTTGTTTTCTGATGCCGCCGGGATGACATAGGCCTGTCCCGCAAATGGCGGGAACCTCCCACTTACTCCGCCGGGCGGCAAAGCGAATCCAAGCTTACCTACGACTTTCGACAGCTTGGGGTCGAGAATGCGGCCGGCAGTAGGAGCGCCTTCCACCGTCATTGCAATGCGGCCCTGCTGCATCGCAATGACGACGTCGTCAAACGTTGCTGAGGTGCTGCCAGGCACGGTGAACCCGGTCATCACGTCTGTGTACCATTTCAGCGCCTCCACAGCGGCGGGTGTATTGACCGTGGGCGTCAGATCCGCCGGTTCGTGCGCGAAATATTTGCCGCCGAAAGCATACAGGACCTGGCCCCAAAACCAGATATTCTCACCGGTGTCGGGTTGCCCTCTTAATGCGGTGCACTGAATATCAGCCTTTTTCAACAGCTCGCAGTCATCGCGGAATTCCTCCCACGTTTGTGGTGGCTGTTTGATACCGGCCTTCTCCAATAAGTCGGGACGATAGTAAAGGAGCTGCGTCGCCGCGAAATGCGGCAATGCCAGTTGTTTGCCGTCCTTATTGTACAGGCGAAGCACGGGAGCGATGAAATCCTGTACATCGGCACTCTTCATGTCGATGTAGTTGTCGAGCGGCTCCAGGATATCGCCAGATGCGTATCGCCCGAACTCCTCGCTCCCTAAGTAGACCACGTCGTAGCTGTTTGAACGTGTCAAGAGCTCGACCGACACCTTCTGAACGGTCGGCGCATAACCGAAGAGATCGAACTGCACTTCAGCGCCGGTCTTCTCTGTGAACTCGTGCGCAAATTTTTTGAGCTCAAGATCGTATGCTGAGTTTGTCGATAGGATCTTTATCTTTACGCCGTCGTACCGCTGCTGAGCCGATGCTCCCCCGCCAATGGCAACACCTAATGCGACAGCAAGAATTCCGATGTACCTCATTGCTTCTCTCCTTGAGCTAACGTTTCACCCTTTCACGGAACCGGTCGTTGTTGAGCCGGCGACGTACTTCTTTACGAACGGCACGAAAACCACGATCGGAACCAGCATAAGCACGCAGGCGGCTGCCGCTTTGCCCCAATCAGTTCCCTCAAACGGCATGAAATTCAGAATTGCGACGGCTGCAGTTTTTGCGTTATCGCGTGTTAGCGTCAGCGCGAAAAGAAACTCGTTCCAAGAACCAATAAAGACTAATATAGCCGTTGCTAAGATGCCGGACCTGGAAATAGGTATCGAGATAAGTGTCATCACCTGCAGCGTTGACGCGCCATCTATGGTAGCGGCCTCTTCGATTTCACGAGGAACTTGGTCAAAAAACGCCGATAAATACCAAATCGCGAGCGGGATAGCGAACGTGGTGTTGACGATGATCAGCGCAATCTTCGTGTCGACCAAATCTACTTGGCGGAAAAAGAGAAAATAGGGGATGATGTAAATCATCGCTGGCGCAGCCCGGAGCGCCAATACCAACGTCAACAGCCTGCGCATGGAAGTCTTCTGCAGATGGGAGATGCCAAATGCCGCCGGGACCGAAAGCGCCATGGTCACTACAATGGTGCTGCATGAGACCACAATTGAATTGATGAGCGCCGAAGAAAAGTCCTTGTCGGCGATTATCGCGGTATAGTGCTGAATGGACGGCTCTCCCACGATCACCGGCGGCCATTGAAACATCTCTGTCGGCTCTTTGAGAGATGTCGAAAGTGTCCACAGGATTGGAGAGAATAGGAATAGCGCGAATGCAGCACAGATGACATATCCGTAGATGTATCGTCCAAGGTCTCGATGCATGATCAGCCCCCGACTCGGCCAGCCGAGATTCGGCGAACAAACCAAAAGCAAGCCCCGACGATTGTGGCTGTGAACGCCACGAGAATTGAGGCGGCATAATCGAGGTCAAGATATGTAAATGCGGTCAGGAAAGCGTAGAAGTTAAGGGGCTCCGTCGCCCCTGCAGGCCCGCCTCCAGTCAGCACGAAAATCACCGGGAAAATGCCGAGGACCTCCAAGGCTTGAAATACTGCAACGGCTCCCATTGCAGGTAAGACAAGCGGTATGGAGATATGCCGTTGGGCCTGAGCCCAGCTTGCACCGTCGAGGCTGGCCGCCTCATAAATCTCGTCGGGGATTGAATCCAGGGAGGAAAGAAGCAGCAAAGCAACTATAGGAACCCCAAACCAAACCGACACGATGATCACGGTAGCAAGCGCTGAGGCCTTGCCTCCCAGCAAGTCGGCGTCGAAATTGTGTCCGAAGAAGCTTGCGAAATAAGACAGGCCGCCCACACCAGGAATGACAAACAATTTCCACACAATTCCGCCTACCGCTGGCGGTACTACGGAGGGAAGCAGGGAAGCTGCTCGCATCCACCGTGTACCGATGAGCTTCTCCTTCAAAGCTAATGCCAGCGCCAACCCACACAGGAGTTGAAGCGCGACGGGCATAACGACTAGGGCAAAAGTCACGAAAGCAGCGTTGATAAATCGGCCGTCGGACAAGAAGCGTGTGTAATTGTAAATGCCGATGAAGGTCGTCTTTCCGGGGAAGGCGATGTTGAAATCCACGAATGAGAGCGCAACGACAGCCGCAATCGGGACGAACGTCGCAAGGCATAGGAACCCGATCGCGGGGGTAACCAGCGCCCAGGACACATTAAGCCGGGAATATGCCATGGGTCCGTTCCTCCTTGATGTCTATGCCCATGTTGAAAGCCTGGCCTGGCTGGCATTGGCGAGCTGAATGGGACCGAGTGCGTCAAAAGTCCGGCTAGGAAGGAGGTCCGGAACGTTGTTATGTCCGGACGTGCGAGCTCAGATCTGCGTTTCCGTTTCGTCCATCGCAACCTTTGTGTCCGTTTGGCTATAACGGAACGGGACATCCGTAAGTCCGGCCGCGTCGGACAGCTCGGCCGCCAGCAGCTGGGCGGGCAGAATGTCTACGATGGCCCGGGCAACACGGTTCTGCAGTGGAGGCACTTTCACAACTGTCAGGGTTTTGTGGTCGTGAGGCAATTCGCTCGCGGTTACTAGAAGAACTGCACAGCCGATTTCGGCTAACTCCTGCGCCAACCGCACTTCGCGACCATCGCCGAATATCAATATCCCAGTCGCCTGATCCATAGATTCCATCGGACCATGCAAGTAGTGCAGCGTGTCGCTGGCGCCTGCCGGAACCCTGACAGCCTCACGAATAAGCAAACAAGCTTCGCCCGCTGTACCAAAGGCGGATATTGCGCCAACGCAGTCGATGGCTCGCTGGTCACGGAAAATTTCGCCAGCACGAGCCATTTTCTTCGCCGAGGTCTTCAGGACCTCGCTTGCGATGTGGGGAATGTCGTTCCAATAAAAGCTCTCTCCACCGCCAAGAGCATCAACCAGCAGCCCGCCTGCCAAAAGCGACCCTGTGAAGCCGGTACTTGATGGCAGCGAATCCAGCCCGGACTCATACCGAATTGCCGTTGAAGCGGCGCGCGATAGCGGGTCATTGCCTTCATTCGTGATTGCAAGCGACGGCAACTGACTGTGCACGTTAAGCGCAGCAATGGGCTCGACGCTCCTTCCTCCGACAGAAAGCACGATAATGGAATCGCCAGGATCTCCCGGCTCAACGAGATCGACAGCGCGCCAGGTATTTGCCCGCCTACCGCGACGCTGAAGTTCGCCGGTCACCACCGCCGCAGCTTCGTAACTCGCGCCTATCCCTGTAACGACCAAAGTTCCGTTTTTGAATTGGGAAAGATCAAGTTTCCGAAGCTGCGGTCGGACAACTTCCAACGCATGGCGAAACTGATCAGGCTGACGGGCAATCGCCGATCTGTAAGTCATTGAACATCCTTGTGTTGAGGCATGATTGGACCTTCAGTGCTGGCCCCACCCGTGCGAAGTTGCTGCGCCATGAGGCAGGCTCCCAAGACCGGCGGCCTGTTAAGGAAAGTGACGGCTACTGTGGCCCCGAAGCGGCTGGCAATTTCGTGAGAAAATGCGTCGGCTAAAAGCGGTTGAGCAAGAATGACCCCACCGCCCACCACAACAAGTTTGTCGTGCACGCCGCCTAACATCAGATGGTGGACCAGCTGAGCCAAGGCAGAGGCACCCTCGTTGATGACGCGTTTGGCCAACAGCGAACCGGCATTGGCTGCCTTGAAGACTACGGGTGCGTGGCGGCCCAGAGCGGACGCGCTGCCTTCCTGCGCGATTGAAGTGCCGATGTTTGTGGGGCTGGTCAGCCCAAAGGTTTCACAAAGTGCCTCTACAAGGGGCTCCGTCCTGGCGCCCCCCAAATCAATATGTAACCGCACCGCACGGCCCGCTTCCCGCATCAAACCAGGTGCGCTCCCTTCGTCTCCGATTGCCCATCCCCAGCCGCCTGCGACATGCATTTTGCCGCTATCGTCGCGAGCGACTGCGATCGAGCCAGTGCCCGCGACGACACCTATTCCGCTGGAAAATCCCATGGTGACGGGCAAAAGCTCCGCATCATTGACGACCTTTAAGGGACAGGCGAAATGATTCGACAGTTGCTGCTGAAGCAGGCCGCACTCGGCATCGTCATCGCATCCATGAGAGCCAATCGCGATGCTGTTGGGCGTGGCGTCAGCAGCAAACCGGCGGACTAGCGCGATGAGTCCAGGGATATTGTGGTCACAGGCACCAGAGCGCCACTCACTGGTTGGCACGATCAGGTCGCGGGCCGTACCCTGGTCCGAGCACCCCCTCAAATGCGTTTTGGTGCCACCGATATCGACACCGATCGAGATAGAACACATCTCTTCATCTCTGTTCGTAGTCGCGTGCATCAACCGCGTTTCCAGTTTGGTGGCGGAGAATATCACTATCTCAACTCTGATAAAAGATGATTTTTTTCATCATAACGACGTCCGGTGATTGGGGTCGGTCGGCAGTCCGGAAAAGGTAAGCGGACGGTAGCGGTTCCCTTACGAGAGGCTGTTCACTGCTTGGCTTTCTGCTGAAAATTTCCTATAGCCAGCGGACCTGGACCCTCGTGATGCACGGGATTCGTTTTTTAATGCAGGAAAACATTTTAGCGCGATTGCGATCGTCTCAGCCGAGCCTCAGTCCGGCACTCCTTCGCATCAGTGAGTACGTCCTCAAGGATCCCGCGAAGGTCGTGCACCAGACCATCACGGAGGTCGCTGACGGATCTGGATCGAGCGAAGCGAGCGTTTTGCGGTTCTGCAGAGACATCAAATTTTCGAGCTTTCAGCGTTTCAAACTGGCATTGGGAATCGAACTGTCAACTAACCAGACAATCAGACATGCCAGCCCGTCCGGCGACATCATCGACGATACGCTGTCTATGGCCGTCACGGCACTCAATCAGACAAAGGACCTGTTGAACCAGGCCGCCCTTGAATTGGCGGTAAAACATATCATACGAGCGAAAAGTATCGATCTCTACGGTTTGGGCGGCTCTGCGAACGTAGCCCGATATGCGCATTACTTGTTTATTAGATCTGGACTGATGTCGCGCGTGCTGGACGACCCGCATCTCGCCGTCATGAGCGCGGTGAATCTCGGACCCAAGCACGTGGCGCTGGCAATTTCGGAATCTGGCTCAAGCAAGGATACCATCAACTCACTCATGGCAGCCAAGGCTGCTGGCGCGTTCACCATAGCAATCACATGTCACATACGCAGTCCAATCGCTGCCAAGGCGGACGCTGTGCTGGCAGCATCCTCGACGGACACCCCCATCATGCGAGGAGCGTTCTCCCGGGTCGCTGGACAATATTTGATCATCGACATCCTCGCCAACATGATCGTTAAAGATGGCAGCAAGTTCCAGGCGGCTATGCAGCGAACCGCAGAGGCTACCATAGATAAAAGCTTTTAACCGAAACGTTCGCGCAGGTAGTCGTTCAGGAAACGACCGTCCGGATCAAAGCGAGCCCTTTGGGAAACAAAATCGCGGTACCTTGGGTACAAGCCTTCGATCTCCGGCCGCCCCAGACTGTGAAGTTTGCCCCAGTGCGGACGACCGTTCGCGGAAGAAAAGATTGTCTCGCAATCACGAATGAAATCCCAGTAATCTTCTCCTGCTGCGCCGGACACGGATATCATCGCAGTCTTTCGTTCAAAGTATGGACTCAGCCAAATGTCGTCAGCCGCTACAGTTCTATACTCCACCGGAAATATCTGCGACGGGTACTTTGTCTTTATCAACTTGCGGATTTCGCGGAATACCGACGGACCGTCCCCGTAAGCCACCGCGTACTCGCATTCATTGTGGTTCGGCATCGGAATTGAACCCGGAAATATCCGGTAGCTCGGCCCTATCCTCTCGCCGACCCGATCTTCGACAGACTCCGGCGATTGAGCCGTGACGTTCAGCGTCCTCAGTTCGCAGACATCGGATTTGCTGCGAGTACGTCCCATGCCAAACGTGTTGGGCAGGCTGTATAACGAGGCCGAGTGTTCGGTCGGGCACCAGAAAACGCGGAGACTCCGGTTTTGTTGGCATAGCTGATCCAGGTGATCCATGCATTCTTCGAAATCCTCACGCCATATTTTGTCATGAAGATCAAAGGCGGGAACAAGCTTCATCGTGACGGAAAGTACTACGCCGAACATTCCGATGGAGACTTTTGCAGCGTTGAGGGCATCCGCGTCCTGTGAAGCATCGATATTGACGATTGATCCGTCGCCAGTAGCTATTCGCATTCCAACTATCGGCCCCGCTAAGCATTTTAAACTGTCACCACTGCCATGCGTACCCGTCGATACGGCCCCGCTTATGGTTTGCAGATCGATGTCGCCTTGATTCGGCAACGCCCAACCTGCAGAGCGCAGTTCAGAGCCGACGTCACAAATCCGCGTTCCGCCGCGAAGCGTCACCCGGCCGTTGGCATGGTCGATGTTTTCGATCCCGGATAGGCGCTCCGCGGAGATCAGAACGCCGTCCGTGGGGACAATTGGCGTATATGAGTGCCCCGTACCAACAACGCGAATTCGCAGGTTGTTCAAGGCTGCTGCCTTTATCGTACTGCAGACGTCATCGTCCGAGCTTGGCATCTCGAAATGCTTTACCCTGCAAACCTGATTGCTCACCCAGTTCCGCCAAATTAAGCTCGGGCCGAGTGTCGGCGATCCCGGTTGTGAAGAAGGCAATGGAGTTCTCCTGGTATGTGTTACTGGGTCCTTTGACGGATACGAGCACGGGCGTGATGGGTATCATCATCGCGCTGTATATAAAAGACGATTTTTTTCATTCTTAATCGAATTGCACCGAGGCGGAAATCCGACTCTCATGCGTCACCAATCGAAAACCGTCTTGAACGGTTTCCAGGCCTCATCGGAGCCGGGCTCTGCTCATCTCAAGCCTTGATGGCTCCCGAACTCAGGCTCGGAAACTAGAGCCCCGCATTATGCGCGGAGGCAGCGGCAGTCGATGGACCAGTGTTGAATTTCGGCTGCATGCGAGCTCAGAAGGGAGGTATCCAAGGGAGCAATAAACATCCACTGTCGTGCCGGACCGAACCTCAGCAGATGTTCTGCCAACCGCACGTTTAGGGCTTAAGCGTCATGTGCTTGCTCGTTGTCGAACTTGATTTACTCTAAGACATCACGATTCATCCTTTGATGACCTGCCGCCGCTTTTCATTGCATGCAGGATACCGTGGCTCCCGGAGGTAGCTTCAGTGCGTCACCGTGCCTCATGCTAGGGTGTTACCCCCACAGGTGCGGGCGGAACTCGTCCACGCCGCTGCTAAACCTTCAACATTAGGCAAAGCAAGCCTCTAAGCTCCTCCAACGATGCCTTGGGCTCAAACATTCCTCAGCTGACTGTGATGATGGCGCGCGCGCACTAACGCGCATTAGCGCATATTTGCATTTCGCGGTATGCATACGACGACGGCCGCCTACTGACGCGTACCTTGAGGCGTTAGTGTCCGCTTAGATTAAGTGGACGCTTGGCGAATGA
>NZ_JAMYVK010000079.1:0-19030 GCF_040323975.1 Mesorhizobium sp. M0019 | reverse complement strand
TCCTTGGGAGGTTTTTCAACGCGGGCCGACACAGGCCCAGCCGCCACCGTCACGCCGCGGCCCGCATCGAAAAACCTTCACCATTCACGACAGTCGAAATCACGGTGAATGGGTCCGCTTGCGCCTGTAAAGCGAACGTACGACGTGCTACGAATCTCGCCTGGCTGGTCCTGGGCGGACCAGAGGAGCTAACGTCTATGCTATAGCCCTCCATGGCCCTCCTGAATCCCTGGGTTTGGACACCAGTTCGAGCGGAGCGCCAGAGAGATGCCCTGAGGCCCTGCTGTCACGTGGGATGGCTGCCTCGCAGGCGCCGCCCTCCGATAGCTCATGGGCGGCTTGAGGCGGCGATCGCGGGATAGTCGGTATAGCCAGCGGAGCCGCCGCCATAGAGCGTCGCCGAGTTGAACTCCGTCAGCGGCGTGCGCGTCTTCAGCCGTTCCACAAGGTCGGGATTGGCGATGAACGGGCGCCCGAAGGCGAACAGATCCGCCTTGCCCTCGGCGAGCCGCGACGCCGCGAGGTCGAGGTCATAGCCGTTATTGGCGATATAGGTATTGTTGAAGCGCCGGCGGAGCGATCCGAAGTCGAACGGCGCGACATCGCGCGATCCGCCCGTGGCGCCCTCGACGACATGGATATAGACGATGCCCAAAGCATCGAGTTGATCGACGATATAGTCGAACTGCGCCTGGGGGGCGCTGCTCGAGACGCCGTTGGCGGGCGAGACGGGCGAAATCCGGATGCCGGTGCGCTCTGCGCCGATCTCCTCGACCACCGCAGTCGCAACCTCCAGCATCAGCCGGGCGCGGTTCTCGACCGATCCGCCATAAGCATCCGTGCGGACATTGGCACCGTCCTTGGCGAACTGGTCCAGCAGATAGCCGTTGGCGCCATGAATCTCGACGCCATCGAAGCCGGCCTCAATGGCGTTCGCGGCTGCTTGCCGGAAATCGTTGACGATCCCCGCAAGCTCGTCGAGCGCCAGCGCGCGGGGCGCCGAAACCTCGACAAAGCCGTTGTTCACGAACGTCTTGGTCGCGGCCCGGATTGCCGAGGGCGCGACGGGCGCGGCGCCGTTCTCCTGCAGATCGACGTGCGAGACGCGGCCGACGTGCCAGAGCTGCAGGAAAATCCGCGCGTCCTTGGCGTGTACCGCGGTCGTGACCTTTCGCCAGCCGTCGATCTGAGCCTGAGAATAGATGCCGGGCGTGTCCTGGTAACCTTGTCCCTGCCGCGAGATCTGCGTGGCCTCGGAGATCAGCAGGCCGGCGGAGGCCCGCTGGCCGTAATACTCGGCGGCAAGATCGCCCGGAACGAAGCCCGGGCCAGCGCGATTGCGCGTGAGGGGCGCCATGACGATACGATTGGAGAGCGTCAGCGAGCCGAGAGAATAAGGCTCAAAAAGTGCTTTGTTGGTCATAGGTCACCTTGTTTATCCCCGCCGCGACGAGGTCGTTATCAAATGGATTCGTTGGTGCTCAGGCGACCTTGCGGTACCGCTCGGCGGGATGTTCGTTCCGATAGTTCGGAAGCATGGCCTGGCGCGCGGCCTGAAGCGCGTCCCACTGACCGGCATCGGGGAGTGGCGGGATGGTCACCGGTTCGCGGCGGTCGAAGCCGACCAGCGCCGCGTCAACCAGATCGTCCACCTCCATCACGTTGGAGAGCGTGTTGATGTCGGCGCCGACGTGGCCCCAGATCTCGGTTCGCGTCGTGGCGGGCAGCACGGCTTGGACGTAGACGCCCTTCGGCTCAAGCTCGAGGCTGAGCCCCTGCGACAGAAACAGCACGAAGGCTTTGGTTGCGCCGTAGACCGTCATGCCGAACTCCGGTGCCAGCCCGACCACGGAACCGATGTTGACGATCGCCCCTGCACCCGCCTTCGCAAGTCGCGGGGCGATGGCGCTGGCAAGTCGCAGAAGCGCGGTCGTGTTGAGCGCAACGAGCCGGGCGACGTCATTGGTACTCTGCTCGATGAAGCTTCCGCCGATGGCTGTTCCGGCATTGTTGACGAGAATCCCGATGCGGGCGTCATCGCGCAGCCTCGTCTCGATCGTTGCAAGCTCGGCAGGCTGCGTAAGATCAGCCTGGACGATGTCGATCGCAACGCCAGTTTCCTGACGGAGCCGGGCTCCCAGTGCCTCCATTCGTGCCACGTCACGGGCAACCAGCACGAGGTCGTGTCCGCGGCGGGCGAACCGTTCGGCATAGGAAGCTCCGATGCCCGTGGAGGCGCCGGTTATGAGGACTGATGGAATGGTGGTCATGGCATTGCTCTTTTCTCTGATGGAACCTATATTCATGACGATCATCATGATTGCGGCTAAATATGATGGGCATCATGTAAATGTCAACGGGGCCGACGGAGAATTTTGAAATGAAGGTCAGTCGAGAGCAGATGGCGGAGAACCGTCACCGGATATTGGATGCGGCCAGCCGGCTGTTTCGCGAGAAGGGGTTCGACGCGGTCAGCGTGGCGGAAGTGATGAAGGCCGCCGGGCTCACCCATGGCGGCTTCTATGGTCATTTCAGTTCGAAGGACGACCTGATCGCGCAGACCCTTGCCCACGTCCTCGCCGCGGACTCAGGCGGAGGGGGCGATCTTCGCGCTTATGTAGGTTCCTATCTTTCGCCCCGGCATCGCGACAACTGCGCCGGCGGTTGCCCGACGGCGGGCCTTGCCGCAGCCATCCGCCATCAGACCCCGGCTGCACGCTCGGCCATGACGGAAGGCCTACGATCGCAGATCGACCGTATCGGCAAGGCGCTCCCGGAGTTGGATCCGGCAGACAGACGCCGCGCGGCGATCGGAAGCTGGGCAGCGCTGGTGGGGGCAGTAATCCTCGCCCGGGCGATCGACGATCCCGCGCTCTCGGATGAAGTGCTTGAGCAGACGCGTGCCTGGGTCGATGCCGGGATCAGCCAAGTGTCTGCCAGCTAGGTGGTCTGCGGCAGGAGTGCTCTTGTCGAGAGCAATGCGGCTATCGGCGGTGGTTGGGTGGCTATCTTGCAGAATATCGCACCGCAGCGTGCAATCAGCGGGATTCGCGGACCAAGAGGGTTTCGAACTTCCCTGTTCAGGCAACCATGCTGTCGCCCAATTTCCGCTAAACTGGCGAATGAAGCCGTTCAACGGCAGAACATCGAATGACCGCTCCTGGCGCAACTACGCCCTCAAGCGCGGTCGCCGGTGACGTCCGCTGTAAGGCGGTGGCACAACTAACTTTAACGGCCGACATCAGGCGCAGAGCAGACGGTCGGGTTTCCAACCCGGAGCGACAAGAGCTGACCTTTGGTCGGCGCAAGTGTCGTCCTGACGTGACCCAATGCGGTCTTCCGTTGCGAGCGTCGCTTGCTGGAGCTGCGTTAAGTCGGTCGGAGGCCAATGGTATTTTCAATGGAACGCTAATATACATGGAAACCCCAACGAGCAGCGCCTGCCAGATACTTGAGGAATGCCATGCGAAGGCTCATCTTCACGGCGATGTGTATCGCCGCCGCAACAGCCGCTAATGCCCATGATTGGTACGAAGATAAGATTGACCCACAGACCAAATTCAAGTGCTGCGGCGGTTCAGATTGCCGCGCCATACCTCGGTCTTCGGTGCGGTCCAGGGTAGACGGCGGGTACACTTATTTGCCGCATAATTTCACCATCCCACGGGACCGTGTACAGGAATCCCCGGACGGGCAATACCATATCTGCGAAAATAAATATGTTGTAACCAACCAGCTGTATTGGCGTTGCTTCTTCGCACCTCGTGTCGATGTGTCTATACTTCTAAAGCATTAACTGCGCGTCGCTTCCGCAACTTACATAAGCAAGGTGCTAGTCCATTAATTCTGTTGGACTTTCTTCAAAATTGCCGAAGCTCAAGCGGTGCGCGACTGCCCCAGGGATTTCATTGGATACGTCGCGGCTATCGAGAGCCTGCGCGCCCTGGGCGTAACGCCATGGGGCGCTGCCGCGGGTGACTTCTGGGCGCGCTCCGCAATTCGGTGACAGTCCAGATTTTATCGTGTCGGCGCGGCCGTGGTTGTGTAGATTGGCTGCGTGGCCCGCCTTGCCCGCATTGTCGTTCCAAGTCCACTCGCCACGTGACGCAAACGCGGTAGCGGCTGGCGATTTCGACCACGATGGACAGCCAAGCGATAGGGGATAACTGGCGCGGGATCAGCACGGTTCATGCGGGAGCGGTATTCGCCGGATGAGGTAGCTGCGGCTGCAGTCTCGAATTTGACGCATCAGCACTTGCAAATCGTCAGCCGAGGTCTTTTGCTCGCGCGATAGTTGCCCTTGACCGTTGAATGGTTGGCGAACAGATGAACAAAATCGATCGACGGCGGCCAGAATCAGAAACGGACGCCACCGTAAATGCCGCAAGACTTGGAACTCGGCTGCGCCTCGCCCGCCAGACACGCGGCATGACGCTGAAGACGCTGGCCGCGGCTGCGAATTGCTCGGAAAGCCTGCTGTCCAAGATCGAGAACGGCAAGGCTTCGCCGTCCCTGCCCATGCTTCACCGTCTGGTCGAGGTTCTCGACACCAACATCGGCTGGATGTTCGAGCAAGTCGACGACGACGAGGCGATCGTATTCCGGGCGGGCGCAAGGCCTTTGATCGCGCTCGACGCGCTACGGCGTGGCGAGGGAATTTCGCTCGAACGCATCATCCCGTATTCGCCTGGCCACCTCTTACAATGCAACATCCATCACATCGAGGCAGAGGGCTCGAGCGAAGGTCCGATCCAGCATGCCGGCGAGGAAGTCGGCTACGTGCTCGCCGGGCGGGTCGAACTGATCGTCGACGGCAAGAGCCATGCTCTCGCCACGGGTGATGCCTTCGTGTTCAGGTCGGAGCTGCCGCATCATTACCGCAACATCGGTGAGGAACGCGCTAGCATTTTCTGGGTCAACACGCCGGCGACTTTCTGAGCAACGCTCTGCGTTCATTTGGATTGACAAATATTCAAGTCTCTTGAATGCTTGCCTCGTGCCTGTCGCACCAACGGGACCAGCCGAGGTCTGGTCCGCAAGCAAGGGGAACCGAAATGCGTCTGTTCAAACTTCTCGCCGGCTGTGCCGCCGCCATTGCCATGGGCTCGGCAGCCATGGGATCGGCGCTTGCCGATACGTTCGCTCTCGTCAACATCAACCAGCAGGCCCTGTTCTTCAACCAGATCAACGAGGGCGCGCAAAAGGCAGCCGACGCCGCTGGCGCCAAGCTGGTCATTTTCAACGCCAACAATGTGCCGAGCGCGCAGAACGACGCGATCGAGAACTACATCACGCAGAAAGTCGACGGCATCATTCTGGTCGCCATCGACGTCAACGGCGTCAAGCCTGCGATCACCGCCGCCAAGGCGGCCGGCATTCCCGTCATAGCCATCGACGCGCAGATCCCCGACGGCGACAATATTTCGTTCATCGGCGTCGACAACACCAAGGCCGGCGAGGACATCGGCAAATTCTACGCCGACTATGTGAAGACCGATATGGCCGGCAAGGCCAAGATCGGTATCGTCGGCGCACTCAATTCATTCATCCAGAACCAGCGCCTCGACGGCTTCAAGAAGGCGGTCACCGAAAGCGGCCAGGCCGTCACCTTCCTCGACACAGTCGACGGCCAGAACGTTCAGGAGACCGCGTTGAGCGCTTCGGAAAACCTGATGACCGCCAATCCGGACATGAACTCGCTCTATGCGACCGGCGAACCGGCCTTGCTCGGCGCCGTTTCGGCTGTGACCAGCCAGGGCCGCACCGGCGAAGTCAAGGTGTTCGGCTGGGATCTGACCAAGCAGGCCGTTCAGGGCATCGACGACGGCTGGGTGGTGGCGGTCGTGCAGCAGGATCCGGCCGGCGAAGGCAAGGCCGCGGTCGAAGCGCTGGGCAAGATCAAGAAGGGCGAGAAAATCGACCCGATCATCAATATCCCGGTGACGATCGTGACCAAGAAGAATGTCGACCAATATCGCGCGATGTTCAAGTAAACTGCGTCGGCGACCGAGCCGCGGCGCCGCCCGAGGCTGCGCCGCGGATCCCTTGCAATCGCGTGGAATTCCAGATGAGCAGTGGCCAGACCTATCGGGTGCGGATGAGCGGCATCTCAAAGCGCTACAACGCCATCCAGACGCTCGATGACGTGTCGCTGACGCTGAAGCCGGGCGAGGTGCTGGGGCTGGTCGGCGACAATGGCGCCGGCAAGTCGACATTGAGCAAGGTGCTGTCGGGGGCAGTGGTTCCCGACGCCGGCACCATCGAGATCGACGGCAAGCCGGTGATCTTCAGCTCGCCGGCGGACGCACGTGCGGCGCGCGTCGAGATGGTCTACCAGGACCTGTCGCTCTGCGATACGGTCGATGTCGCCGGCAATCTGTTTCTCGGCCGCGAGCCGCGCCGCCGCATCGCAGGCATTTCCTTTCTCGACAAGAAGCGCATGCATGACGAGACGCGCCAGATGCTCGATCGGCTCGGCATCGTCATTGCCGACACGCGGCTCAAGGTCGAAAACCTCTCCGGCGGGCAGCGCCAGTCGATCGCGATCGGCCGCGCCGCCTCGTTCGAGCCGGCGGTGCTGATCATGGACGAGCCGACGGCAGCGCTTGCCGTGGCCGAAGTCGAGGCGGTGCTCGAACTGATCCGCGCGGTCAGTGCGCGGGGCGTCAGCGTCATTCTGATCACCCACCGGCTGCAGGATCTGTTCCTCGTCTGCGATCGCATCCAGGTCATGTATGAAGGGCGCAATGTCGCCGAGCGGCTGATCGGCGACACCAATATCGAAGACGTGGTCAATCTGATCGTCGGCCGCAAGTTCAGTGCGCGTTCCGCCACCAATGGCTATCGCGGTGGAGCGCCGGCATGAGTGACGCGATCCACACCGCCCAGCCCTCACGAATACGCAGGGGCACCTGGCGCGATGCGCTGCTCGCCAATGGCAGCGTCGTCTCGATCGCGCTGTTCTTTCTGGTCGTCTGCATCATCTTCTCGGTTGCGACCGACGCGTTTCTGACATCGCCCAATCTGTTGAACATCCTGCGGCAGTCGGCGCCGCTGCTGATCGTCGCCGCGGCAATGACTTTCGTCATCACCACTGGCGGCATCGATCTTTCGGTCGGCTCCGTGCTGGCGCTGGTGGCGACGCTGTCGGCGACGCTTTTGCAGTTTGGCCTGCCGTGGCCAGTCGTTATCCTCGCCATGTTGGCGCTCGGTGCCCTGCTTGGGGCGGTACAGGGCTATTTCATTGCCTATGAGGGCATCCCGTCCTTCATCGTCACGCTTGCCGGGCTTTCGGTGATCCGTGGCGTGGCGCTGCTGATCACCGGCGGCTATTCCATCCCGATCGAGCCAGGAAGCGCTTTCACCGTGCTGGGCCGCGCCTGGTTCCTTGGCGTGCCGGTGCCGGCGCTGATCGCGCTGGCGATCCTGGCCATCGCCTATCTCGCCTTTAACGAGACGCCATTCGGCCGCTATGTCACCGGCATCGGCGCCAACGCCGAGGCGGTGCGGCGCGCCGGCGTCAACACGCGGCAGACGACGCTCTTCGTCTATGTGATTTCCGCCACCGCGGCCGCCCTTGCCGGGATCATCATTGCCGCCCGGCTCGGATCGGGATCTTCGAATGCCGGACAGGGTTTCGAGCTGGAAGTCATTGCCGCCGTCGTGCTCGGCGGCACCAGCCTGTTCGGCGGCCGCGGAACGATCATCGGCACGGTGCTCGGCGCGCTGACCGTGGCCGTCATCGGCAACGGCCTGATCCTGGCGCATCTGTCGCCTTTCCTGACGCCGATAGTCACTGGAACGATCATCCTGATCGCCATCTGGCTGAACTTCCGCCTGTTTCGCGGCGCCGTGCGGAGCCGTTGAGCCGATGAGCGATCTGTTCGATGACGCGGTGCCCAGGCGGCGGCTGCCAATCGGGGTCGAAACCGGCCATGTGATGACCGTGCTCGGCCCGGTTCCGGTCGAGGAGATGGGCATTACGCTGATGCACGAGCACATCTTGCTCGATGGCGCGCGCAGTTGGAAATGCCCCTGCCATCCCGATGACATGGCGATCGCCGAGCAGCCGGTGAACATCGAGATCATCGGCGAGTTGCGCATGAACCCATACGTCAACCGCGACAACGTCTCGCTCGACGACGCCGACCTGGCGCTGTCTGAGCTGCAGCGCTATCGCGCTCTGGGCGGCCACACCGTCGTCGATGCCACCAATATCGGCATCGGCCGCGCCCCCGAAAAGCTCGCTCGCATCAGCCGCATGTCCGGCCTGAAGATCGTCATGGGCACCGGCTTCTATCTCGAGCACACCCATCCCGAATGGCTGAAGGCGATGGATGTGGACGCCGTGACCGAGTTCATCGTCAACGATGTCGGCGGCGGCGAGACCCAGCCGCCGATCATGGCCGGGCTGATCGGCGAGGTCGGCGTCAGCAAGGATTTCACCGCGGAGGAACGCAAGTCGCTGCGGGCTTCGGCGCGCGCCTCGCGCATAACCGGTGTGCCGCTGTCGATCCATCTGCCTGGCTGGGAGCGGCTGGCGCACGAGGTGCTCGATATCGTCGAGGCCGAGGGCGCCGATCTTCGCCACACCGTGCTCTGCCACATGAACCCGAGCCACGACGATCCCGATTACCAGAAAAGCCTCGCCCGGCGCGGCGCGTTCCTCGAATACGACATGATCGGCATGGACTATTATTACGCCGACCAGGGCGCGCAATCGCCCTCCGACGAAGAGAACGCACGCGCCATCGCCGCCCTTGTCGAGGCGGGCTTCGGCGACCGCCTGCTGTTGTCGCAGGATGTGTTCCTCAAGATCATGCTGACGCGCTTCGGCGGCTTCGGCTATGGCTATATCCTGAAGCATTTCATACCGCGCCTGAAACGCCACGGCGTCGAGCAGGCGACCATCGACCGCATGCTGATCGCCAATCCGAAAAGCGTATTCGCGCGGCTCTAAGCGGCCTGGAATTACACGGGAGTTCAAATGTCCAAGAAGAAGATCCTGCTTGCCGGCGAATCCTGGGTGTCGACCGCGACCCATATCAAGGGTTTCGACCAGTTTCCGACCGTTACCTACCACACCGGCGCAGACGAGTTGCTGGGCGCGCTGAAGGCGACCGACTTCGACGTCACGTTCATGCCGGCGCATGAGGCGCAGCGCGGCTTTCCACAGACCATGGAGGCGCTGTCGGCCTATGACGCGGTCGTGCTCTCCGACATCGGCGCCAACACGCTGCTGCTGCATCCCGACACCTGGGTCCACTCCAAGCCGACGCCGAACCGCCTGCGCCTGCTCCGCGATTACGTCAGCGGCGGCGGCGGTCTATTGATGTTCGGCGGTTACTACAGCTTCCAAGGCATCAATGGCGGCGCGCGCTACCGCAAGACGCCGGTCGAGGACGTGCTGCCGGTGAATTGCCTGGCCTACGACGACCGCGTCGAGGTTCCCGAAGGTTTTGCGCCGGTGCCGAAACCAGGGTCGAGCCATCCCATCCTCAGGGGCCTCGGCTCGGACTGGCCGATCCTGCTCGGTTTTAACGAGGTGACGCTGAAGGATGGGGCCGAGGTCCTGGCCAGCGTGTCGTCGGACTATGGCTCGCTGCCGCTGCTTGTCACCGGCCATTACGGCAAGGGCCGCACCGTGGCCTGGACATCCGATGTCGGGCCACATTGGCTGCCGCCGCAATTCATCGCCTGGCCAGGCTACAAGACCCTGTTCGAACAGATGCTGGGCTGGGCGACAGGTGAGAGCTGAGCCATGCATGTCCACGTCGTCGGCAATGCCTGCGTCGATACCGTGTTTCGCGTCGGCCGCTTCCCAGCCGCGGGCGAGACTTTGAATGCTGTGAGCTATGCCGACGGGCTCGGCGGCAAGGGCGCCAACCAGGCGGTCGCAGCAGCACGGACTGGTGCAGAGGTGACGTTCTGGACGGCGCTCGGCAAGGACCCCGCTGGCGCGTGGATGAGGAGCCGCCTCGACAGCGAGCTGTCAGACCTTGAGGTGAGCGAATTCGAGCTGCCGAGCGACCGCTCGACCATCGTCGTCGATAAAGGCGGAGAGAATTTCATCGTCAGCGGCGTCGCCTGCAGCGAAGCCTTCGATCCGGTGGCGCAGACAGCACTTGTCCGCTGGATCGCTCCCGGCGACATCCTCGTCTGCCAGGGAAATTTACGGACTGCCGTGACCAATGCCTGCCTCAGAGCAGCAAAGGGAAACGGTGCGCGCACCGTTCTCAACGCCAGCCCGATCGACACGGCCTCGCTGCCCGATCTCGGCCTGGCGGAGGTTCTGGTGGTCAACCAATCCGAAGCGCAAATATTGACCGGCCGAGATGACATGACAGCAGCCGCTGGCGCGCTGGTGGCCAAAGGCGCAGGCGCCGTCGTCATCACCCTCGGTGCCGCAGGCTGTATCGTGCTTGGCACGGACCGGATGGAACCGCTTCGCTTGCCAGGGCCGCGAGTCGAAGCGCTCGACACCAGCGGCGCGGGCGATGTGTTCTGCGGCTGTCTGGCCGGTGGGCTTGCCCGGGGCATGCCGGTCATCTCGGCGCTGAAGCTGGCGCTCGCCGCCGCCGCAATCGCCGTGACACGGCCGGGCACGCTGGCATCCTGTCCTTCCGCCTCCGAGATGGCGGCGCTCATCGATCAAATGGAGCTCTCATGACCCACCTCGGCCAATCTGGCGGCGACGCGCTCGTGGACCTTTTCGGCCGCACAAAGGTGGTGATCGGCGTCGTTCATCTGGCGCCGCTGCCCGGCGCGCCGCGCTATGACGGCGAGGCTATCGAGGCGATCTACCAGCGCGGGCTCGACGACGCCAAGGCCTATCTCGACGGCGGCTGCGACGGCGTCATCGTCGAAAACCATGGCGACATCCCCTTCGCCAAGCCTGATGATATCGGCCCGGAGACGGCGGCCTATATGGCGGTCGTCTCCGACCGCATCCGCCGCGAACTCGGCAGGCCGATCGGCATCAATGTGCTGGCCAATGCCGCGATCCCGGCGTTGGCGATCGCCAGCGCTGCCGGCGCCGGTTTCGTCCGCGTCAATCAATGGGCGAACGCCTATGTCGCCAATGAGGGTTTTGTCGAAGGCGAGTCGGGCCGCGCGGCGCGCTACCGCGCCAGGCTGCGCGCCAACGGCATCCGCATTTTCGCCGATGCCCACGTCAAGCACGGCGCACACGCCATCGTCGCCGACCGCCCGGTGGAGGAACTGGTCAAGGACCTGGTCTTCTTCGACGCCGACGCCATCATCGCCACTGGCCAGCGCACCGGACACGCCGCGGATTTGGGCTACATAAGTATGATCAAGCAGGCCGCCGGCCTGCCGACGCTGGTCGGCAGCGGTGTCACCCCGGATAACGCCAATGATATCCTTGCCATTGTCGACGGGGTCATCATCGCCAGCGCGCTGAAGCACGACGGCGTCTGGTGGAACCAAGTCGACTCTGCTCGAGTAAAGGCTTTCATGGGTGGTCTGAAGCGATAGCTGACTACCCTACCAATGGGCTTGCGGTCCAGCTTGATCAGAGACGACGGACGGGCGCAGGATACCGCGCGACCCGATCGTCGACGGTCAAAGTAATGCCTTCCACAATCGATTGAGCAATGAGGATCCGATCGAAGGGGTCCTTGTGGATGGGTGGAAGCCCCTCCACCGCAATGGCATGCTCGCCGGTGATTGGCAACTCATCATAGCCATTGTCGATCAGGCCCCGACGTAAAAGACGCGCATCGACCTTCAAGTCAAGGCGGCCCAGACCGCGTTTAATGGCAATCTCCCAGGGAGTTGCGGCGCTGAACGTCAAGTGGTTATCGGCATTCTCGATCTCAGCGAGGGCTGCGGGCGGGGGCTTTTCGGGCTCGCCCGCCGCCCAGAGCAGAAGGTGGGTATCGAGAAGAAGTTTCATGCATCGCCGCCAAACAGCTTCTCGATTTCGTCATCGGCCATGCGATCAAAATCGTCCGGAACCGAAAACCGCCCGGCCATAAACCCCACCCGACGCATTTCGCCGGCGGCAGGTGCGTCTATGGCAACGACCTTGACCATCGGCTTGCCGGATTTGGCAATAATGAAAGATTCGCCTTTGGCCGCCCTGTCGACAAGACGAGACAGATGCGTCTTGGCCTCGTGGATATTGACGGTGCGCATTGCGGGCCTCATGACTTAGTCCATGCAACTTATTCTACATGGGGCCCCCGATTTTCAAGCGTGTTTCAGTCAGTGAAGGATGCTGGAGGTGGCCAACCCTCTCGGATCGGCCGCATGGCACGACTTCACTTCAACAAAGACGCGTAATCGATTGTCTGAACTGCATGTTTGTTGGGACTGCGTCTCACCTGATGTTGGCCGAACCTGTTGGTCCGCCATGCGACGTCGGAGTTCACAGGAGCGATTTTTGCCCAGCAAATGCTCTACGTTGCGCTAGGGGCCGAAAGCGAAACGTCCGCTTTTAGGGCGCTGCACCACGGCGGCGACGAGCCCGACACTGTACCGAAGGCGATCGACGCGACGGGCGCCAAGGGCCTTACCGGACTCTATGTTCCCTTCACGATTCTCGGCTTAGTCGGTCGGCGGGATTGAGCCGCGCTCTCGAGGGCCAGGGCCAACCGCTTCTCGTCTTCGATGGCGCGATCGACTGCCTCAATTTCCTCTTGGAGCACCTTCAGCTCAGCTCCGTAGCTGGAGCCGTCGCTGTCCCCGATCTGAAAGCCACTTGCCCGCATTGCGTCGCGAGTATGGTGCACGTTACGGACTCCTTCGCGCCGCGTCGCGACCAAGATTTCCCTAAACTCTCCAAGACGTTCAACGTGATTGCGAGCCATTGCGTTCTCCTATTTCGTCTTCATCGTCGCCGACGGCGATTCAGAACGGCTAAAACCTACGGAGATACTCTCGACAAAGCATGAGTGCGGAAGCTCAAATTTGAATGTCTTGCAATAGCGTGAAGCGCGGCAGGCAGAAATTGGCTTCGACCCGATCGATCTCAGACCAAATGCCAGACACTTTCGGCCAAGCGCGTCTGCGGCTCCCCCAACGGGGCCATCCGCTCATGTAATCAGTAAAAAGTCGAGTGCGAGAATGGCCCGGGCCATGGACGTCCCGCCATTCCTGGTCGAGTTTGACCTGCGGCGGAGGCAAGGCAGGCTTCGGCGCGTTGGTTGTGTAAAGCATCTCAAGCAACTGCTCTCCGTCGATCAGCTCCAGGTGCAGCTTTGACTTCGTCTCTCGGGCCTTCCTCGGTAGCGCTCGCTCTACTTTCGAGAACGAGAGGCGGTGGTGACAAATATCCCCTGCTCGGCACTCGTGAAGACCTTGCTCCTACGAAGTTTCGCACCTCTTTGACGGATTCCGCATCGGTCGTGACGTGGCGCTTTACTTGCACTGCCCGCTGGATGACGCAGTTGTCACGCAAGGGCAGGAGACGGCGTAACGAAGCGAACGCGATGGCGGTGCGATGCGGCCGTTCGTCTGTGAGCGGCTGCGCGGACGCCGTCAAACGGCAGAAACTTCAAATCCATCATGTTGGCTCATTGCCAAAGCACCGCTTCAAGACAACAATGACCTCGACGCCGGCGCGCCAGACGCGCACAAAAAAGAGCGTTGGAGGAAATGGAGGAGGAAGCCGCTGGCCAAGTCACGGACGCGCTATGCATGCGGCCTTTCGGTGCTCACGACCGACGAATCTGACGCGGATGCGTTCGCCCGGGCGGTGGCAGCGGAAACAGCGGCCATTGACGCCGGGTTTGCCCTCCTGTTTTTCTCGCAGAGCCTCATAGAGGCCGTCGCCCTGTCGGAAGCGCTGAAGACCCACGCGCCGGCGCTCCACTATGCCGGCTGCTCGACGGCCGGTGAGATAACGCCCAAGGGGCTGGAGGAAGGCCAGGTCCTGGCTATGCTGCTTCCCTCCGCATCGTTTTCGGCGGCCAGCACCATGGTCGAAAATCTGTCCTCATCGGGCATGGACGGGATTACCGGCGAAGTCGAGGCGCTGAGGCGTTCGTTACACGAGCGCCTCGGGCACGAGCGAGCCGACACCACTTTCGCGCTCTGCTTGATCGACGGCCTGTCTTATGCCGAAGAAGCGGTGACCTCCGCCATCCATTGGGGGCTCGACGACATCCCACTGATCGGCGGGTCGGCTGGCGATGATTTGAAATTCGAGACAACGCGGCTGATCTCGAACGGCAAAGTGACCTCCGACAGCGCCATCATCGTGCTGATCACCACGGAAATTCCTTTCCACGTGTTCAAGACCGACAATTTCGTTCCCACCGACGAGAAGCTGGTGGTGACGGCATCCGATCCCGACCACCGCATCGTGCGCGAATTCAACGCCACCATTGCCGCCGAGGAATATGCCGCCTCGGTCGGCGTCGTCGCGCATATGCTGACGCCACTGAGTTTTGCCTCGCACCCGGTGGTGGTGAAAGTCGGCGGCGAATTTTACTGCCGTTCAATCCAGAAGATGCATGCGGACGGCTCGCTGTCGTTCTTCTGCGCCATCGACGATGGTGTCGTGCTTGCCGTCGCCCAGCCTAAGGACATGGTCGAGGCGACCCGCGCCGCTCTCAGCGACGTCAGCGAAAGGCTTGGCGGCATCGACCTGATCCTCGGTTTCGACTGCGTGCTGCGCCGGCTCGACGCGCGCAACCGCCAAGTCTATCGCGAGATTTCGGAACTCTACAAGGTCAACAACGTCCTCGGCTTCGGCACCTATGGCGAACAGTACCGTTCGATGCATCTGAACCAGACCTTCACCGGCATCGCCTTCGGTGAACGCAATGCGGCCGAAGCGGCGGAGTAGGAAATCCGGGATGCCGCTCAGGAACATCGACGACCTGGAAAAGCTGAAGAAGATCAACGCCGCGCTGATCAGCCGCGTAGAGCGTTCCATGGACCAGCAAGGCAATGCGTTTTCGCTGTTCCAGACCGCCATTTCGCTCGAGAGCCGGGTGCGCAGCCGCACCGAAGAGCTGCATTCGACCTTGCGCCGGCTGGAGCAGTCGAACATCGACTTGAACGCGGCCAAGGAAAACGCCGAGCTGGCGAACCTATCCAAGACCAGGTTCCTGGCGGCTGCCAGCCATGACGTGCTGCAGCCGCTGAACGCCGCGCATCTGTCGGTCTCGGCGCTTGCCGAAGTACAGACCAGCGAGGAAGGCAGAAAGCTGGTCCGCCAGGTCGAGCGATCCCTGGAGACGATGGAGGACCTGCTCCGCACCTTGCTCGACATTTCAAAGCTCGATGCCGGCGTCGTGCAGCCCGACATCACCGATGTCAGCCTGGAGACGCTGTTTTCGTCTCTGCGCTCGGATTTTCAGCCGGTTGCGGAGATGAAGGGGCTGACGCTGAGGTTCCGGCCGGTCAATGCGCTCGTTCGTTCGGACCGAACCTTGCTGCGCCGCATCCTGCAGAACATCCTGTCCAATGCACTGCGCTATACCCGTTCGGGCGGCGTGTTGGTCGGCACCAGACATCGCGGCGACACGATCCGCATCGACGTCGCCGATACCGGCTGCGGCATCCCCGACGACCAGCGCGAGGCGGTGTTCGAGGAATTCCATCGCGGCGTGATCCCGATGGATGCCGGGCTTGCCGCCGGCGGGCTGGGGTTGGGGCTGGCCATCGTGCGCCGCATCGCCGCGGCCCTCGGCCATCCCGTCACGTTTTCGTCGAAAGTCGGACATGGCACGATTTTCCATATCGACGTTCCGGTCGGGATCGGCGACACGGCCGATCCAATCGCCAGCACCGTCGACATGGAGCGGCCGCGCGGCTACGGTCTGTTCGGCACAAGGGTGCTGCTGGTCGAGAACGACATCGACGTGCTGCAGGCGATGACCTCCCTGCTCGAGCGCTGGCAATGCCTGGTGCGCCCCGCCACCTCGACCGGTGACGCGCTCGACTTGCTAGGCGATACCGACTGGTTGCCAGATATTGTCATAGCCGACCAGCATCTCGACGGCGGCGACCTCGGCACCACCACAATCGCCGAGGTCCGTGATTATCTCGGTCGCGCCGTGCCGGCGCTCATCGTCACCGCCGATGGTTCGGAGACAGTCGCCAACGCCGCCCGCGCCGCCGGCATCGAGTTGATGCGCAAACCGTTGAAGCCAGCGCAGCTAAGGGCGCTGCTGGCGCATCTGCTGGCTTGAACTGGTCGTATCTGCCCAGCACACGGGTCACCGTATTCCAGCCATTACTTGTGCCTAGGCGGTAATTCATATGAAGCAGATTCACTTCTTCGCGCTAAAGGACGATCTTCTTCCCGTATTGGAGGCAGTAGAACGTGAAATTTCGATAAAATACATCCTCATGGGTCATTTTCCCAAGATGGAATTCGACTCTTTTAGCAATAGAATGCAAATTCCAACTCTTGGGCAATCAACCACTGAATCGGCTTCTAGCGGTCGATCATTTCTTGTCACTGGCCACGCTGTGCCCATTGAGGTGAGGCCGACAAAAACACCTTCCGGCATCCGGTATTCGCTAGATCAGCTTAGCAATCCGGACACAGTAACTTTTTCCCCTGGTGGGCGATGGGCTGAAGATGTTGTGATAAATGGCCGCGTGGCAACGATCTCCGACACGCCGCTCGCTCAGGAGCTAATGAAGACTTTTAATAGAGCATTCAAAAAGCAATTTAGTAAAATTAAAGCATTCTACGTTGGACCGGGGGCCGCCATTTTACTAGACGCGGGAAAGCGGCTAACTGCTGCAGAGCAATCGCCGCGTGAATTTGATCTGACTAGAGAGGCGCGGGTTGCTTAGCTGGTGTCGGGAACATGAGAGCCGTGGCTAGTCTAGTCCGATTGCGGTGACATGAGTGCGGTCGACTACGGTGACAGTGCGCTTTTTAGCGAGCGCTCTCAAAACCCCGCCGGATCGCGAAAAAGCTCGGCATTGTCGAGCTTCGAGACCTCGATCACCGCCTGGGTGCGGCTGTAGACGTTGAGCTTGCGCAGGATTTCGGAGACATGCGCCTTGACTGTGGTCTCGCCGACCTGCAGTTCATAGGCGATCTGCTTGTTGAGCAGGCCCTGGCGCAGCATCTGCAGCACTTTGAGCTGCTGCGGCGTCAGCGTAGCCAGGCGCTGCACCATCTCGGCGCGGTCGGTGCTGTCGGCGTCGCGCGGCCGGCCTTCATAAGTCTCGGGAACATAGATCGCGCCTTCCATCACCGAGCGGATGGCGGCGGCAAGGTCGCTCTTGCGCGCCGATTTCGGGATGAAGCCGGCCGCACCGTAGGACAGCGCCTCGGAAATGATCTTCGGTTCCTCGTAGCCGGAGACGATGACCACCGGCAGGCGCGGATAACGCGTCCTGAGCTGCAGCAGCCCGTCAAACCCATGCACGTCGGGCATGCTGAGATCGAGCAGCGCCAGGTCGAACGGCTTGGCATCCGTCAGAAGCTCGAGCGCCTCGGCAATCGAGCGTGCCTCGACCGTGTCGACTTCCGGATAGGCCATCTGCACGGCACTATGCAGCGCCTCGCGAAACAGCGGATGGTCGTCAATGATCAGGAACCTGGCGCGATCGGTCATCAGCTTCATTTCGGTTTGGTTTGGCCTAGAATAGTCCTGCAACCATGGCCAGCTTATTGGCAAATAGTACATTGCCATCTTGGCCGGCTAAAGCAGAATGTGCCCATGATTTCCGCGGCGCCACGCGGCAGATGTGGCCGTTCTGAAATGCAATGCCTTGCCCGGTGGCCCAAATCGGCCGAATGTGCCGGCGACAGATCCATTGAAACAGAGACAGGTCGTGACCGACTTCCGGCTTCGCGTGACAGCCAGTGACCGCCGGCTTTCGCACTGTTGCCGGCCGCCAC
The DNA here is from genome assembly GCF_040323975.1 of Mesorhizobium sp. M0019. Taxonomy (NCBI): domain Bacteria; kingdom Pseudomonadati; phylum Pseudomonadota; class Alphaproteobacteria; order Hyphomicrobiales; family Phyllobacteriaceae; genus Mesorhizobium; species Mesorhizobium sp. M0019. Next base: position 1,188 of record NZ_JAMYVK010000079.1, on the reverse strand, counting down.
ACGACGCTTCCCCGACGCCCGCCTTGTTCGCGGCCGCACCGATGGTATCGGCTGGCCTGGGGTCGCGCTGGTATACGGGCTGGTTTCCTGGACAAAACGCAGCAAGCTGATGGTGCTGCCGTTCAAGCCCCGCTAGGCGCTCGATATCGTACTGGTAAGGAGCACCACCTTGCCGCCATCGCGCTTTGGGCGCGACTTTGCCCGCGATCCAAGCTGTAGTCCACGATCTGGGCCGCGCCAAGCCAGAACCAACTGATCGCAGTCGCTGATCTTGAAGCTATACGATCCGGTTGGACCAATTTTCAGCATATTCCCGTTGAGCCCAACGCCCCCCGAGGCTGACAGCACGTCGGCAATGACTTACGAATCGTCTACGCGCTCGCCTGCGTTCGTTCCAACGCGTGGGACCGGGCGATTTCGTCCGGCCCCCAAAGATAGTGTCTGATCAGTCGTTAGGCCGGCAACGCGCCGGATCTCTTGGCCGTCCAGGTGGCGATATAGTCCATCAGTCCTGGATTGAGGCAATCATAAGGTTCGAGCCCGATCGACTTCAGCTGTGACCTTATGCCGTCCATGCGGCTCGGATCGACACCGGACTCGATGATCGACGAGACAAAGGCGGTGAAGCCCGGCGGTGACCAGCCGTCTTCCTGGAAGCGTTCGGGATGAATGAAGGACAGCCCCTTGAAAGCGTGGTCGCGCTCGACCGGGCCGTGCATGTGGACGCCGCAGCCGGTGCAGGCATGGCGCAGGATCAGCGCGCCCGGATCGACGATCTTCAGCTTGTCGGCGTTTTCGGTCACCGTCACGTCGTTTGTACCGGCAACCGCCACGACCGAGAACAGCGCGCCTTCCGGCTTCCAGCATTTGGTGCAGCCGCAGGCATGGTTGTGGGCGATCTGGCCCTTGACCTTCACCTTGACCGGGTTGCTGGTGCAGGCGCAGACCAGCGTGCCGCCGGCAAAGTCGGCCTTTTCCCGTGGCAGTCCATTGTCGATTTTAGGATGCAGTTTTTCCGGCATTTTTGTCTCCTCCCGTGTTGAACATCTGCATTTTTCGGCCGCTGGCTGGTTAGCCGGCGGCTTTCTCCTCCTCAGTAAACCACCACGCTCCTGATCGACTTGCCTTCATGCATCAGGTCAAAGCCCTTGTTGATGTCCTCGAGCTTCAGCGTGTGGGTGATCATCG
>NZ_JAMYVK010000078.1:0-19568 GCF_040323975.1 Mesorhizobium sp. M0019 | reverse complement strand
TCTATGTCTTCTTGTTGGCGGCGGGGCCGGGGGCCTGGCCCGCCCCCCCGCGCCCTCTTCAACCCCCGTCTCCTGCCCCCCCCCCCCCCCGGCGGGCGGGGCCCCCCCCCCCCGCCGGCTCTTCTCTTCAAGACGGGTTGCCTTCAAGTCGATCCACACTTCGTCTCGGCTTGCCTCGACACCTCTCCTCCGTTCGACGGGGAGAGGAAGTGCCAACCGCAACGCCAGGCGCCCTTCCTCTATCCCTTTCAGGGCAAAGGTGCGGAGCGAGGCGGAGTGGGGAGGGCGAGTGAACGCAAACTTTCCATCGGCCTGGAATTTCGGTTCTCAGTCCGGCCGTTGCCGTATCCGTCAATGGAAGGATACTTTCCGTTTGTGCGGTAAAATCGTCATCGCGCTTTCCATACGCGTCGTTCGCTATCCAGAGATCAACCTATTTCGCAACCATTTGCCGGCCCCCGGCCAATTGGCCCGCCTCTTGCTGCTGGAAGAAAAAGGTCGAAGGGAGGCTTCCCAATGAACGACGCGACACGGGTGCTCGTGCTCGGCATCGGAAATCTGCTATGGGCGGACGAGGGCTTCGGCATCCGCGTGGTGGAGGAGTTCCACCGGCTCTGCGAAACGGCGGACAACGTCCGGGCCATGGATGGCGGCACGCAGGGCATCTACCTCCTCCAACATATCCGCGAGGCCGACATCCTCGTGGTGTTCGACGCGGTCGACTACGGGTTGGCGCCCGGCACGCTGAAGCTCGTCGAAGGCAGCGAGGTGCCGGCCTTCCTCGGTGTGAAGAAGATTTCGCTCCACCAGACTGGCTTTCAGGAAGTTCTCGCCATGGCCGAGATGATGGGTGACTATCCCGCCCATCTCCTTCTCGTCGGCGTGCAACCGGTCGAGCTGGACGACTACGGCGGCAGTCTCCGGCCCGCGGTGAAGGCTCAGATCGAGCCTGCAATCGAGATCGCCATCGAGTGGCTCGCCTGGCTCGGCGCGACGATCGCCAAGCGCACCGAACCGCTGGCCGAAGAAGAGACGCTCGCCTCGCGCGAAATGCGCATCGGCATCTACGAGAGCGGTCGACCCCGACCGGAAGAGGCCTGTCGTCACGGCGACGCGCGGCTTCTCGCGAATGGTGCCTTCGCTGGTCCGGCGAATTTCGAGTGCGAGGTCGACGCGCTTTTGCAATCGTCTGGAAGGCAGGGCTGATGTGTGTCGGCGTTCCCTTCCAGGTGGTTGAATGCAGCGGCGGCATTGCCCTGTGCACCGGTCGCAGCGGCACGCGGCGCCTCGATATGACCCTGGTGGGCGACCAGCCGGCGGGTACGTGGATACTCGCCTTCCTCGACACCGCGCGCGAGACTGTCACTGCCGAGACGGCGCGCCTGATCGCCGACGCGATCGAAGCGACGGAGCGTGCGCTCGCCGGCGACACCGACCTCGACCACCTCTTCGCCGACCTGGTCGGCCGCGAGCCGCAACTGCCGGAGCATCTGCGGCCGGGGCAAGCCCTTTCACCGCAAGGCACGGAGGACGCCTGAGTCCATGTTTTCACCCGTTCTCACCATGATGATGGAGCGCCACCGCATCCCGGTGGTTGACGAGGCGAACATCGACGCATTCGCCGAGGCCCACGACCTCACCGCGCTGTTTTTTCCCGGTGACTGGTTGCGGCTCGCCGAGAGCAACGATGTGGCGGTGATCCTGCCGGAGCTGGTGCAGGCCTTCCAGGGCGTGTTCAAGCCCGCCGTGGTATCGCGCGAGAGCGAACGCGAGCTGCAAAGCCGCTATCGCTTCGACGCCTTCCCGGCGCTTGTCTTCCTGAGGAACGGCGAATATCTCGGCGGGATAAAGCGCGTGCTCGACTGGGAAGACTACCTCACTGAGATCGACGGCATACTGAGGCGCGGGCGAGCGCGCCGCCGCCTTTCGAGCTTCCCGAAGCCTGCGCGACCCACGACGGTCACGACCACGATCATTTCCAGTGAGCGAAAGCGGCCGGGAGGGCGCAACATGGCAGCATCGCTATTCGGCGGCATCGGGCCGGGTTCACAGCCGAGCGAAGGGGACGGCAGCGACTTGCAGTATATGGAAATGCCGAAGGGCATGGCGACCTCTGCGTCACCCGTGTTGCCGGAGAAGGAAAATGTCGCCGGGCTCGAAGCTGCTTTGGCGGTGCTCTCCGCGCTGGCTGAAAGCCTCGGCCGGTCCTCGCCGGATTGCGAAAACGCGGTGCATGATCTTTCCGGGCTCGACCACGCCAATCTTGCGCTGATCGACCAAGCGCTGGGCGAGGGCGAGGTCTTGATCATCTGCGGCGACGACCTGAAGGCTCAGGAGTCGGTGCTCGCCGGTATCTGGCGCGTGCGCCAGACCGGAACGGATGGCAGGCTCGTGCGCGATTTCGTCGAGGTCGGCGCCTTTCCCTCGGCCGTGCTGGAGAGGGCCTTCGCCGGCTGCCGCAATACGCTCCCTGCGCCGGCGACCTATCCGACGGGCGTCTTCAACGCGCCGCCGCTGATTTCGGAGCTCAATGGCCGCATCCCGCTCGTCGGGCCCGACGTCGGGCCGCACGCCATAAACCTGTCGCTGCTGCCGCACACTGAAGAGGACTTGACCTTCCTCGACGGCCTGCTTGGCCACGGGCCGGTGGTCGTGCTGTCGCGTGGCTACGGCAATTGCCGCGTGACCACGACGGGGACGCGCGGCGTCTGGTGGGTGCGCTTCTTCAATTCGACCGACGATCTCATCCTCAACACGATCGAGGTCACGGCCTTGCCGGGGGTGGTCCGCGCCGCGCCCGAGGATATTGCGGACAGCCGCCAGCGGCTCCTCGAAATCCTGGAGGTCTACCGGTGAACGACTCCTTCTTTGCCGGTTCATATGGCGGCGACAATGCCAAGATCGGCCCGATGTCGCGGCTCGAATGCAGGATTTGCTGGCATGTCTACGACCCGGCTGAGGGCGACGACTACTGGCAGATCCCGCCCGGCACGCCCTTCGCCGAACTGCCGGCGAACTGGAGCTGCCCCACCTGCGACGGCTCCAAGCAGGGCTTCATGGTCGTGAGCGATTGACATGGATCATTCGCAAGCCGTCGCTGCCCATCTAGAGTTCGTGTTTCAGCGGATCGAACGGACGGCCATGGCAGGAATTCCGATCCTCAATCCGGCGCTTTGCGTCAGCGCGGTGGGCGTGCGGCAGTGGCAGGGCAAATGGCTCGCGGTTCTTGTCACGCCCTTGTTCATGAACCTCGTGCTTCTACCATTTGGCGACGGGCAAGCGCGCCCGCGCGTGCCTACGGGCACCAAGGAGCATGCATCATTCCCGGCGGGCCGGTTCGAGTTCTTCCGGGCCTATGAAGAGGAGCTCGGCTGCTACCGCATGTGCTCGCTGTTCTCGCCGATGTTCGAATTCGCCGACCAGGAGAGTGCGCAAGAGGCCGCGCGGCAGGTGCTTGCGGAACTGTTCAACCGTGAGGCGGAAGAAGACGAAGACGGCGAGATGATCCGTGTCTGGGAAGGCCGGCTACCTGAGGAAGAGGCAAGCGCGTTGGACGAGGTTGAGACAGCCGGAACACCCGCGAGCTCCCAGCCGGCGAAATTGACCCGCCGCTGGCTGTTCGGTTTGGGCGACAAGGAGGAGACCGCTGCATGAGGGTTGATGGCCGCGTCTCCATCGATCTCGTCTGCGATGGCGGTCGCGTTATGGAAGCCATCGTCACGCCGCCGCGCCCGGTTGCGCTTGGCCCGATCGTGCGAGCCCGACCGGTGACGGAGGTCATCTCGGCGATCGGTTCGCTGTTCAGTGTCTGTAGTATTGCGCAGTCGGCGGCGAGCGTTGAGGCAGCCGAGGCGGCCCTGGAGATCGGGACGGACCGGCGCACGAAGCAAGCGCGGCGGCTTCTTGTGCTTACCGAAACGCTGCGCGAGCACCTGCTGCGCATTGGCTTGGATACTGCCAGTCTCGCGGGCGAGCCTGCGGACGGTAAAACCCTGCGCCGGGCTATGCGCCTGCCGCAGCGCCTCAAGCAGGCGCTTTTTCCAGGCGGGAATGCGTTCGTTCCCGGCGTGTGCGTGGGGATTCCGGGCGCGGACGCTGCCGAAACGGCCGCCGAAGCGAGCCATCTAACGCAGTCCGTGGTCTACGAAGGCGAAAAGCCGCTTGGCGAGATGGATCGCGATGCCTTCGCGCAGTGGGCTATGGAGCGCAGCACGATTGCGGCCCGTCTCATCGCCCCGGTCTTGGCAAGGGGCTGGGCCATGATAGGCCACCCCGAAACGACAAACGGGGGAAACGAGCATTTGCCGAAGGAAACGTCGGCCGACACGAGCTGCCTCGCCAGGCAGGCTGGTGCGCCGCTCGTTCGCGCTTTCCTTTCCGAAGACGGTGGAGCCGGCCTGGCCGCGCGGCTGGCTGCCCGCGTGGTCGAGGCTTCGACGCTGCCGGCGCAGATCGCCGGAGGGCTCGCGGCCCTGCGGGATGTCGCGGAGGGGTCCGAAGTGCCTACGCGCGAAGTCTTTCGCGACGAGAACGGGGGCCGCTCTGCTACTGCCTTCGCCGAGGCAGCACGCGGCCGGCTGGAACATCGGATTGTTTTGAACGACGACCGAATCGCCGACTACGCCATCACGGCTCCGACCAGCATTCATTTCGCCGAGAGCGGCATTGCCGCGAGCTCGCTTTCGGCGCTCGCTGCATCCGGACGTGAAGATCTGGCGGTCCAGGCCGATCTCCTGGTCCGGGCCATCGACCCCTGCGTCGGCTACGATATCAGGCTCCGCTGATGCACGAGATGGCGATATGCGAGAGCGTCCGTGGCATCATCGAGGAAGAGGCCGCGAGACAGGATTTTCGGAAGGTGGGCCGCGTCTGCATGGAAATCGGGCGGCTATCCGCTGTCGAAATCGAGGCGCTGAAGTTCGGCTTCGATGTCGTCATGCGTGGCTCTCTGGCGCAAGACGCAAGGCTGGAAATCGTCGAGACGGAAGGCAGGGCCTGGTGCATGCCTTGCGGCCAGAGCGTGCCGATCGCGGCACGCTTTGATCCATGCCCGGACTGCGGAAGCCATCAGCTGCAGGTGACCGGCGGCCAAGAAATGAAGATCAGGGAATTGGAGGTGAGCTGATGTGCACTATTTGCGGATGCGGCGAGGGCGCCGTCCGGATCGAGGGCAAGGCGCATGGCCATCACCATCATCACGGCCACGATCATGATCACCACCACGATCATGATCACGGCCCCCATCATGACGATCATGTGCACGATTGTGGCTCGGGCCCCGGTGGCACCCGTGCGCCGGGCATGAGCCAGGCGCGGATGGTCAAGCTGGAAAAGGATATCCATTCCAAGAACAACGAGTATGCCGATGCGAACAGGAAAATGTTCGCCGAGCGCGGCGTGCTTGCGCTCAACCTCGTCTCCAGCCCCGGCTCTGGCAAAACGACGCTGCTTTGCCGCACGATCGAGGCACTGAAGGGCAAGTTGCCGATCGCCGTGATCGAGGGCGACCAGCAGACTTCCAATGATGCCGACCGCATCCGCGCCACCGGCGCGCCCGCGATCCAGGTCAACACCGGCAAGGGCTGCCACCTCGACGCGCATATGGTCGGCCATGCCGCAGATCACCTCGACCTTGCCGAAGGAGGCCTGCTCCTCGTCGAAAACGTGGGAAACCTCGTCTGTCCGGCGGGCTTCGACCTAGGCGAGGCACACAAGGTGGTGGTGCTCTCAGTCACCGAGGGCGAGGACAAGCCATTGAAATATCACGACATGTTCGCCGCCGCCGATCTCATGATCCTCAACAAGACTGACCTGTTGCCGCATCTCGACTTCGACGTGGAGGCCTGCATCGCCAACGCCCGAAAGGTGAACCCGCGGATCAAGGTGCTGAGGGTTTCCGCGCGCACGGGCGAGGGGATGTCGGACTGGACGGCCTGGATCGGCGCGGTCCGCGCCATGGCGCTAGTCGGCCATCGGCGGGCGGCCGAGCTCGGAGCAGCCTGATGTGCCTGGCCATTTCCGCCCGCGTCGTTGAACTGCTCGATGACGACATGGCCGTGGTCGCGTTCGACAGGGTCACGAAGCGCATCTCATTGGCTTTGGTGGCAGACGTTTCGCTTGGCGATTTCGTGCTCGTCCATGTCGGTTATGCGCTCCACAAGGTGAGCCCCGAGGAGGCCGAGCGCACGCTGCAGCTGATGGCCGAAGCGGGCGTGCTGGAGGAGGGGCTGGAGGAGATTTCGGCGTGAAATATGTCGACGAATATCGCGACCAGGAGCTTGCGAAGACCATCGCCGGCGCCATCGCGATCGAGGCTGATCCGGAAAAGAGCTACCATTTCATGGAGTTCTGCGGTGGGCACACGCATGCGATTTTTCGCCACGGCGTGCAGGACCTGATGCCGCAGAACGTGCATTTCGTGCACGGACCCGGATGCCCCGTTTGCGTGCTTCCCATCTCTCGCCTCGACGATGCGGTGGAGCTCGCCGAGCGGCACGGGGTCATCCTTTGCACCTACGGCGACATGATGCGCGTGCCGGGCACCAAGCAACGCAGCCTGATCCGCGCCAAGGCGGACGGAGCGGATGTCCGCATGGTCTATTCAACGCTCGATGCCCTAAAGATCGCGCGTGAAAACCCCGAGCGGCAAGTCGTCTTCTTTGCCATCGGTTTCGAAACCACGACGCCGCCGACGGCCGTCGCGATCAAGACGGCGCAAGCCGAGGGGTTCAAGAATTTCAGCGTGTTCTGCAACCATGTGCTCACGCCGGCCGCGATCTCTCACATTCTTGAATCGCCGGAAGTGCGGGAACTGGGCATCGTCAAGATTGACGGGTTTCTGGGACCTTCGCACGTCTCCTCCGTGATCGGCTCGCAGCCATATGAATTCTTTGCCGAGGAATTCCAGAAGCCGGTTGTCATCGCCGGCTTCGAACCGCTGGACGTCATGCAGTCCATCCTGATGCTGATCCGGCAGGTCAATGAAGACCGGCACGAGGTCGAGAACGAATATACCCGCGTCGTGACCGAGGAGGGCAACCTCAAGGCGCAGGCACTGGTGAGCGAGGTCTTCGAGCTGCGCAAGACCTTTGACTGGCGCGGCCTCGGCACCGTGCCCTACAGCGCCCTGCGCATCCGCGACGCTTATGCCGATTTCGACGCCGAGAAGCGTTTCGAGCTGTCGGTCAAGGCTTCGCGCCAGGTGAAGTCCTGCGAATGCCCTTCGATCCTGCGCGGGGTGAAGAAGCCGACCGACTGCAAGCTGTTCGGCACCGTGTGCACGCCGCAGAACCCGATTGGCTCATGCATGGTCTCCTCCGAAGGCGCCTGCGCGGCCTACTGGACCTATGGCCGTTTCCGCGAGCCGAAGCTGTTGGAGGCGGCGGAATAATGAGCGCGAACGATCCCAGCCTAGCCGTCACCACCTCGTCGGTCCGCGGCGCGGTGGACATGACGCATGGCGCGGGCGGCCGCGCGATGGCCGAGCTGATTCGGGATATTTTTCAAAGACATCTGGCCAACGAGTTCCTGGCCCAGGCTAACGACGCGGCCCTGCTCGGCACCGTCTGCGGACGCCTGGTGATGGCAACGGACGCGCATGTCATCTCGCCTCTGTTCTTTCCGGGCGGGGATATCGGAGCACTGGCGGTCCACGGCACGATTAACGACGTCGCCATGATGGGCGCGCGGCCGCTCTGGTTGTCCGCGTCCTTCATCCTGGAGGAAGGTTTTCCGTTGGCCGAACTGGAAAGAATAGTTGTTTCAATGGCTTTTGCCGCCCGGGAAGCAGGCGTACCCGTGGTTACGGGCGACACCAAGGTGGTGGAGAAGGGCAAAGGCGACGGCGTTTTCATCTCCGCGACCGCTGTTGGCGTGCTGGCGGACGGCACAGACATCTCCGGAAGCAATGCCCGGCCGGGCGATGCAATCCTTGTCTCCGGCACCATGGGCGACCACGGAGTCGCAATCCTGTCGAAGCGCGAACACCTTGATTTTGAAACGGAAATTATCTCCGACAGCCAAGCTCTGCACGATCTGGTGGCGGCGATGCTTGGCTCCGTTCCTGGTATCCGGGTGTTGCGTGACCCCACGCGCGGCGGACTGTCGGCGACGCTGAACGAAATCGCGCAGCAGTCCAAGGTCGGAATGGTAATCCGGGAAGCGGCGGTTCCGGTGAAGCCGGAGGTCGCGGCGGCGTGCGAACTGCTCGGCCTCGACCCGCTGAATGTTGCCAACGAAGGCAAGCTGATCGCCATCTGCGTGGCGCAAGACGCGAAGACTTTGCTCGCCAAGATACGCGCTCATCCCATGGGCCGGGATGCCGCAATCATTGGCGAAGTCGTCACAGACCAGCATGCGCTGGTGCGGATGAAAACGAGACTTGGCGGTATGCGCGTGGTCGACTGGATCGCCGGGGAACAGCTCCCGAGGATCTGCTGAAGATGCGCATTCTGCTTCTCGTCACCGCCTTCAACGCCTTGAGTCAGAGGATTTTCGTGGCGCTTGGCGAGCACGCACACGAGGTCTCGGTCGAGATGGACGTCAACGACGAGCGGACCATGGAGGCGGTAGATTTGTTTCGGCCGGACCTCGTTATTGCCCCGTTTCTGAAGCGGGCAATCCCGAAAGAAGTCTATGAAAATCGATGCTGTATGATCGTTCACCCAGGCATCGTCGGCGACCGCGGCCCCTCCGCGCTGGACTGGGCGATGGTGGACGGGGCGACGCAGTGGGGTGTCACGGTGCTGGAAGCGGCGGCCCAAATGGATGCGGGGCCGGTCTGGGCGAGCGCCACCTTCGCGATGCGAAAGGCGACGAAATCGAGCCTCTACAGCAACGAGGTGACCGACGCGGCGGTGACGGCGGTGCTCGAAGCGATCGCGCGGTTCGAGCAGGGCGAAAAGCCGATTGCCCTGGAAGAACAATCTGTAGCGACGCTGGGCCGGTGGCGGGACGCGATCAAACAGGCGGACCGGCGGATCGATTGGGCTGCCGACACGACCGAAACGGTGCTGAAGAATATCGCAGCAGCCGACGGCGCGCCCGGCGTGCGGGACGAACTTTTCGGCGAAACGGTCTTCCTTTTCGACGCGCGAGACGCACGTGAACCAGGGGGTGACTTGCCTCTCGCGCGGGGTGAACGGGGCAAGATATCGCTCCCCGAGCCGGGAGTGGTCGCCGCCAGAAGCGGGCCGGCGATCGCCATCGTCACCGTCGACGGCGCGTTGTGGATCGGCCATGTCCGGCATCCCAATTCGCCACACCCGTTCAAGCTGCCGGCGACCATGGTCTTCGCGAAGGAAGTTGCAGACCTGCCGGAGATCCCGCTCAATTCACCGGGCGGTTATCAGGACATCATCTACGAAGAAGAAGCTGCGGTCGGCTATCTGCACTTCCCCTTCTATAACGGTGCAATGGGAAAGGACGCCTGTCGAAGACTTTTGGACGCTTATACAAAAGCGACGGAGCGTCCGACCAGGGCGATCGTGCTGTGCGGAGGGCCGCAGTTCTGGTCCAACGGGCTCGACCTCAACCGGATCGAGGCGGCCGACAGCGCGGCCGACGATTCCTGGGTCAACATCAATGCCATCGACGACCTCGCCGATGCGATCATCCGCACGACAAGCCACATCACCGTAGCAGCGCTTGCCGGAAATGCGGCAGCGGGCGGCGTGTTTCTCGCCCGCAGCACCGACCAGCTCTGGATGCGCTCGAGCGTCGTCCTCAACCCGCATTACAAGGACATGGGCAATCTCTACGGCTCGGAGTTCTGGACCTATCTCCTGCCGAGCTGCTGCGGGACTGAGAATGCCCGCCGGATCGCGGCAGCGCGCCTGCCGATGGGCGCGAAGGAGGCGCTGAATCTGAATCTGGCCAACCGGGTGTTCGCGGGGGCAAGCGAGCTGTTCACGGCGCAAGTGAGGGCGTCGGCTGCCGCGCTGGCCGGGAGCGAAGAGTTTCCGGGGTTGCTCGCCGAAAAACAAGCCCGGCGCGCAGCCGACGAGGCGGCCAAGCCGCTTTGCGCCTATCGCGAGGAGGAGCTTTCGCGGATGCGCCGCAATTTCTATGGCTTCGACCCAAGCTACCACGTCGCGCGGCATAATTTCGTGCACAAGGTGCCGAAGTCGCGCACCCCAGTGACGATCGCCCGCCACCGCGACGTCGCCTGGCAGGCCGGCCGGGAGGGAAGGAAAAAGGCATCGTGAGCGACCTGCCGGGCATATTGATCGTCGACGACGAAATCCGCTCGCTGGAGGCGCAACGGCGCGTCCTGAGCGAGGATTTCGATGTCCACGTCGCCAGCGACACCAAGGCCGCCAGCTCGATCCTGGAGATGGAATGGATCCAGATCATCCTGTGTGACCAGCGCATAGCCGGCACCTGCCGCACCGAGTTCCTGAAGCAGGCGCGCACCCGCTGGCCGGACATCGTGCGCATGATCATCTCGGGCTACACCGACGCGCATGACACCATCGACGGCATCAACGAGGCCGGCATCTACCAGTACATCACCAAGCTCTGTCATCCGGAAAACCTCACGCTCACGCTGAAGAACGGGGTGCAGCTCTTCCTCCAGATCGCGGTTCGTCGCCGCCACCACGCGCAGATCGACCTGCTCTACGCATTGCAGAACTTTTCGCCACGCGACTGGGCCGGCAATCGTGGCCCGCTGGAGCTGGCGCTCGAAGGTGCGCCGGTGCGGCTCGGCGAGACCGAGCCGGTTGCAGTCCAGCACATCGTGCGGTCGTTGGACCCGTGCATAGTGTGCACGGTGCGCTGATGGGCCCGCCGCTCGCCGAGCCCGCAGTGGAGGGACGCCTGGTCCGGGTGACGGGGCTGGTGCAAGGCGTCGGCTTCCGGCCGACAGTGTGGCGCATCGCGACCGCTATGGGGCTATCGGGTCACGTCCGCAACGATGCTGCAGGCGTGGAGATCGCGATGTGGTGCAGCGATGCCGAGTTCGAGACCTTCGCGGACAGGCTAAAGGCGCAATGCCCGCCGTTGGCGCGGATCGACGGGATCGAGACGGCGACGCTTGAGGGGCCGCGGCCGGCGGGCGGCTTCGCCATAGCGGCGAGCGCGGGCGGGCGGGTGAAGACCGGCATCGTGCCCGATGCCGCCTGCTGCCTGGAATGTCTTGCGGAAGTGCTCGACCCCAAGGACCGGCGCTATTTCTACCCGTTCGCCAATTGCACGCATTGCGGGCCGCGTCTGTCAATCGTCAAGGCTATCCCCTATGACCGCCGCTCGACCGCTATGGCACGATTTTCGACCTGCGAGGAATGCCGGGCCGAGTATGAAAATCCGGCCGACCGCCGCTATCACGCCCAGCCGATCGCCTGCCCGGCCTGCGGCCCGCGCGTCTGGTTGGAAGGTCCAGACCACGTCGTGGTCGGCGGCGGCCCGCAGGCGGTGATCCGCGAGGCGGCGGCGCTGATCGGGGAAGGGCGGATCGTCGCGATCAAGGGCATCGGCGGGTTCCACCTCGCCTGCGACGCGACGGACGAAGCGGCGGTGGCGCAGCTGCGCGCCCGCAAGAAGCGCGACGGTAAGCCGTTCGCGCTGATGGCGCGCGACTTGGAGCAGCTTGCCGAATTCGCGGAGCTGTCGGGCGAGGAGCGCGTGGCGCTTGCCGCCCGAGCGGCGCCGATCGTGCTGGTGAAGCGCCGTGACAGCTGCGGCGTTGCGGCGGGCGTGGCGCCGCAGCACGAGCGGCTCGGTTTCATGCTGCCCTACACGCCGTTGCATCATCTCTTGCTGCGGGCGCTGGACGGTCCGGTGGTGATGACCTCCGGCAATCGCTCGGGCGAGCCGCAATGCACGGACAATGACGAGGCGCGGCAGGAGCTTGCCGGGATCGCCGACTTCTGGCTGATGCACGACCGCGAGATTGTCAACCGGCTCGACGACAGCGTGGTGCGATTCGACGGGCACGGCATTTCGGTGTTGCGGCGCGCGCGCGGCTTCGCGCCGGAGCCGCTGGCGCTGCCGGCGGGCTTCGATGGCCCGGTCAGGGCGCTGGCTGCGGGCGGCGACCTAAAGGCCGCGTTCTGCCTGGCGGGCGACGGCAACGCGCTGCTGTCGCAGCATCTCGGCGACCTCGACGAGCTGAAGAACCAGAACGCGTGGAGGCAGGCGTTGGGGCTGTATCGAAGCCTGTTCGACACGAAGCCGGACCTCATTGTGGCCGACCGGAATCCGGGCTACCGTTCGACCCAGCTTGCCATGGAGCTTGCCCGTGAGACCGCGGCGAGGTTTGTGCAGGTCCAGCACCATCACGCGCATCTCGCCTCGTGCCTTGCCCAGCACGGCCGCGCAATCGACGCACTGCCGGTGCTGGGCATTATCCTCGACGGTCTCGGATACGGCGATGACGGCACGATCTGGGGCGGCGAGTTCCTGCTCGGCGGCTATCGAGGGTTCCGGAGGCTGGCATACTTCGAGCCGGTCGCCATGCCCGGCGGCGACAAGGCCAGCCTCGAGCCGTGGCGCAATGCCTATGCGCATCTGCGGGCGGCTTTCGGTCCGGATTTCCTGGCCAAGCTTCCTGCCGATCGGCCCTTCGTCCCCGCCTTGGCCGAAAAGCCGCTTCGGGTGCTGGACCGGATGATCGAGAGGGGCGTCAATGCTCCGCTTGCCTCCTCGGCGGGGCGGCTTTTCGATGCCTGCGCGGCAGTCCTCGGCATCTGTTTGGAGCGCCAGAGCTACGAGGGGCAAGCCGGCATGGAGATGGAGGCGCTCGCCAGCCCGTTCATGGATGCGGCCGAGGCTTGGCCAGCAACCTCGCGGAAGGGACCGGTTATCTCCTGGAAAGGTCTGTGGGAAGCGCTTCTTCGTGATCAGGCTTTGGGCGCCGAAACCGGGCTGATTGCTGCGCGCTTCCACAGGACGCTGATAGAGATCATCTCGCGGAAGGCCATCGGACTCACTAACGAAAACGGCGTCGGCACGGTCGCACTGTCCGGTGGCGCTTTCCAGAATCGGCTGCTGCTCAAAGGCGTACTTGCCGAGCTCACAGTCGCAGGATTGGAGGGGCTGGCGCACGTAAGCATTCCCGCAAACGACGGCGGTCTGGCGCTCGGCCAGGCAACGATCGGCCTAGCCCTTTCGCATTGAGACCAATCGTTGAAGAAAAAATATCAGCATCGTCCAAATAAGGCGCTGCGCATTGTGACGTGCGGCGGCCAGCTTTGCGCATTTCGTCCGGGCCGTGAGTGGCTGATCGCGTATCGCCGGGTAAAAGGACTAGCCAGGAATGATGCTCCGAGAGGGAATCGTCGAGGACGGGTACGCAGCCAAGGATCGTGTCGCTTGGCAGTTAATGGGGCTCTCTGCCTCACTTTGTGTGGTTCATTCGCCGTTGGCGAGGATGCCGCTATGTGCGGGCATGCGAACGAAAACAAAATGGTCCCCCGGCCCAGGGGCTAAAATACGGGGTGTCGCGCTCACTGATGATGTTGGCTTGTTTCCGCTGCCGGACCGGCGTTCGGCATTTTGTCCAGATTGCGGACGGACCCGAAGTCGGCATGGCTGGTCCAACCGCAGCCTTCAGGATCTGCCGGTCCAGGGCAAGACCGTGACGGTGAAGCTTCGGTTGAGCCGCTGGCGGTGCGCACATCAGAAATGTGAACGACAAACATTCACCGACCGTCTGCCGACGATTGCTTCCCCTTATGCGCGCCGGACAAGGAGGGTCGCGGAGATTGTCGGTCTGCTCGGCCATAGCACCGGCGGCCGTCCCGGCGAGCGCTTGATGCGACGGCTCGGCATGCCGGTCTGCGACGACACTATCCTGTGGCAGCTGAAGCGAGATGCCGCGGTCGCTCACAGCAACTCCACCATTCGGGTCGTTGGCATCGATGACTGGAGCTGGCGGCGATCATGGCGCTACGGCACGATGATCGTGGACCTGGAGCGCCATTCGGTTGTCGACATCCTGGATGACAGAAGCGTGGCGAGTGCGTCGCAATGGCTAGAGCGGCACCCTTCCGTCGAGATCGTGAGCCGAGACCGATGCGGGCTCTATGCGCAAGCTGTTCGCGAGGGTGCACCGCAAGCGCGCCAGGTGGCTGATCGGTTCCATCTCATGTAGAATCTGCGGGTCGCAATCGAGGAGCAGATGAGCCTTTCGGGCCGCGCCACGGGGCCTGCATTGCTGCCCGATAAGGGTATCGGGAGCGCGCAAGTCGATCTGATGCAGGATGATCCGCACGTTGACGCAACGCATCGGCGCCGGGTGCGCCACGCTCATCGACAATCGCGGCAGACGGTGTTCGAAATGGTTCACGCCTTGCGCAAGGAAAGGGCTGTCCTGTTCCGAGATCGCCCGTCGTACCGGCTACGGCCGGCGCAGCATCGCCAAATGGCTGAATTTCGACACGCCACCCGACCGACGCAGGGCCGCGTCGAGCCGACGTCACCCTTATATTTCGAGGCGTTTCTTAGCCAGTCCTGGAGAGACGGCAATCGCTGCGGACGACACCTGTTCCACGATATCAAACAGCGCGGCTACACGGGCAGTTTCTCGAATCTGGAGCGGCTTCTCCCAAGCTGGCGCCGCGCCGAGAGGACGGGCGAGGACAGTGCGTCGCCTGCTTCGATCATACGCCATCAACCAGCCCGCGATGCTGTCCCCATCCAGGATCCGGCGACCGGCCATGTGATCTCGCCGGTAGTCGCCGCGGCCCTCTGCATGAGGGCCCGGGGTATGCTGACGATCAACCAGGCGAGAAAGGTCGACGTCCTGAAGCAAGGATCACATGAGTTTGCCACGATGCGCAGGCTTGCCATGCGCTTCCGCGGCATTTTGCGGGGCCTGTGAATTGGACAAGCTCGACACTTGGATCGAGGATGCCGTCAACTCCGGGCTCGTCGCCATCACGCGTTTCGCTCGGGTCCTACGCCGTGACGTTGACGCCGTTCGCAATGCCATTGAATTACGGTGGAGCAACGGCCAGGCGGAAGGGCAGATCAACCGCCTGAAGACGATCAAGCGTGCGATGTACGGCAGAGCGGGCTCCGAACTCCTTAGGGCACGCATGCTGCCACTCAACCGGCCTGATCACCACACAAAGTGAGGAAGAACCTGGTTAAGTGCAAAGCGACAATTGCCTCGACGGCGGGTCCCGGCAGGTTTATGCTGCCCAATGTTACCGCAATCCGGAATGGCGATTGAGTACCTTCACGAGTGAAGGGATTCCCGCGGTCTTAGAGATGAGTTGTCGAATGGCGCGAAGTCGCACAGAATCGTGTGTTTGATATCGATCAGGATCGCGAGCTATTTCAGGCGCAGAGAGGTGTTGCGCCCGATGCACAAGTTGCTCCCGGTCCAACGGAAGTGAATGGGGTGGAACTGCTTTGTTGGCCAAATTGTTGACGGAACGTCCGGCGCCCATTGTTGCTACATGTCTGGATTCTTGGGGCGTTTTGGATGATGCAATCCACCATCTCACTCCAAAGGGCAGTGGAATCTGGAACAATGTCGCTTTTGTACGCACGACATCCTTCGTGCCCGATTGGCATATCGTCTTTAACTCTGCTTCTCTTTTTGGGCTCCCTGTTGATATCGAGGCGAGCCCAAACAGGACAATTTTTGCAATCGGCGAACCGCCGACGAAAGCTCATCGCGCATTTCATGAAGGGCAGGGGAAAAATACTATCGTCCTGACGTCTGACGCAGAGCTGGCTGCTCGGCAGAATGCAGGGCGCCGATTCGTTTTGGCTCCACCTATCACTCGGTCTTGGTCTGTAAACAAGACATATGACCAACTTCTGGTCAGCGAAGTCGTGGACAAGCCGCTTCGGCTCTCATGGATTACCAGTAACATCGCCCTGCTTAAAGGGCATCGATATCGGCTGGCGTTTCTGGAACGGCTGAGAGAGGAGCTCGATTTTGACCTGTTCGGCCGAGGTTTTCGGCTGATTGGAGATAAATGGAACGCACTCGCACCTTACCGTTACAGTATAGCTTTCGAGAATACTCGTGCTGATTACTATTTTACAGAGAAGCTTATGGACTGCTTCGTTGCTGAAACAATGCCGATCTATTACGGCAGCCCGGCAATCACGAGGTTCTTCCCTTCGGACTCAATGGTTCTGATTGACCCAGAGGACAAGAACGTAATCCAAAAAATTCAAGAAATCATCAACTCGGACCTCTGGAAGGAGCGTCGCGGCGCAATACGAGAGGCGAAGCGGTTGGTCCTCGAGAAATACAATACGTTTGCTTATCTCGCGGGCTTCATCGAAAGCGTTCAGGATAAACCCTTACCGCCAGAAATTATACACATCGATTCGCCTGAGGTCGATTTTGGAATAGACGAATGAAGTACTCCAACGCTCGCTTCGCGTGCCCGGCGGTTGGTGGTCTGGCGAGATCGGTACGGAACGCTCGGCGGAGAATGCCTACCTGCGCAGACGGGCCGGCACGGGCGCACGAGGTCATGCGCCCCCGGCTGCCGCTGATCAGACGAACTGGGGAAGGCCAGGAACGGAATTGAGGACCTCGTCCACGAGTTCGTCGCCGGCATGTTCCTTGGCGAAGGCGATCGTCTCGTTGGCGATGGCGGCGATCTTTAGAATGCTGAGACCCTCACTCATCAATTGCTGGCCGAGCCCCATGAGGCCGCCTCCGCCCTCTGGGTCGTCGCCATGATACTTCGCCACTAATTCCGAAGCTCCGGGAATGGCCTCGATCATGCGCGCAACGGGACCGTCGGCCGCGTGGCGTTGCAGGAAACCCAGCATTAACCCAACGGCCTTCTCTGCGAGAGCCGGGCCGATGCCGGCACTAGTGGCGATGCGCGATAAGAATTCTTCCATGGCAGGGTTCCTAGCTCTTTAATGAGGTTTACACGGGGCCGGTCCGGCGCCCAAAGCGCCCTTGGCCGAACCACAATTGAACCCCACAAAAATAGGCCGGCGGAAGTGCTATTGCAACTGCGCGTAAAACCGCCTTTGTCAAACGCAAGCTGCGTCGGACGTGCGTATTTCGCAAAAACGAGACAGTCGTTCCGCTAAATCGGGGACAGCAGTTTCACTAATTCGCGGACAGCAGGATGGGGTCGGCGCTCGGTTGCCTGGTTGAAGTCATTTGCGATTGATTTCGCCGTTTTCGGCGCCGGTCAAGGGCGGCGGTGTTTTTTGCTTTCTCATGCTCGCCGATCATGGCGTGCCACTGGGCGATCGGCAGTTGGGCGGTGATCAGCGTTGATTTCCGGCGATAGCGTTCCTCGAAGATTTCCAGCAGATCGAGACGCTGCTGGTCGGTCAGGCTGTGGGTGCCCCAGTCGTCAAGGATGAGCAGTTGCACCCGAGCCAGCTTGTCGATGAGACGGGGAAAGCGGCCGTCGCGACGCGCCAGGGCGAGATCTTCGAACAGACGCGGCATGCGCAGGTAGAGCACGGAATGATTCGAGCCGGGCGGCCTGACGTCCGAAGGCGCAGGCCAGCCAAGTCTTTCCGGTGCCGGTCTGCCCGGTGATGACGAGGTTTTCATGCGCCTTCAGCCAGGCGCCTTGGGCCAGCTGTCGCTTGGCACTTAATTGGGGTCTCCCTCACTTTGTGTGGTTCATCTGCTGTTAGTGGCGCTGTCGCTATGGACGGGCATGCGAACGAAAACGAAATGGTCGCCCGGCCCAGGGGGTGACATCGCCACTGCGGTCCTTCGACCAAGTCGATTCAATTCTGAATTTCGGCCTTTAGATGTTTGTAGCGATTGAATCAGCGACCAAGATCCGGGCAATCGCGGTTATGGTGACCGCGAGCCACTAAGCTTGTGCCGTACCCTTACAATGATTCATCAAGGCGTTTACCTCGGCAATCACGAGATCCGGCGTGATGTCGAACTTGCATCGGACTTTGACCGGACAATGCCGCACTTGGTCCAGACCACACCCGCGACATTCAATAACACTCATAAGCATGCTGACCAGGGGACCTCGAAACCCCCAAATCTCCGGTAGATGTGACGCCGTGAAAATGCCGATAGTAGGGCGGCCAAGCTGGGCAGCGACATGCCCGGTGCCTGAATTGTTCGAAACGACGAGCGCGGCCGAATTCACGAGATAATTGAATTCCAATTCCGACAAGTCGACAGCCGTCCGAATGTTCGCGGCTCCACGATCCCGAGCTATCTTCGCAACCTCCTCAAGCGCTTCCAGGCATTCGCCACGGGCAACGAGGACCACCTCACCACGGGTCGAAAGAGCAGCGACAACTTTGCCAAAACTTTCAATCGGCCAATCTCGCAGGCTGGAATTGGAGAACGGAGCCACGACAATCGGGGCATTGCCTGTAGTCGAATTCTGTGGGTGACCCGCTCCGCTTTCGAAATAGGCAGCTGCCTTTGCGACCAGAAAGAGGAGGATTTCTGACACATGCTGGAGACGCACCTGCTTGCGGTCAATGAACCAATCAAGCCATCTACGAGGGATTTTGTTAGCAAGCCCTATTTTTTGGACCAGCTTGTAGAGGATGGTTCTGCGCAGTTTCAGATTGAATGGCGCTATCGCAATATCGATCTGATGCATGCTGTACGGATCAACTATCGCCGCACGGTGCCTGGCGGGGACTTCAAGCAAGATGGGCCTTGTTTCTTCCGGAACACGCATATCAATGGCAAGATCAAACTCGCCGGTCAGCAGCGGCCTTATGTCGGCGGCTTTTTTGCGCGTTTTGACTTTTGGGTTGCGAGGAAAAAAGTCAAAAGCAATGTGATCGTCGGCGAGGTCGAACTGTTTTGCAGTAGCGATGTTCCAGCTTCCCACCACCAGCGTAATGTGGGCATGCGCAAAACGCTGACGAAGGTCCTTTAGGGGCCCTAGAGACATCCAAAAGTCGCCGACATGATCAAGCTTGAGGACCAAAATTCTCATCCTTGCGCTTGACTGTTCCGGCTCTTCCCAGCTGCGGTATATAATTTGATTACGGTCGTGCTTTGTAAAATATGCCATTGCCATTCCGAAGATTATACGGTCAACACTGATAGCCCAGTGACGCGTGTGTAGGGTTGGAGTGCTCCCCACTTGTCCGCGTCTCCGCAAGAATTCTGCCATCAGATCCAAGCCGCGCTCCAGCAGGAGCTGTCGGGCGAAGTCTGCATCTCTAGCGGTGGTAGCGCGCCAAGAAGCCAGCTATGTCCCGACCCGCAATGTGAAGGGCTTCGTCACGGTCTTGCATGCAGTGAGTTCGAGAAACGCCGAGTAGACGGCGATCGCCAAGCCGCCGTCCCCAGATCTCGAGCATAACGGCAGTGGCCTCGCTCTTTGGTCGATGCTGATCCTGAATGAGACCGTCGCCGCCGGCGACGACATCGCCGGCCGGATTGACCGTCTCCGGCACGCCCTGTCGCTGTGGTCCCGCATCATGGTGGTTAACAAAGGACCCGCCGCAGGCGCTTTTTTCTGCGCGTCCGGGTCGTCCAACATGAAGTGGACGAATCAACCCTGTGATGAAGTCGAGCGCCCGCCCCCCGGGGGGGGGCGGGGGGGGGGGGTGGGACAGCTTTTTTTTCCGGCGAGGGGATGGGGGTTTTTAAAAAAAGGAGGGGGCGCCGCGATGAGGGGTGT
>NZ_JAMYVK010000077.1:0-21148 GCF_040323975.1 Mesorhizobium sp. M0019 | reverse complement strand
CGAAGCCGGTGAAGTTGCCGTTGGCGTCGGTGAAGACATAGGGTTTCGCATCGCCCATGGTTCCGACGCTGATCATCGTCGGGTCGATGAGGTTGTAGGGGTTGTCGGCCGCTTTTGCCTGCGTTGATGCGGCCAACGTGCCAAGTCCTGTCACCAGCGCGATCGTCAGCGCCAGACCGGATTTCACAAATTGGCGCCTGCTCGAATTCGTTTGCATGTCTTCTCCTCTTACGATTGGCCGAACTCGGCCTGCGGTCCCACTCGACGACTCATCCATCAAAACGCTCTTTCATGGCGTTGATTGGATGAATGAGAACGTTATCACTTGAACTAGCATTGTCCATTTCTCGCGTCAATTGCTCAGTTGAATTTCGCAGCTAGACAGTTCTCTCGTCTTGAATGCGCCGAGCTCCGCGGAGGACCTCCGGCGTGATCTTTCCTAGATCGATTGCCGCCGCATAGCCGATGGCCCCGTAGTACCGGCAGGTAGCAGCCGCCGCCTCCGCGGCTTGGCCAAGAATGTCCTGAGGCGTCTCTTCCTTAAGCAGGCCGAATAGCGTCCTCGCGATGAAGGTGTCGCCCGCGCCCAGGGTGTCGACGGGTTCGACCAACCGCGCCGGGGTTCGGTAAGAGACGGTGGCGCCGTGAAGCACCGCGCCGGCCCGACCGCGAGTTACAAGAACCCACTTTGAACCAAATGCAAGCAATTCGGCTGCGATTGCGGCCAATTCCTCGTCGTCGAGACCGTCACCCGAGACGCAAGCCAGATAGCAATAGGGCCCAATCTCGCGTCGGTGTCCCGGTTCCCGCCGGGTGGAAAAATCATAAGACAACAGTGACTTACTTGATACAGCGGCAACCCAGGGGTCCAGACCGCTGGACTGGCCGATGTGGACGGCCTGAAAACCCGAGAGAAAATCCAGATCTTCTTGCGTCGGCGTGAACGCCGAAACTCCGAGATCGAAGTCCAGGAAAATCCGATCGGCGTTGCGGTGACCTATGAGGCAGTAGGCGGTCGGCCCTTCAAGGCGCCGCAATCGGGTGACGTCCACGCGCTCGAACTTGAGTGCGGCGTGAATCAAGTCCCCTGCCCGGTCTTTGCCGATCGCCCCAACATAGGCCGGCTGCCCGCCGAAGCGGCTGACATAGACCGAGACATTGAGGCAATTTCCGCCAGGATACATCTCGCCGCGAGCGAGATAACAATCGACCACGTTGTCGCCCATCGCGGCAATCTTGACCATCGCAGGACTTTCAGTTTAAAGGGTGTGATAACGTTCGCATAATGGCCCGCCATTGTCAATTGTGCGCCGGCCCACGCTCTGTCAACGAGAAGAGGAACCTCATGATTTTCGCCCTGCCCGCCGACGTGGAACGCGCCCTGATCGCTACGGCGGGCAGGCAGTTTTCGCACCTATTCCTCGTGGCGTGCGGCGGCTCGCTCTCGATCATGATGGCAGGCAAATACTTCGTCGACCGTCACAGCGGCACATTCGCCTGCGACATCTACAACGCGGATGAGTTCGTCTGCCGAGACCCGCGACGGCTGGGACCCGACGCGCTCGTTGTCCTTTGCTCGCAGACCGGCACCACCCACGAGACCGTGCGAGCGGCCAATCATGCAAAGGATCGAGGCGCAACGACAATCGGCATGACGCTCGACCAGATATCGCCCCTCGCGCGGGCGGTCGACCACGCCGTCGCCTACCAGGCCTCCTACACGACGGGCAAAGCAATCGATGCAGCCTGCAGCAACTACGGCGTGCTCTACATGTTGCTCGCCGGCCTGATCGATGCTCGGGGGGATGCCGGGCTAACTGCCGATGTGCTGATGAGCCTGAGCCATCTTCAGCCGGCGATAGAGCGTGCGCACCGGACCTATGCCGACCGGTTTAAGGCCTTCGCCCCCCGTTTCGCGCCGCGCAATGCGATCTACACACTGGCCAGCGGTGCCAGCTATGGTGCGGCGTATTCCTACGCCATCTGCGTGTTGATGGAGATGCAGTGGTACGACTCGCAAGCCATACACGCCAACGAGTTCTTTCACGGCCCATTTGAGGTGGTGAACCGGGACGCTTGCTTCGTGGTCTTGCTGGGTTTGGACGAGACGAGGCACCTTACGGAACGCGCTCGCGATTTCCTTTTCAAGCACGGCAGCCGGGAAAACATCCTGGTGCTCGATGGAACGGAACTCGACCTCAGTGGTATGTCAGAACACATCAAACCCTATCTCGTTCCCTTGGTCTTTTTTGACACACTATGGCGTTTTGCCTACGAGCTGGCCGGTCTGCGCGGCCGGCCAATGCTTGAGGGCCGGCGCTACATGAAGAAGCTCACCGACTACTAGTTCCGCCGCGCTCTGCAGCGATCCAACAACCCCCAGCCCGTCTTCTGCGAAGAAGGATATCTCTATGACTGCCTCCCCAAAGCTGCGCCATGTCGTTGTTATCGGCGCGGGCATCTTCGGCATCTCTTCCGCGTTGCACCTTGCTCGTCTTGGCGTTGATGTAACCATTGTCAACGACGGCGCGCCGGCTAACGGTGCATCCGGCCGTTCACTTTCCTGGCTGAACTCAGCGCGACGTGCTGACACTGCCTACCACCGCTTGAGGCTTGCAGGCATCGACCGTTATCGGACCCTGGCCGCCACAAGGCCGGAAACGGCGTCGTGGCTTCGCTTTGACGGCGGCCTCACCTGGGATCGGGATGATGAGGCGAACCAGATCGCGTCCATCTGCCAGCTGGAGCAGGATATTGGCTATGACGCGCTTCTGCTCGGCCCTGCCGAAGTCGGCGCAGTGACGCCCGGCGTCAACGCCAGCGCCATCACCCCGCAGGGTGCCATCTTCAATCCTGGCGAAGGATGGGTTGACCTGCCCTGCCTGATCGATCTGCTGCTCAATGAGTTCCGCTCCCGCGGCGGCAAGCTCGTCCAGAACGCCGGACGCGTGCGGATAGGTGCCACAGGTGGTCGCGCGCGTGGCGTCGTCACTGCCGATGGTGCGCCGATAAAGGCGGATGCAGTGGTCCTTGCCGTTGGGCCAGCGACGCCTGTTATGCTTGCTGAGATCGGAGTCCATATCCCCGACGCTACGCCGATTTCACTCCTCTTGAAAACCAAGCCGATCAGGACCGAGCTCCGTGCCGTGCTGAATACGCCGCGCGTGGCGGTGCGCCCGGCGTCGGATGGCGCACTTGTTTTGGATTCGGCGTGGTCGGAGGAAGAAGTCGTGGTCAACCCGGACGGCACCTACACCGTGCACGGCAAGACCATCAAAGGACTGCTCGACGAGGCTAGTGCGGTGCTCCAGGGCAATCCGCGGCTCCAACTCGCTACCTATGCAGTTGGCCCGAAGCCCATCCCGGGCGACGGCGAGCCAGTGCTTGGCTCCGTCGAGACCGTCGCCGGGCTTCACGTCGCCTTTAGCCACAGCGGCGCCACGCTTGGATTGATCGTCGGCGAATTGCTTGCCAAAGAAATCGCCTCAGGCAATCCGCATCCCATGCTTGCGACCTTCCGCCCTAATCGTTTCAGCTGAAAGGGCAATTGGGGCAAGGCCGAACTGTCCAGATGGGCAGCGGGCCTGGGGAAGTGATGGGTGACATGATCGTGTGATCGGGTTGTCGTCTTACGGCGACAGAGACGGCGACGAGTGTCAGCGCCGCGCGTCCAAGCGCGAACGCGCAGGGGAGAGATGAATGCCCCGCAAACTATGGTCAGATAGCCGCTCGCGATCCACTGGAGTGCGCTGAGCGCGACAAGTTGCGGAATCCTCAATTCAAAGCCAAGAAGATCGAAAGGCAGACTGCACCGAAGAGCCCCGCGGTCTACCTTGTGGGGATCAGGTGCAGTGTAGTCTTCCCGGCCTTCACCGCCGCCCCCGACAGCTTGCGGTCAAAGCTCGCAAGTTGGCCGCCATGCGCCTTGGCGAGCGCAAGAAGATAGGTATCGGTGACCTGTGCCGAGGTCAGGATTTTCGCCGCATCGATGTCGCCGGAGCCAACCAGGCTCACATCGTCGGGCCAGAAGCTGTGCCCGTGCAGAGCCCGCAACTTGGTAACGATTTGCGCAACGATGGCGGGCGAACCGGGAGAATTAGGATATTTTTGGTTGCCGACGATGCGCAGGACGCCGTTTTCGGTGATGGGACACGTAGCCCATGCGGCGTTACCGGTCACTTCGAACCAGCCATGGGCGTCGTCATGGGCGACATGGCCAGGATCGATCAGCGCGATCAGCACATTGACGTCGAGCAGGAAGGTCACAGCAACTCGTCACGCAAGGCATTGACAGTCTCAAGCGTGACAGGAGGTGCATCCGGCCGAGGCGACAATAGAGGAATCCCGTTGCGCTCGCCGCCGGCTTGTGGCCGGCGCAGCGAGCGCCGGGCGAGATCGGTGATGACCTCGCCGAGGCTGCGATCCTGCTGCCGGGCCATGGCCTTGGCCGCGACCAGGACATCGTCATCGATCGCCAGTGTCGTTCTCATGTCGCCCTCCTTGGCGCGCATCAAACATCACGCATCATATAGTAACCGACGCACCCCTTTGAGATGCGTCGGAAGAAGGTCTAAGCGTGGCGGATTTCCGTTCCCAGCACCTTCAGGCATTCGCGGATGAACGCAGCAAGCGCCGTCCAGCCTTTTGCCGAAACCATCGTCCCATCCACATATGCCTCCGTTGGAGACAGGTCGATATAGGTGCCGCCCGCAAGCGTCACTTCGGGCTCGCACGCCGCCAGCGCGCCGACCTTCTTGCCACGCACGACGCCGTCGACCGCAATCAGGATCTGCACGCCGTGGCAGATCGTGAAAATCGGCTTCTTGGTTTCGTGGAAGTGGCGCACCATCGCCTGCACGCGCTTGTCGGTGCGGATGTATTCGGGGCCACGACCGCCCGCGCAGTAAACGGCGTGGTATTGCTCCAGCTGCCTCTCAGCGTCGGAGAAGGTCTTGTTGATCAGCGCATAGTGGCCGAGCTTTTCGGTGTAGGTTTGATCGCCCTCGAAATCGTGCAGCGATGTTTTGATCAGGTCTCCGGCGCTTTTGTCTGGGCACACGACGTGGACGGTGTGGCCCACCGCTTCCATCGCCTGCTGGTAGACGAAGATTTCGTATTCCTCGGTGAATTCACCGGTCAGCATCAGGATCTTTTTGCCTGGCATGGTACTTCCTTTCCTGTGACAACGGCCGGGCGAGACCTGTACTCGCCTGGTAGGTTGAGTTTCTAGAAGGGTGAATCGGGGAAGTAGTCTTCGTTGGCACTGGCCTGCGTGATGACCGTCAACGGCGGGTACGGGGACATCGGGACAGTCTCAGTCGAACGCCAACAACAAACGGTCGCGGGAATGCTCGATATGGCGACGCATCGCCTGCTCGGCAGCGGCAGGATCGGCCGCAGCGAAAGCGGCCAGGATGGCCTCATGCTCGTCAAGCGCCTCCTCGGTGACGCGCGAATGGAACATCAGGCGGAATATGTGGAAGTGGGTATGCTGGTGCGCCAGTGTCTCGCGCACGAGTTCGTTGTTGGCGAATTCCATGACCTTGTCATGGAAAATGGCATCCTGGCGGGCGAAGTTGGAATACCGCAGGCGCTCGTCCTTGCCCTCACGGCGCGCCATGACGCCGGCCGATGTCTGAAGCTGTGCGAGCTTTACCTCGTCCATGAGCGCCGCTGCCTTGGCCGCACCATGAGGCTCGAGCAGCAGGCGAAGCTCGTACAGTTCATCGAACCGTCGTTTCGTAATCTGCGGCGCAGCGCGGTAACCGATCAGATGCGTCTTCAGCACCAGGCCTTCGCCTTCGAGCCGGCCGAGCGCCTCGCGGATCGGCGTGTGGGATACGTTGAATTCCTTGACCAGGCTGTCGACGGTGATGCGCGAGCCCGGCGCAATCTTCAGGGACATGAGTTGCGCAAAGATCGCTTCGTAGACGTCCTCAACCAGGCTGCTGGAGCGCTGGATACGCCCGCTGGCGAGGTTCGCTTCGTCTAGACTGGGTAAGTTCATGGCCTGCATGTTTTGCCTCTTGACACATTGAGTTGCTAACACGATGCTCCGGCTAATGCAATCCTATATCATATACGATTTTATAGAGGATATCATTTGCGGCAGCTAGGAGACAAAGCAATCGAATTTGCAGTGGCCCTGCTGGAACAGCGTGCCGCCCTGGCAGCCCGTGCTTCCTCACCTGCTGAACGGACCGCCAGCGTTGCGGGCGATGGTTCGGCACGTCGATACGCAACCGCGTTGCGAGACGCGTTTTACATCGAACCCGGTCTTTGGGCCGAGTTGAACGCCATCTCGCATTCCAATCCAGTCATCATCACAGGATGCAGGTCATGAGCCTTTTCGCTGCCCTAAGGCTGCCGCGCGAAATCCTCTTCGGGAAGGGCCAACGCCACGTCATTCCGGTCGTCGCGGCGAGGCTCGGGCGTCGCGCACTCGTCTGCACCGATGAACGTTTTGCCGCAACGGGCCCGTTCGCAGAGATTGTCACGGGGCTGCGAGCCGCCTCGATAGACGTACTGGTGCATGACCGTGTGCTACCCGACGTCCCCCGGGACACCGTTGCCGTCTGCGTCGAGGAAGCACGGAAGTTCACGCCCGACATGGTGATCGGCATTGGCGGCGGCAGCTGTCTCGACATGGCCAAATGCGCCGCGCTGCTCATCAGCCACGGCGGTCAGCTCCAGGATTACTACGGAGAGTTCAAGGTGCCCGGCCCGACGCTGCCGCTGATCGCGGTGCCGACGACAGCCGGCACCGGCTCTGAAGTCACCCCGGTTGCCGTGATCTCGGATCCGGATCGCACGCTGAAGGTCGGCATCTCCAGCCCGCATCTGATCGCGGCCGCGGCCATCTGCGATCCTGAACTGACGATGACATGCCCACCGGGATTGACGGCAATGGCAGGCGCCGATGCACTGACGCATGCAATCGAGGCCTTCACCGCCGCCAGGCGTGGGACCGATCCCGGCCTTCCGCAGAAACATGTCTTTATCGGCAAAACCGCTTTGACCGATCATTTCGCCCTGCTGGCGATCAAGCTGCTTGGCCGAAGCCTTGAAACGGCATACCGCCAGCCCTCTGACGAGGACGCCCGGGCCGACGTGATGATGGGTGCATTGGCCGCCGGCTGTGCGTTCGGAACGGCCGGCACAGCGGCAGCGCACGCCGTGCAATATCCGGTCGGCGCGATAACCCACACCGCTCACGGATTGGGCGTTGCCACCATGTTGCCGTACGTCATGAAGTACAACAAAACAGCCGCAGCGACCGAGATGGCCGAGATCGCCAACGCGCTCTGCCTCGATGGTAAAGGCCGGACGCCCGACGAGTTGGCCGACGCGACCATTGCCGAAGTCAGCCGGCTGTTTGGGGCAATCGGGATCACCTCCTCGTTAGCCGAGCTGGGGCTGCCCGCCGATAAGCTCGATTGGACGGCGGAACAAGCGATCGGTATCGAACGCCTCATCAAGAACAACCCGCGTCCATTCGATTTGCGGACCATGCGACACCTGGTCCAGGCGGCCTTTGATGGCGACCTCGCCAGCATCATGTAACAATCGGGAATATAGAGATGAACACGTTTTCACAGGTTCTGTCGGATGATCAGGGCGTCAGCGACTTCCACACAATTTCGCACCGGCTGTATATTGGCGGCCAATGGCGGCAGTCCGCGGATGGCAGGGTAATTCCGGTCATTGATCCGTCGACGGAAGCCATCATCGCGGCCGTACCCGATGCGACCTTGGAGGACGCGGCCGCCGCCGTTGACGCCGCTGCCAAAGCAGCCCACGGCTGGCGGACAACGTCGCCGCGAAAGCGTTCCGAGATCCTCAGACGCTGCTTTGAGCTGATGACGGAACGATCGGAGGCACTGGCTACTCTCATCGCATTGGAAAACGGCAAGGCCCTGCGGGATGCCCGAGGCGAGATCGCTTACGCGGCGGAATTTTTCCGTTGGAATGCCGAGGAGGCGGTTCGCATTACCGGTGAATTCGGTACTGCGCCTTCCGGCACCAATCGCATTGTGGTCGACTACGAACCGATCGGCATATGCATCCTGATCACGCCCTGGAATTTTCCTGCCGCGATGGCGACGCGCAAGATCGCGCCGGCACTTGCCGCTGGATGCACGGTGATCCTGAAGCCGGCCAGTGAGACCCCGCTTACCGCCTACTCGCTGGCCGCGCTCTACCAGGACGCGGGCGTTCCACCAGGGGTGGTCAACGTCCTGACAACCTCCAGTCCCGGGCCTTTGACAGCCGCCATGCTGGCCGATCCGCGGGTGCGCAAACTCTCCTTCACCGGTTCGACGGGTGTGGGTCGCGCTCTGCTGGCAGAGGCTGCCAGGCATGTGATCTCATGTTCCATGGAACTCGGCGGCAACGCACCGTTCATTGTGTTCGACGACGCCGATCTCGAAGCGGCGCTCGATGGCGCAATGGTGGCCAAGATGCGCAACGCCGGCGAGGCCTGCACGGCCGCAAACCGCCTCTACGTCCAATCTGGCATCTACGAAGCCTTCTCCGAGGGCCTCGAGAAGCGGATGTCTTCGCTCAAGGTCGGCGCCGGCACCGACCCGGACACGGAATGCGGGCCCATGATCACGAAAAAGGCGGTCGAGAAGATAGACCGCCTTGTCGTCGACGCGGTCACACGCGGCGCGCGGGTCTTGTGCGGCGGCTCAGTCCTGTCCGGACGTGGTTTCTTCTACCCTCCGACAGTGCTTCGCGACGTGCCGGGCGACGCAAAGATGGCGCATGAGGAGATATTCGGGCCGGTGGCGCCAATCTCCAGCTTCGAAACGGAGTCCGAGGTCATCGCGCGCGCCAATGACACCGAATATGGGCTTGCTGCCTACATCTACACGCGCGATCTGGCGCGCGGCATGCGGGTGGCCTCGCGGATCGAGGCCGGGATGACTGCTCTCAACCGCGGGCTGATGTCCGATCCGGCAGCCCCCTTCGGCGGCGTCAAGCAGAGCGGGCTCGGCCGCGAGGGAGGGCAGCATCACGGCATTGCGGAATTCATGGAGGCGAAATACCTCGCCATCAGCATGTGAGCAGAAGAATGCAAGGCGATCCCTTTCGCATCCGCGACCACGTCGCGGATTTTGACGAAATCGTGCAGGACTTCGTTGATCGCAGCGAGGTCGCCCGCGCCACCATTGCGATGACCGCTGACGTGGCCTACGGACCGGATCCGACCGAGACCATGGACCTGTTCTTTCCCGCGGGCAAAAGAACGGCGCTTCCGGTGCACATCTTTGTCCATGGCGGCTACTGGAGAATGTTCTCCAAGCGCGACTATTCATATATGGCGACGACGATTACCCAGGCCGGGGCCATTGCCGTCATCCTTGATTATGCTCTGATGCCCAAGGTCCGAATGGCGAGGATCGTCGACCAGGTGCGCCGGGCCAAGCAGTGGGTCCTGGCCAACATCGCCGATCATGGCGGAAGCCCGGCGGCCCTGACCGTCAGTGGTCATTCGGCTGGAGCCCATCTTGCAACGTTCCTGTTCGATGGGGCGCACACCCCCTCGAATGTAAGGGCAGCCCTTCTGTTGAGCGGGCTCTACGATTTGAAGCCGCTCCAGGATTCCTTTCTCGCCAACGAGATTGGAATAACCGACGAGGAAGTCGCCATGTTCACGCCGCTCGCCTGTCGGCATGATCCTCAAACCAAGGCGGGGGTTCTGGTCGGAGCCAATGAGACGCCACCCTTCCATCAGCAAGCCGATCGATTCAAAGCAAGCTTGCTGCGGCAGGGATCGTTGGTAACGTCGCATGTGCTCCCGAACCGCAACCACATGGACAGTGTCAGAGATCTCGGCGTGCCGGGGACCGGGGCTGCCGATTGCCTGGAAGAACTGATCGCCAAGGCCTGCTGACTAACTCGGGTTCTCCAGGCGATTTGCTTTGCGCCATTCCTCGTACTCCCCGCGGGCATCGTCATGCAGCGGATAGTAGCGTTGCAACGGGCCGCCCTCCATGAGCTTCACTCGTGAGAATTCCTCCCAATCATGATGCTTTTGTGATTCTTCGATCACCTTCGGGGCCATTGCGACGGGAAGCACCACCACCCCGTCGTCGTCGGCGACGATGATGTCGCCGGGGATCACCGTGACACCGCCGCAGGCAATCGGAACGTTGACGGCATTGGGATAGATGCTGGTCTGCACATGATAGTTTGGCGTCCAGCCGCGCAGCCATAGGGGCAGGTCGAGCTTTTCGACATTGGGCCGGTCGCGCATGCACCCATCGATGACGATACCCGCCCCGCCCCTGCCCTTGAAATACGTCGACATCATATCCCCGAAGACGCCCGAGCTCATGTCGCCGCGCGCGTCGACCACGACCACATCGCCCTCCTGCGCGTGATAGAGCACGTGCCGGTGCAGTTGCGTCTCCGGATCGGCGTACTCTCCTTCGGTGAAGAGGTCCGGCCGCTGCGGCAGGAACTGCAGCGTCAACGCCGGCCCGACGATCGACTTCCCGCGGTTTTGCGCCACCGGACCGACCATGTGCGGATTGCGGAAGCCCATGTGGCCAAGCGTGCCGGCTACCGTCGCGGCGCCGATCTCCCTTAGCGCGTCGATCAGGTCTTTAGGCGGCCGCGCGATGTCGGAAGTATGCGTCATTGTGGACTCCGATTGAATGGAACTACCAGTTCGTAACAGAACCGTCGCGGCGCTTAAGGTGAGGCGCTTCCCAGAAACGCAAACTCTGCGCCTGGACCGCAACTTCGTTGACCTCGACGCCGAGCCCCGGCAGATCGCCGACCGGATAATCGGTCCCGTCGAGCCGTGGTTGCACGGGGAAGAAGTCGGAATTGTCGAAGCCCAGCTTTGTTTCGGGTGCCCTGGTCTCGAGCCACGCGAAGTTGGGTACCGCGGCAGCGAGATGCACGGTCGCGGCCGTGCACACTGGACCAAGCGGATTGTGCGGCATCAGGTCCACATAATGCGCCTCGCTCCAGCCAGCGATTTTCATCGCCTCGGTGAGCCCGCCGACATTGCAAACATCGATCCGGTTGAGCTGATGGATGCCGCGCTCGATGTAGGGCAGGAACTGCCACTTGCTGGCAAATTCCTCGCCGATGGCAAAGGGGATGTCGGTCATCGTGCGCAGCGATTCATAGGCCTCCGGCGTCTCGGCCCGTATCGGCTCCTCGAGGAAATCAAGCACGCCGCGGCCGAGCTTGTTGCAGAAGCTCGCCGCCTCTGCCACCGACAGCCGATGATGATAGTCGAGGCCGAGGACCACGTCGTCGCCCAGCGCCTCGCGCGCCTTGTTCAGCATACCCGCGGTAGCGCCGATGGACTCGCGCGGCTCGAAGATGTCCTTGCTGTTTTGCCCGAAGGGGAAGAAGCGGATCGCCTGCCACCCCTGCGCGCGAAGTTCGCGGGCCCGTTCGATGGCAACGTCGCCCTCGGCCTCGTCGCCGGTCGAGGCAAAGGTGGGAATGCGGTCGCGCTGCTTGCCGCCCAGCAGCTCGTAGACCGGCACGCCCAGCGCCTTGCCCTTGATGTCGTGAAGGGCGATGTCGATGGCGGAAATCGCCGCCTGAAGGACTCGCCCGCCTTCGAAGTACTGGCTGCGGTAAATCTCCTGCCAGATCCGCCCGATCTGCATCGGGTCGCGGCCGATGAGAAACTCGCGATAGTGCTCGACCGCGCCTGCCACGGCCCTCTCGCGACCGCTCAAGCCGCTCTCGCCCCAGCCGAAGATGCCCTGGTCGGTCTCGACCTTGACGAGCATCTGGTTGCGCGTTCCTACCCACACCGGATAGGGCTTGATCGCGGTGATCTTAAGTTTCTCAGTCATCCACGCCCACGTTGCACGCGCATTCGCTCTATCTCAGTTGGCCTTGAGGGCCATTTCAGTTTCGCCATCGAACAGATGCATCCGCTCCTGGTCGAACTCGAGCCAGATCTGCTCGTCGGGCGCGACGGCAATGTTCGGCGGCACGCTGACGTTGACGATGGCGCCGGACAGGAATGCCTGAACGAAGGTGACGTCTCCGGTCGGCTCCACCGTATAGGCCTTGGCCGGGACGCTGCCTGGCACCGCGCTCTTGTGGAGCTTGATCGTCGAGTGACGTGCGCCGAGCACGACTTTCCGGGTCGTCGCTTTCGCCACCTTCTGGGCATTGCGCGGCGAGAGCTCAAGGCGCCAGCCCTCGGCGCCGGTCAACACCGTGTTGCCGTTTGCCGTCGATGCCTGCAGCGGAATAAGGCTCATCGCCGGGCTGCCGATGAAGCTGGCGACGAACATGTTCACCGGATGGGCAAAGACCTGCGCCGGTGAATCGTATTGCTGCAGGTAGCCGCCATTCATCACCGCCATCTTGTCAGCCATGGTCACGGCTTCGAGCTGGTCGTGCGTCACATAGATGATCGTCGCCTTGAGGTCCTGGTGGAAACGCTTGATCTCCGACCGCATCTGCACGCGCAGTTTGGCATCGAGGTTAGACAGTGGCTCGTCCATGAGGAACACGGCGGGGTCGCGAACGAGGGCACGGCCAAGGGCCACACGCTGCTGCTGCCCGCCCGAAAGTTCGCGCGGCTTGCGCTCGAGCAGGTGCGTCATGTCGAGCACTCGCGCCGCTTCCTTGACCTTCTTGTCGATCTCGTCCCTGGGGAGTTTGCGCATCTGAAGCGGGAACGCCAGGTTCTTGTAGACCGATTTCTGTGGGTAGAGCGCGTAGTTCTGGAACACCATTGCGATGTCCCGGTCCTTGGGGTCGAGGTCGTTGACCACGCGCTCGCCGATGATGATGTCGCCCGCTGTGATCGGGGTCAGCCCCGCGACGAGGTTGAGCGTGGTTGTCTTGCCGCAGCCTGAAGGGCCGACGAGCGCAACGAACTCGCCGTCATTGACCGTCAGCGAGACGTGGTTGACAGCTTTGAAGCTGCCATAGCTCTTGACGAGATCTTGGAGGACCACGTGGGCCATCGGCAACTCCCTAGTGCTTGACCGCGCCTTCTGTAAGGGCGCGTACGAAGTATCGTTGCAGGACCAGGAACAGCACCACGACGGGCACACTCATCATGAAGCTGGCCGCCATCAGGCCCGGAAAGTCCGTCGTATTTTCCGAGAAGAAGCGTTGGATGCCGACCGGCAGGGTCAACTGCTCGTTCTTGGAGAGGAAGGTGTAGGCGTAGATGTACTCGTTCCACGCGCCGATGAAGGAATAGATTGCGGTGGCGATGATCCCCGGCGTCGAGAGCGGCATCACGATCATGATGAAGGCCTGGAACCGTGTTGCGCCATCGATGCGCGCCGCCTGCTCAAGCTGCACCGGGATATTGTCGTAAAAGCCCTTGAGCAGCCAGATCGCCAGCGGCAGGCCAAAGGTGAGATAGGTGAGTATCAGTGAGCCATGCGTGTTTATCAGACCGATCGCGCGCATCAGGATGAAGAGCGGTACGAGAAAGATCACCGCCGGGAACATATTGCGCAGCAGCACGGCAAAGAACAGGAAATTCCGGCCGGGGAAACTGAAGCGCGAAAACGCGTAGGCCGCTGGGACAGCCACGATCACCGAAAGGATTGTCGTGACGGTCGACACGAAAAGGCTGTTCCAGAAGAAGCGGAGGAAGTCCTGGCCGACGCTGTTCTGCGGATCGAGCAGTTTCTGATAGCTGGCGAGGGTAGGTTCGTCCGGCCACCATTGCGGCGGGAATTGCGTCGCCGCGAATCCGGACTTGATCGAGGTGATCAGCATCCAGATCATCGGCAACGCGGTATAAAGCAGCATGAACACGAGGAATATGCGCCCGGCCCACCGCCATCCGTCGACGCGCATGCGGCGACGGGTCTGGGCTCGAGGGGCTGTCTCGGCAATCGTGCTCATGCGCTCCCCTCTTTCCGCTCGTTGCCACTTAACGCACGGACGTAGAAGTAGCCCAGCGTCATCAGCGTGAGGAACAGGAGCACCGAATAAGCCGATGCCACGCCCCAGCGCTGCCGTCCGAAGGCGAGCTCATAAATGTGGGTTATCCAGATATGCGATGCGTTCGACGGCCCGCCGCCGGTCATGATCCAGGGGATGATGAAGGAATTGAAGTTGGCCACCGCGAGCAGCAGCATCGTCACCACCGAGACGTTGCGCAAGTGCGGGAAGGTGACGTGCCAAAAGCGCTGCCATGCATTGGCACCATCGACTTTTGCGGCGCGTAGCAATTGGTCGGGGACTGTCTGCAGGCCGGCCATCATCATGATCATGGCAAACGGAAACTCGCGCCAGATATTGACGACGATCAGGGAGGGCAGCACCGTGCTGACATTGTCGATGAAATTCGGCGGCTGGGCGGCCAATCCGAGGCCGACCAGCACCGCGCCGATGATCCCGAAGTCCGAATGGTAGATCCACTTCCAGATGTAGGAGGCGGCGACGGCGCTGATGACCCAAGGGATGATCAGGACGGCGCGCAGGACACCACGGCCGATGAAGTCGCGGTGGAGCGCCAGCGCTGTCGCAAACCCCAGGACAAAGGAGATGAAAGTTGACCCCAGAGTCCAGATCAGTGTGTTCCAGGTGACCTTCCAGAACACCTGACTGGTGAGGATGGTCGTGTAGTTGTCGAAGCCGATGAAGGTCTTGTCGCGGAGTTGCAGGCCAGGCGGTGTCTTAAAGAACGACAGCTCGACCGTGTAGTAGATCGGATAGGCGATGACGATGAGCATCACGGCGATCGCCGGGAGCACGTACGCGTAGTCCGCGCGATGCTCCCAGATCTTCCGCAGCGCGCCGGACCAACCGGGTTGCAATCTTCGGCGAGCCTCGGCCTTGCCGGTCACGATCGTCACTTGTGGCGTGCCCTTTTTCTTCGGAACGAGGCGGCTGCGCCAGCGGCGCAGCCGTCAGTCGTAGGTCCGGCCTGGACTAGAGTCCGCCCATCAGGTCTTTTACCTTCTTGGCCGCGTCGTCCGCTGCCTCGTCGACGGTCATCGCTCCGGTCAGGGCATTCTGCAGCATGTCCGGGATGATGATGTTCATGATCTCGGGGGCCTGCGGCAGAGCTGGGAACGGGATGCCGTATGGCAGCATCGAGGTGGTGACGTCGAGGAACTTGATGTTGTCCAGACGTTCCTTCATCCACTTGGTCTTGAAGCCGTTGAGGTTGCCCGGGTTTGATCCGGCGTAGGCCATCTTCAGCGACCATTCAGGGCTCGTCCACATGCAGATGATAGCTTTCGCAGCCGGCTCGTCTACCTTGCCGCCCTCGACATATTCGGGTTTCAGGATGTGAATGTTCGAGCCGCCGAACACGACGGCGCGCTTGCCGTCGGGACCAGTCGGGATCAGGCCGTAGCGCATGTTGTCAATGACGGTCTGCGCCTTGTCCTTGTCGGTGCCCGTCGCCTTTTTCTGCAGGTCGAGCATGACATTGTAATCGGACGGGTGCGAGATCATCATGCCGAGCTGGCCAGCGACGAACAGGGGCTGATTATCGGCCTGCTGGTTGGTGAGTGCCGAAACCGGAACCGACTTGTCGCGAACATACATGTCGTAGGAGGCTTGCAGCGCTGCCTTGCTTTGCGGGCTATCGAGCTGGACCTGCTCATAGGTCGGGTTCGGCGTCGCTTCGTCGAAGACGCCGCCGCCATAGGCCCACAGCTGTGGCATGAAGCGGTACGGCGTATTGCCGGCATTCTTGCGAGCCACGAGGCCGTAGCCGGCAATGCCGAGCTTGTCGTGGATCTGCTTGGAATATTTGACGACATCTTCCCAGGTTGCCGGAGCCTTGTCCGGATCGAGGCCCGCACGCTTGAAGATGTCGGCGTTCCAGATGAACGCCATCGTCTCGTTGTTGGTCGGAATGCCGTAGGTCACGCCCTCCCAGGTCACGGCCTTCATGGCGCCGGGCCAGAAATCCTCGGTCGAATACCCCACATCCTCGGGCTTGAGCGGCTGCAGATAGCCCTTTGAGGCGAACTCGGTACCACCCAGGATTTGCAGGCGGACCGCCATCGGCGCGGCATTGCCCAGGAGCGCCGTGCGGAACTTGTCGAGAAGGTCGTTATAGGTGAGGGCTTGTTCCTCGAGCTGGATGTTCGGATAGGTTTTGCGGAAGGTCTCGAAGAAATCCTTGTAGTACTGGCGCAGGAGGTCGGGGTCGCCCTCGAACACGCCCTGATACCAGAAAGTCAGTCGCCCCTTGTAGTCGAGCGGGGTAACCTTGGCGCAATCGGCAGCCGTGTCAAAGTCCTGTGTGCCGGCGATGGAGCGCACATATTCCGGCGACCACTTGCTCAGGTCGACCGGTGGCGCACCCAGCGCCGAAGTAGACGTCAGGGATGCCATCAAAGCAGTGGCGACAGTGCCGCGCAGGACGGCACTGCCGAGCGCAATTCTCGTCATAGGTATCCTCCCTGGTTCTCCCATGCCGCCCTAAAGCGGTCCTTGCTCGTTTCGATCGCGAGGATGCCTCTTTTAACTCAGTGTATCCTCTCGATCACTTGGTACGTTTTCAGATCATGGATTGCCTGTCAACGCGCAGAATCGTACATTGTTTGCGAAAGCCGTGTGTGATATCGGGCAAGGTATGTATTAAATTGGGGAGCCGGCCTTGGCCGAAATAAGCGATTTCAAAGCGATGCCACCGGTGGGGACCGATCCCATCGGGGCCTCCAGCGAGGGCGCCTCGCTTTATGAATTGATCAGGGAAGATATCATCGAGGGACGGCTCGCCGCCAACGAACGGCTTGTCGTCACCGATCTCGCCCGGCGTCACGGCACTTCGACCAATCCTGTGCGCGAGGCCCTGCAGTTGTTGCGCGGCGAAGGGTTTGTCACCTTTGTCGCCAACCGCGGGGCGCGCGTCCGACCCATTGATCAAGATTTTGTCCGAGATATCTACGAGATCGGTGTTCTGATCGAGCCAGCCCTGACACGATGGTTTGTGAATATGGCGACCGGCGAGGACATCGCCGAACTCGAACGTCTCCAAGGCCTGATCGAAGAGAACAATTTCGCCGACACATTCAGGCATAGTGAGCTGGATACCGCTTTCCACACCGTGATGTACCAGCGGCACTACAACCGCCACGCAGCCGAGCTTTGGTGGAAGCATCGCGAAGTGCTGCGAGCCGTGAGCCGTCGTTTCAATTTCACGCTGGCGCGACGTGCCGCGATCATGCGCGAGCACCGCGAACTCATCGCGCTTGTGAAGGCGGGAGAGGCCGACAAGGCGGCCGAACTCGTTTCCCGCCATGTCGAGGGTTCGGGCCGGCATATTCTCGAACAGATGCGAGCGCGCAACGCCGCTCGGGCCGGATAGAATGTCCAGTCCAGAACATCGTTAGCTGACCATTTTCAGGCAAAGGTAGTTGAGATGAAAATCACGAGCATTCGGCCGTGGCTGATCAAGTCCGATGCTTCCTACTGGGGAGAGTTCCTGTTCGTCGAAGTGACGACCGACGAGGGAGTGAGTGGCTGGGGAGAGATCACCACCACGACAAGGCTCGCCAACCGCGCTCTCTGCACGATCCTGCGGCAGATCGGCGTCGCCGTGACAGGCGAGGATCCGGCGCGTATCGAGCATCTCTGGCACAAGATCTTCCGCAGCTTCACCTACATGGGAAGCCGCGGCGCCGCCGTCGAATGCGTGAGCGCCATCGATATTGCCCTCTGGGACATCCGGGGCAAAGTCCTCGGCAAGCCGATTTACGAGCTGCTTGGCGGGCCGGTACGCGATGAAATCGCGCTCTACACCCATCCCAACCAGGCCAAATTCACCAGCAAGGAGGCTGTGGTCCGCGAAATTCTAGACATTGTCGAGTCCGGACACACTGCGCTCAAGTTCGATCCCTACCCCCACCAGGGCCGCAGCGCCGATGGCCTGCCCCGCGAACAGCGAGACGGCTACCTCGATGGCAGCATGACTCGCAAGGACGAGCGCGAAGCCGCCGAACTCACGGCTCTGATCCGCGAAACGGCAGGACCCGATGTCGACATTCTCATCGATGCGCACGGCCGCTTCGATGTCCCCACCGCCATTCGCCTCTGTCGGAGCCTCGAGGAGGCCGGCCAGATCGACTGGTTTGAGGAGCCCTGCCCGCCCGAGAGCCTTAACGCCCTCAAGCAGGTACGTGAGAAGGTCAATACCGCCATCTCGTGGGGCGAGCGCGGCCACACGAAATGGGATTTCGTGCCGGTACTCGAGAACAGGCTCGCCGACTACATCATGCCCGACGTTACCTGGACCGGCGGCATTACCGAACTCAAGAAGATTTCTGCGCTATGCGAAGCCTACTACGTGCCGGTCTCGCCACATGACGCCGCGGGACCGATCAACGTGGTTGCGGGAGCGCAGGTGATGATGACCGTTCCCAACTTCTACAAACTCGAAACATCGGAGTGGAACCTGGGCAAATACGATCACCTGATCGACAGACCACTCGACATTTCGAACGGCAGCCTCAAGCTGACGTCGAAGCCTGGTCTCGGTATTGAGATGGACCGCGACTACCTGCAGGCCCACGAGATTGAGCTGGGCTAGCAACACTCTATGCCGGCCCAGGTGGCGGGGCGACAAGCCGAAAATGAGGATAAGTCATGGCAAAGACAAGTGGCGCCGACGAAGCGCTCAATCGGGTGAACGCGAACTCCAAGCCATCCCAGCTTCGCATCACCGACATGCGGGTAGCCGAAATCGTCGGCGCGCCGTTCACCTCAACTCTGCTCAAGATTTACACCAACCAGGGCATCGTCGGGCTTGGCGAGGTGCGCGACGGCGCCAGTGCCACCTACGCGCTGATGCTGAAGAGCCGGCTGCTTGGCGAGAACCCTTGCGACATCGACCGCCTGTTTCGCCGGATCAAGCAGTTCGGTGGCCACGGCCGGCAAGGCGGCGGCGTCTCGGCGGTCGAGATCGCGTTGTGGGATCTCGCCGGCAAGGCCTATGGCGTTCCCATCTACCAGATGCTCGGCGGCCGGTTTCGGGAGAAGGTGCGCGTCTATTGCGACACCGACGCTACCGTGCCGAGCGGCACCGAGACCGGCAAGCGCCTCAAGCAGCGCATGGCGCTCGGCTTCACCTTCCTCAAGATGGATCTGGGGCTGATGCAGATCGCGGATGTACCCGGTGCGGTCGTCTCCCCTGCCGGTTCACTTGAAGGGTACCGCATCCATCCCGGCCGCGGCCCGGTCAAGACCATGGACGAGCGGCGCGCCCGCAATGCCGCTTACGATTTGCATAACGTCCCCCATCCGTTTACCGGCCTCCACTTTTCCGACAAGGGCCTCGACCTGCTTGAACAGTACATTGCCGAGGTTCGCGATGTTATCGGCATGGATATTCCGCTCGCCATTGACCATGTCGGCCACATCTCGCTGCAGGACGGCATTCGGCTCGCCAGGCGGATTGAAAAATACGTGCCGGCCTGGCTCGAGGATGTGATCCCATGGCAGTACACCGAGCAGTTCCGGCAACTGCAGGCCGCCACCACGGTGCCGATCTGCACCGGCGAGGACATCTACCTTAAGGAAGGCTTCGAGCCTCTGCTCAAGAGCGGCGGCCTCTCCATTATCCACCCGGACCTGCTCACCAGCGGGGGCATCCTCGAGACCAAGAAGATCGGCGACATGGCCCAGGACCACGGCGTCGCAATGGCCATCCATATGGCCGAAAGTCCGATCGCCGCAATGGCCGCGGCACATGTCGCGACCGCGACCGAAAACTTCATGGCGCTCGAATACCACTCTGCCGATGTCGACTGGTGGGACGATATCGTCACCGGCGTTCCCAAGCCGCTCGTGAAGGACGGCTTTATTACTGTTCCGGACAAACCTGGCCTGGGGATTGACGACGTCGTCGACGAGGTGATCTCGCAACATCTGCAGCCGGGTGTCACCGGCATCTGGCAGCCCACGGATCACTGGGACAACGAGTATTCCTGGGACCGTACCTGGAGCTGAGGCGAAAGGAACCGAAGATGAAGATCACCGATCTCCGCTGCGCCGTCATCGGCAAACATCCCATCGTCCGCATCGTTACCGACGAGGGCCTCTATGGCCTTGGCGAAGTCGAGTTCACCAAGACCTATCTCAAGCCTTGGGTGCTGCATTTCCGTGAGGCGCTGATCGGCGAGGACCCTACCGACGTCGAGCGGGTGATGCTGAAGATCCGCCAACGCGGCTCTTTCAAGCCCTATGGCGCGGCGGTAAGTGCCATCGAGCATGCGCTGTGGGACATTGCCGGCAAGGCTGCAGGCGTGCCGGCCTACAAACTGCTCGGCGGCAAGGTGCGTGACAAGGTGCGCGTCTATAACGGCTCGATCCGCCAGAAACGCACCGGCGACCGGCCGGAGGATTACGCCGCTGACGTCAAATGGATGATGGAGCAGCCGCAGAATTTCTTCATGATCAAGCAAGGGATCTCGTTCCACTCCAACATGAAGGACACCATCGAGGACTTCCATTACGGCGTGAAGCAGAATAAGGCTGGCTACCACGGTGCCATGGATCAGGGCGTCATCAGCGAGCGCGGTTTCAACCACATGCTCGACTGCGTGATCGCGATGAAGGAAGTGCTGGGCGACAAGGTCAGCCTGGCGCTCGACTGCGGCCCGGGCTGGATGCTGCCCGATGCAATCAAGTTCGCTCGCGCGGTCGAGAAGTACAATTTGATGTGGCTCGAGGACATGCTGACCGGCGACTATGTGCCGTGGGTCAATCCGCAGGCCTATCGGGAACTGACCACCTCAACCTCGACGCCAATTCATACCGGCGAGCAGATATACCTGCGGCACAATTTCAAGGAGCTGATCGAAACGCAGGCGGTGCGCGTCATCGGCCCCGATCCGGCCGATATTGGCGGCATTGCCGAGCTCAAATGGGTCGCCGAGCACGCCTGTATGCACTCGATCCTGATGGCACCGCACGGCACCGCGAACGGCCTTCTCGGCCTCGGCGCGCTGATCAATGTCTGCGCCACCCTGCCCGCCAACTTCATTGCCTTCGAATACCCGAGCGCCTCCGACCCCTGGTGGGAGGACCTCGTAATCGGCCTGCCGTCGCAGATCGTGAAGGACAGCATGGTGGACCTGCTGCAAGCGCCGGGGCTGGGCCTCGATATCGACGCCGAAGCAGGCAGGAAGTATCTCCGGGAAGAGGATGCAGGCTTCTTCGA
>NZ_JAMYVK010000076.1:0-21260 GCF_040323975.1 Mesorhizobium sp. M0019 | reverse complement strand
GCCATGGAAGAGAAGCTGCGCTTCGCCATCCGTGAAGGCGGCCGCACCGTCGGTGCCGGCATCGTCGTCACCATCAAAGAGTAATTTGGACTTAAACCGATCTGTCGCGGGCGCTGCCCGCGCCGCGCCAGAACAAGGAAGTGACGCATGAACGGACAGAATATCCGCATCCGCCTGAAGGCGTTTGATCACCGGGTGCTCGACGCCTCGACACGGGAAATCGTGTCGACCGCCAAGCGCACCGGCGCCAACGTCCGCGGCCCCATTCCGCTGCCGACGCGGATCGAAAAGTTCACGGTCAACCGGTCGCCTCACGTCGACAAGAAGAGCCGCGAGCAGTTCGAGATGCGCACGCACAAGCGTCTGCTCGACATCGTCGACCCGACCCCGCAGACGGTCGATGCTTTGATGAAGCTCGACCTGGCCGCCGGTGTGGACGTCGAGATCAAGCTCTAA
Organism: Mesorhizobium sp. M0019; assembly: GCF_040323975.1. Lineage (NCBI taxonomy): Bacteria > Pseudomonadati > Pseudomonadota > Alphaproteobacteria > Hyphomicrobiales > Phyllobacteriaceae > Mesorhizobium > Mesorhizobium sp. M0019. The sequence continues at coordinate 20,804 of NZ_JAMYVK010000076.1, read as the reverse complement.
GGAACCAGAGGTCAGCGGGGCGACCCGGAACTCTGAAGGAACAAGAGGCGTGGAGGGGCGACAGCCCCGACAGGGAACTCTAAAGGAATTGAACCGATGCGTTCAGGTGTGATTGCAAAGAAGGTGGGAATGACCCGCATCTACAACGATGCCGGGGAACATGTTCCCGTCACTGTTCTCCAGATGGAGAACTGCCAGGTCGTGGCGCAGCGCACGCAGGAGAAGAACGGCTATACCGCCGTCCAGCTCGGCGTTGGCCTTGCCAAGGTGAAGAACACGTCGAAGGCGATGCGCGGCCATTTCGCGACCGCTTCCGTCGAGCCCAAGGCCAAGGTTGCCGAGTTCCGCGTCTCCGCCGACAACATGATCGATGTTGGCGCCGAGATCACCGTCGAGCACTTCGTCGTCGGCCAGAAGGTCGATGTGACGGGAACCACGATCGGCAAGGGTTTCCAGGGCGTCATCAAGCGGCACCACATGGGTGGCGGCCGCGCGACGCACGGCAACTCGGTGTCGCACCGTACACACGGCTCGACCGGCCAGCGCCAGGATCCGGGCAAGGTGTTCAAGGGCAAGCATATGGCCGGCCACATGGGTGACACCCGCGTCACCACGCAGAATGTCGAGGTCGTCTCGACCGACGCCGATCGCGGCCTGATCCTGATCCGCGGTGCGGTCCCGGGTTCGAAGGGTGCATGGATCCTGGTCCGCGACGCGGCCAAGGTGGCGCTTCCGGCCAATGCGCCCAAGCCCGCCGCGATCCGCGCCGTTGCGACTGACGGTGCCGCCACGAACGAGGCGCCGGCCACAGAGGGAGCGGAATAATGGACCTCAAGATTACAACGCTTGGCGGCAAGGGCGCCGGCAAGCTGAAGCTCTCCGAAGAGATTTTCGGCCTCGATCCGCGCGAGGACATCCTGCAGCGCGTCGTGCGCTGGCAGCTTGCCAAGAAGCAGCAGGGCACCCACAAGGCCAAGGGTCGCGCGGAAATCGCCCGCACCGGCGCCAAGATGTACAAGCAGAAGGGTACCGGCCGCGCCCGTCACCATTCGGCTCGCGCTCCGCAGTTCCGCGGCGGCGGCAAGGCCCATGGCCCGGTCGTTCGCAGCCACGAGCACGATCTGCCGAAGAAGGTGCGTGCACTCGGCCTCAAGCATGCGCTTTCGGCCAAGGCCAAGAGCGCGTCGATCATCATCATCGACGAGCTGAAGCTGACCGAGGCCAAGACCAAGGCGCTGATCGCGAATTTCGCGACGCTGGGCCTGAGCAACGCCCTGGTGATCGGCGGCGCCGAGCTTGACAAGAATTTCAAGCTGGCGGCGACCAACATCCCGAACATCGACGTGCTGCCCATCCAGGGCATCAACGTCTACGACATTCTGCGCCGCGGCACGCTGGTCCTTTCCAAGGCCGCCGTCGAGGCTCTCGAGGAGCGCTTCAAATGACCGACCTTCGTCATTACGACGTGATCGTCTCGCCGGCGATCACCGAAAAGTCGACCATGGCTTCCGAGCAGAACCAGGTCGTCTTCAATGTCGCCAAGAAGGCGTCGAAGCCGGAAATCAAGGCCGCCGTCGAAGCGCTGTTCGGCGTCAAGGTGATGGCCGTGAACACGCTTGTCCGCAAGGGCAAGATCAAGCGCTTCCGCGGCACGATCGGCCGCCAGAGCGACGTCAAGAAGGCGGTTGTGACGCTGGCCGAAGGCCAGTCGATCGACGTCGCGACGGGTCTCTGAGCAAGGTCGCGAGGACAGAACAATGGCACTGAAAAAATTCAACCCGGTAACGCCGAGCACCCGTCAGCTGGTCATCGTCGACCGCTCGGGCCTCTACAAGGGCAAGCCCGTCAAGGGCCTGACCGAAGGCCTGACCAAGTCGGGCGGCCGCAACAATTACGGCCGCATCACGGCCCGCTTCATCGGCGGCGGTCACAAGCGCACCTACCGTATCATCGACTTCAAGCGCCGCAAGTTCGACGTCGTCGGCACGGTCGAGCGTATCGAGTACGATCCGAACCGCACCGCCTTCATCGCGCTGATCAAGTATGACGATGGCGAGCTGTCCTACATCATCGCCCCGCAGCGTCTGGCTCCCGGTGACAAGATCGTGGCCGGTGAATCGGTCGACGTGAAGCCGGGCAACGCGATGCCGCTGGCTTCGATGCCGGTCGGCACGATCGTCCACAATATCGAGCTGAAGCCCGGCAAGGGCGCTCAGGTCGCCCGTTCGGCCGGCGGTTATGGCCAGCTCGTCGGCCGCGACCAGGGCATGGCGATCCTGCGCCTCAATTCGGGCGAGCAGCGTGTCGTCCACGGCTCCTGCATGGCCACTGTCGGCGCCGTGTCTAACCCGGACCACGGCAACATCAATGACGGCAAGGCAGGCCGCACCGTGTGGCGCGGCAAACGTCCGCACAATCGCGGCGTGACCATGAACCCGGTCGACCATCCACATGGCGGCGGCGAAGGCCGCACCTCGGGTGGCCGCCATCCGGTTTCGCCCTGGGGCAAGCCGACCAAGGGCAAGAAGACGCGGTCCAACAAGGCGACCGACAAGTTCATCCTGCGCTCGCGCCATCAGCGCAAGAGCTAAGAAGAGGTAACGCCAAGTGACTCGTTCGATTTGGAAAGGCCCCTTCATCGACGGCTACCTTCTGAAGAAGGTGGACAAGGTTCGTGAAGGTGGTCGCAATGAGGTGATCAAGATGTGGAGCCGTCGCTCCACCATCCTGCCGCAGTTCGTCGGCTTCACCTTCGGTGTCTACAACGGCCAGAAGCACGTTCCCGTCTCGGTGAACGAGGACATGGTCGGTCACAAGTTTGGTGAATTCGCTCCGACCCGGACCTATTACGGTCACGGCGCGGATAAGAAGGCGAAGAGGAAATAATCATGGGCAAGGCCAAAGCTCCGCGCAGGCTTGCTGACAACGAAGCGCGCGCCGTGTTGCGCACGATCCGTATCAGCCCGCAGAAGCTGAACCTGGTTGCCGCGTTGATCCGCGGCAAGAAGGTCGCGACAGCGCTTTCCGACCTCGAATTCTCGGCCAAGCGGATTTCCGGCACGGTCAAGAAGACGCTGGAATCGGCGATCGCCAACGCGGAAAACAACCACGACCTCGACGTCGATGCGCTGATCGTGGCGGAAGCCTATGTCGGCAAGTCGATCGTCATGAAGCGGTTCCATGCCCGTGGCCGTGGTCGCGCCAGCCGTATCGAGAAGCCGTTCTCGCACCTCACGATCGTCGTTCGTGAAGTCGAAGAAAAAGGGGAGGCCGCATAATGGGCCAGAAAGTCAATCCGATCGGTCTGCGTCTCGGCATCAACCGCACCTGGGATTCGCGCTGGTTCGCGAACACCGGCGAGTACGGCAAACTGCTGCACGAGGACATCAAAATCCGCAAATATCTTGAGAAGGAACTCAAGCAGGCTGCGATCTCGAAGGTCGTGATCGAGCGTCCGCACAAGAAGTGCCGCGTCACCATCCATGCGGCGCGTCCGGGCCTGATCATCGGCAAGAAGGGCGCCGACATCGAGAAGCTTCGCAAGAAGCTGATGGAGATGACCAAGTCCGAGACGCATCTGAACATCGTCGAAGTGCGCAAGCCGGAGATCGACGCGACCTTGGTCGCCCAGTCGATCGCCCAGCAGCTCGAGCGCCGCATCGCGTTCCGCCGCGCCATGAAGCGTGCCGTGCAGTCGGCGATGCGCCTCGGTGCCGAAGGCATCCGCATCAACTGCGCCGGCCGTCTCGGCGGCGCCGAGATCGCGCGCATGGAATGGTATCGTGAAGGCCGCGTGCCGCTGCATACGCTGCGTGCCGACGTCGACTACGGCACGGCCGAGGCGAATACGGCCTACGGCATCTGCGGCGTCAAGGTCTGGGTGTTCAAGGGCGAGATCCTCGAGCACGACCCGATGGCTTCGGAGCGCCGCGCCACCGAGGGCGATCATGCGCATGGCGGTGGTGGTGAGCGCGAACGCGGTCGCCGTCGCGAAAACGCGTAAGACATTTAGGAATTTGGAGTTAGAACGATGCTGCAGCCAAAGCGCACAAAGTTCCGCAAGCAGTTCAAGGGCCGCATCCACGGTACCGCCAAGGGCGGCACCAACCTGGATTTCGGTGGTTTCGGGCTGAAGGCGCTTGAGCCGAACCGCGTCACCGCGCGTGAGATCGAGGCGGCTCGCCGCGCGATCACCCGCGAGATGAAGCGTGCCGGCCGCGTGTGGATCCGTATCTTCCCGGACGTGCCGGTGACGTCGAAGCCGACCGAAGTCCGTATGGGTAAGGGCAAGGGCGCGGTCGACTACTGGGCGGCACGCGTCAAGCCGGGCCGCATCATGTTCGAGATCGACGGCGTCAACGAGGAAACCGCCCGTGAGGCGCTGCGTCTCGGCGCGGCCAAGCTCTCGGTCAGGACGCGCTTCGTACAGCGCATCGCAGAATAAGGACGGGCTGATCATGAAAGCCGAAGACATCCGGACCAAGACCCAGGACCAGCTGACCGACGACCTGGCCAGCCTGAAGAAGGAGCAGTTCAACCTGCGCTTCCAGAAGGCCACCGGCCAGCTTGAGAAGACCGCGCGCGTGAGGCAGGTCCGCAAGGACATTGCGCGTATCAAGACCATCGCTGCGGAAAAGTCCGCGGCCAAGAAGGCTTAAGGACGAAAACCATGCCAAAGCGCATTCTGCAGGGCACCGTCGTCAGCGACAAGAACGAGAAGACGGTTGTCGTCAAGGTCGAACGGCGCTTCACGCATCCCGTGATGAAGAAGACCGTGCGCATGACCAAGAAGTACAAGGCGCACGACGAGAACAACGCCCACAAGGTCGGCGATCAGGTGTTCATCCAGGAATCGAAGCCGATTTCCAAGGACAAGCGCTGGGTCGTGGTGTCTTCGGACCAGGCCTGATCAGGGCTAACGAAACGAATTTTGGACAGACCGGGGAGGGGTGAGAAACCCGTCCCGTTAGAAAAGAAGAAGGCGGCCAGTCATGATTCAGATGCAAACAAACCTCGACGTCGCGGATAATTCCGGCGCCCGTCGTGTCATGTGCATCAAGGTGCTGGGCGGCTCGAAGCGGAAATACGCTTCCGTGGGCGACATCATCGTGGTGTCGATCAAGGAAGCCATCCCGCGCGGCCGCGTCAAGAAGGGCGATGTGATGAAGGCGGTCGTGGTTCGCACGGCCAAGGACATCCGCCGCCCGGACGGCAGCGTGATCCGTTTCGACAAGAACGCAGCCGTTCTCGTCGACAACAAGAAAGAGCCGATCGGCACGCGTATCTTCGGACCGGTTCCGCGCGAACTCCGCGCCAAGAACCACATGAAGATCATCTCGCTCGCGCCTGAAGTGCTGTAAGGAGCCGGACCAATGCAAAAGATTAGAAAAGGCGACAAGGTCGTCGTGCTGGCCGGCAAGGACAAAGGCCGTTCGGGCGAAGTCCTTTCGGTACAGCCGAAGGATGACACCGCGCTGGTGCGCGGCGTCAACCTGATCCGTCGTCACCAGAAGCAGTCCCAGTCCCAAGAGGGCGGGATCATCACCAAGGAAGCGCCGATCCAGCTGTCGAACATCGCGCTGGCCGACCCCAAGGATGGCAAGCCGACCCGCGTCGGCTTCATCTTCCAGAAGGACGGCAAGAAGGTGCGCGTCGCCAAGCGCTCGGGAGAAGTCATCAATGGCTAAGGCTCAAACCAAGCAGGCAACTGCCCAGAACACGCCGCGCCTCAAGCAGGTCTACAACGAGACCATCCGCAAGGCGCTGCAGGAGCAGTTCGGCTACGAGAACGAGATGCAGGTTCCGCGCATCGACAAGATCGTGCTGAACATGGGCGTCGGCGAGGCGACTGGCGATTCGAAGAAGCCTTCGATCGCGGCGGAAGACCTTGCGATGATCGCCGGCCAGAAGGCCGTTGTCACCCGCGCCCGCAACTCGATCGCCGGCTTCAAGGTCCGCGAGAAGATGCCGATCGGCGCCAAGGTCACGCTACGCAAGGAACGCATGTACGAGTTCCTCGACCGCCTCGTGAACATCGCACTGCCGCGCGTCCGCGACTTTCGCGGACTTAATCCGAAGAGCTTCGATGGCCGTGGCAACTATGCCATGGGCATCAAGGAACACATCGTGTTTCCGGAGATCAACTACGACAAGGTTGATCAGATCTGGGGCATGGACGTCATCGTTTGTACGACTGCGAAGACGGACGACGAAGCCAGGGCATTGCTCAAGGCCTTCAACTTCCCCTTCCGCCAGTAACGGCAGCGAGAAAAGGAAAATCTGACATGGCAAAGACCAGCTCAGTCGAGAAGAACAACAGGCGCCGCAAGCTTGCGGACCAGTTCGCTGCCAAGCGCAAGGTGCTCAAGGCGATCATCATGGATCAGTCCAAGCCGATGGAAGAGCGCTTCCGCGCCCAGCTGAAGCTTTCGGCGCTGCCGCGCAACTCGGCCAAGACCCGCATCCGCAACCGCTGCGAAGTCACCGGACGTCCGCGTGCCTATTATCGCAAGCTCAAAGTATCGCGTATCGCGCTTCGTGATCTCGGCAATAACGGCCAGATCCCGGGCCTGGTCAAGTCGAGCTGGTAAGGAGGACATAACATGTCATTGAGCGATCCTCTCGGCGATATGCTGACCCGCATCCGCAACGCGTATGGCCGCAAGAAGTCGAGCGTTTCGACGCCGGCCTCGCGCCTGCGTACCCGCGTCCTCGACGTGCTGAAGGCGGAAGGCTATATCCGCGACTACAGCCAGACCGACTTCGACAACGGCAAGTCCGAAATCGAGATCGAGCTGAAGTATTTCGATGGTGCGCCGGTGGTGCGCGAAATCGCTCGGGTCTCGAAGCCCGGCCGCCGCGTCTACGTTTCGGCCAAGTCGATACCGCACGTCGCCAACGGCCTCGGCATCGCCATCCTTTCGACGCCGAAGGGCGTGATGGCCGACCACGAAGCGCGTGAACAGAATGTCGGCGGGGAAATCCTCTGCCAGATCTTCTGATCTGGTATGTGACCCGGTTGGAAACAGGTTTTCGGGATCTAGTCCCGAAAGCCGAGACCTGAAACAAGAGAAGTGACGAGGACAACAAAATGTCTCGTATTGGAAAGAAACCCGTTTCGCTGCCGCAGGGCGTGACCGCGACCGTCAACGGCCAGACCGTGACGGCGAAGGGTCCGAAGGGCGAGCTGAAGTTCGTGGTGAACGACGAAGTGCTGGTCAAGATGGAAGGCAGCGAGATCGCTGTCCAGCCGCGCGACCAGACCAAGACTGCCCGTTCCAAGTGGGGCATGTCACGCACGCAGATCGTCAACATCCTGCAGGGCGTCAAGGACGGCTTCGAAAAGAAGCTCGAGATCACCGGCGTCGGCTATCGTGCCGCCATGCAAGGCAAGAACCTGCAGCTGGCGCTCGGCTTCAGCCATGACGTCGTCTACGAGACGCCGCAGGGCGTGACGATTTCGGTGCCGAAGCCGACGGAAATCACGGTGACCGGAATAGACAAGCAGCAGGTCGGCCAGGTTGCCGCCGAGATCCGCGAGTATCGTAGCCCCGAGCCCTACAAGGGCAAGGGCGTTCGCTATGCTGGCGAGAAGATCGTCCGCAAGGAAGGCAAGAAGAAGTAATTTTAACGCCGCGGGGAGCGGTCGCGGGAGGCTCGTCCTACCGCATATGGTTGCCCCCGTTTTTTGAAGGCAAGGAACTGATATCATGGGCTCGAAAGAATCCACCCAACGCCGCGCCCAGCGCGTCCGCCGCCAGATCAAGAAGGTTGCCGGCGATCGTCCGCGCTTGTCGGTCCATCGCACGTCGAAGAACATCTATGTCCAGGTGATCGACGACGCCAAGGGCCACACCATCGCGGCTGCTTCGACGCTCGAGAAGGAGCTCAAGGGCTCGCTCAAGACCGGCGCCGACACCGCGGCTGCAGCTGCCATCGGAAAGCTGATCGCCGAACGCGCCTCGAAAGCCGGCGTCAAGGAAGTCGTCTTCGACCGCGGCGCCTATATCTACCACGGCCGCGTCAAGGCCCTGGCCGAGGCTGCCCGTGAAGGTGGTCTGAGCTTCTAGAGCATGATCCCGAAAAGTTGCAGACTTTTCGGATAAGATCATGCGAAGGAAAAAAGAGTTTTCGCCCCCGGCGACCCGCAGAGGTGCCGGATATCATCATCAACCGTGCTTCCGGAAAAAAACAAGGAACAGGATATGGCACAGGAACGTAGGGATGGCGGCCGCGGCCGTGATCGCGAAGAGCGCGACGACGGCATGGTCGACAAGCTCGTCCACATCAACCGTGTCGCCAAAGTCGTCAAGGGCGGCCGGCGCTTCGGCTTTGCGGCACTTGTCGTCGTCGGCGACCAGAAGGGCCGCGTCGGCTTCGGCCACGGCAAGGCGCGCGAAGTGCCGGAGGCGATCCGCAAGGCGACCGAATCGGCCAAGCGCGACATGATCTTCGTGCCGCTGCGCTCAGGCCGCACGCTGCACCACGACGTCGAGGGACGCTGGGGCGCGGGACGCGTTCTGCTGCGCGCCGCCAAGCAAGGTACCGGCATCATCGCCGGCGGCCCGATGCGCGCCGTTTTCGAGACGCTCGGCATGCATGACGTGGTCGCCAAGTCGATGGGTTCTTCGAACCCCTACAACATGGTTCGCGCCACTTTCGACGCGCTGAAGAGCCAGATGCATCCGAAGGATGTGGCTGCCGCGCGCGGCATCAAGTATTCGACCCTTCAGGCCCGCCGCGGCACCGCCGTTGCGGCTGAAGAATAGTCGACGCTGACCAGGGATCTGACCATGGCCAAGAAAGCAACCAAGACCATCACCGTCGAGCAGATCGGTTCGCCGATCCGCCGGCCGAAGGAGCAGCGCGCAACGCTGGTCGGCCTCGGCCTCAACAAGATGCACAAGCAGCGCACGCTGGAGGATACGCCCTCGGTGCGCGGCATGATCGCTGCCGTCCAGCATCTCGTCCGCGTCGTGGACGAGGGCTGAGCCAGAGCGCAGGAGAACTCAGATGAAACTCAATGATCTGCGTGACAAGGACGGCGCGACGCACTCCAAGAAGCGTCTCGGCCGTGGCATCGGTTCCGGTTCGGGCAAGACCGCCGGTCGCGGCGTCAAGGGCCAGAAGGCGCGCTCCGGCGTCGCCGTCAACGGCTTCGAGGGTGGCCAGATGCCGCTCTACCGCCGCCTGCCGAAGCGCGGCTTCAACAATATCTTCGCCAAGAGCTTCACCGTCGTGTCGCTGGCCCGCATCCAGGCGGCGCTCGATGCCAAGAAGCTCGACGCTAAGACAGTTGTAACGGCCGAGGCGCTGGTTGCGGCAGGTGTCATCCGTCGCGTCAAGGACGGCGTGCGCATCCTTTCGGACGGCGACATCAAGGCCAAGCTTGCCTTCGACGTGGCCGGAGCCTCCAAGGCCGCGATCGAGAAGATCGAAAAGGCCGGCGGCTCGGTGAAGCTGCCTGAGAAGGCAGCCGCCGAGTAACGGCAATTTGAAGCACGGCCGGCAAAGGTGGAATTCGGTTTTGCCTTCGGTCGTGCTTTGATCCGACAGATGTGGCGGCCGCATCAACGCGGCCGCTTGCATGTTTGCAGTCCGGAGCTTATCTCGTGAGCTTCGGTGACACGCGCCGCCTGAGCTGCGGGCATCGAGCGTGACCAAGCGGAGAATCAGGCATGGCTTCGGCTGCTGAACAACTAGCCTCGAATCTGAATTTTTCGGCCTTCGCCAAAGCCGAGGATCTGAAGAAGCGCATCTGGTTCACCATCGGCGCGCTGCTCGTCTACCGTCTTGGCACCTATATTCCGCTGCCCGGCATCAATCCCGACGCTTTCGCCCAGGCCTTCTCGTCGCAGAGCAAGGGCGTGCTCGGCATGTTCAACATGTTCGCCGGCGGCGCCGTGCAGCGCATGGCAATCTTTGCCCTCGGCATCATGCCCTATATCTCGGCCTCCATCATCATGCAGCTGATGACCTCGGTCATTCCGTCGCTGGAAGCGCTGAAGAAGGAAGGCGAGCAGGGCCGCAAGATCATCAACCAGTACACACGCTACGGCACCGTGCTTCTGGCGCTGGTTCAGGCGTACGGCATTTCGGTCGGGCTTGAGGGCGGCAACGGCATCGTCAACGATCCCGGCATGTTCTTCCGCATCTCTACCGTCGTCACGCTGGTCGGCGGCACCATGTTCCTGATGTGGCTTGGCGAGCAGATCACTGCTCGCGGCATCGGCAACGGCATTTCGCTGATCATCTTCTCCGGCATCGTCGCCGGTCTGCCGCGCGCCATCTCCGGCACGCTGGAGCTTGGCCGCACCGGCGCCTTGTCGACCGGCCTGATCCTGGCGATCATCGTGCTGGCCATCATCGTCATCGCGCTGATCGTCTTCTTCGAGCGCGCCCAGCGCCGCCTGCTGATCCAGTATCCCAAGCGTCAGGTCGGCAATCGCATGTTCCAGGGCGATACCTCGCATCTGCCGCTGAAGCTTAACACCTCCGGCGTCATTCCGCCGATCTTCGCCTCGTCGCTGCTGCTGCTTCCGGCAACGGTTGCCGGCTTCTCGCAGACCACCAATATGCCTGCATGGGCCAGCACCATCCTGGCGGCGCTCGGCCACGGCCAGCCGCTCTATATGGCCTTCTACGCGGCGATGATCGTGTTCTTCGCCTTCTTCTATACGGCGATCGTCTTCAATCCGAAGGACACCGCCGACCAGCTCAAGAAGCATTCGGGCTTCATCCCGGGCTATCGTCCGGGCGAGCGCACTGCGGACTATATTGACTATGTGCTCACCCGCATCACCGTCGTCGGCGCCATTTATCTGGTGCTGGTGTGTCTGCTGCCCGAGTTCCTGATTTCAGCGACTGGCGTACCGTTCTACCTTGGTGGCACTTCGCTCCTGATCGTGGTCAGTGTAACGCTCGATACGGTGGCGCAGATTCAGGGTCACCTGATCGCGCACCAGTATGAGGGCCTGATCAAGAAGTCGAAGCTGCGCGGGGGGAAAAAGGCCAGATGAGGTTGATATTGCTTGGACCGCCGGGGGCGGGCAAGGGGACACAAGCACTAAGACTGGTAGAACGACACGGCATCCCACAGCTTTCCACGGGGGACATGCTGCGTGCTGCTGTCCAGGCTGGCACCGAAGTCGGCAAGCGCGCCAAGGCGGTGATGGACGCTGGCGAACTGGTGTCCGACGCTATCGTCAACGCCATCGTGGCCGAGCGCATCGATCAAGCTGATTGCGCAAACGGCTTCATCCTTGACGGGTACCCGCGAACCCTGGTGCAAGCGGACGCCGTTGAGGAAATGCTGTCGGATCGCGGACTGGAGCTCGATGCTGTCATCGAATTTGTCGTCGATGACAAGGCGCTGGTTGGCCGAATCGTCAAGCGCGCCGAAGACGCCAAGGCCGCAGGGCTGCCGGTGCGCAAGGACGACAGCCCAGCGGTGTTCGAGGAACGCTTGAGGGAATATTACAAGAAAACCTCGCCGCTGATCGGCTACTACTACGCCAAGGGCAAGCTCAGGGGCGTCGATGGCATGGCCGACATCGATGCGGTGACGCAGCAGATCGAGGCGGTGCTCAGGGCGACGACCCGGAAAGTTGGCCAGGCGGCCGGCTAGAGAATCGAACGATTGCGCTTGACTGGAGCGGTCCGCTGGGGTATGGCGGCCCGTCTTCCTATCAGGCATGAGGCTTGCTTGTCCGCAAGGGCAAGGCAGGCCGCTTTGAACTGGAAACTCCCGCAAGGGCCGGCCTCCACCGGACGCGGGGCAACTTGAAGCGCCGGCTCGTCCGGCCTATATGGAGAAGAGAAGAACATGGCTCGTATAGCCGGCGTCAATATTCCGACTAACAAGCGCGTCGTCATCGCGCTTCAATACATTCACGGCATTGGCAAGAAGTTCGCCCAGGAGATCGTCGACAAGGTCGGCATCCCGGCCGAGCGTCGCGTCAACCAGCTGACCGACGCGGAAGTGCTGCAGATCCGCGAGACCATCGACCGCGATTACCAGGTCGAGGGCGATCTGCGCCGCGAAGTGTCGATGAACATCAAGCGACTCATGGACCTCGGCTGCTACCGCGGCCTGCGTCACCGCCGCTCGCTGCCGGTTCGTGGTCAGCGCACGCATACCAATGCGCGCACCCGCAAGGGCCCGGCTAAGTCGATTGCCGGAAAGAAGAAGTAATTTAGGGCAGTAAGGGAGTAGGGCAGTAAGGCAATAGGAACGGCAGACATACTGCCCTACTGCCATATTCCCCTACTGCCTTCTCCCTGGTGGAGCCGCTGGCATTACGGCGGTGTAGAGATCAACTGAAAGGACCATCATGGCCAAGGAAGCCGCTCGTGTTCGCCGTCGCGAACGCAAGAACATCTCGTCGGGCGTTGCCCACGTCAATTCGACCTTCAACAACACGATGATCACCATCACCGACGCGCAGGGTAACTCGATTGCCTGGTCGTCGGCCGGAGCCCAGGGCTTCAAGGGATCGCGCAAATCGACCCCGTTCGCTGCCCAGATGGCCGCAGAAGATGTTGCCAAGAAGGCCCAGGAACACGGCATGCGCATGCTCGAGGTCGAGGTCTGTGGACCCGGCTCCGGTCGTGAATCGGCGCTGCGCGCGCTGCAGGCTGCCGGCTTCACCATCACCTCGATCCGTGATGTGACGCCGATCCCGCACAATGGCTGCCGCCCGCGCAAGAAGCGCCGCGTCTAAAGAATTTACCGAACGCCGCGCGAGCGCCTCAAGGGCGCTCCTCCACGGCATTCCAGGTCGCCCGCCACGATTGGATGGTGGCGGGACAACGGAAGGAAAGCACTATGATCCAGAAAAATTGGCAAGAACTGATCAAGCCGAACAAGATCGAGTTCTCGTCGAAGAAGAAGACGCTGACCACGCTGGTCGCCGAGCCGCTCGAGCGCGGCTTCGGCCTCACCCTCGGCAACGCGCTGCGCCGCGTGCTTCTGTCTTCGCTGCGTGGCGCGGCTGTAACCGCCGTGCAGATCGACGGCGTTCTGCATGAATTCTCGTCCATCGCCGGCGTCCGCGAGGACGTGACCGACATCGTTTTGAACATCAAGGAAATCGCCATCCGCATGGAAGGCGACGGCCCCAAGCGCATGGTCGTGCGCAAGCAGGGACCGGGCGCGGTTCTCGCCGGCGACATCCAGACGGTCGGCGACGTCGAGATCCTCAATCCCGACCACGTCATCTGCACGCTGGACGAAGGCGCTGAAATCCGCATGGAATTCACCGTCGATACCGGCAAGGGCTATGTGCCGGCCGACCGTAACCGCGCCGAGGACGCGCCGATCGGGCTGATCCCCGTCGACAGCCTGTATTCGCCGGTCAAGAAGGTCTCCTACAAGGTCGAGAACACCCGCGAGGGCCAGGTTCTCGACTATGACAAGCTGACCATGACCATCGAGACCGACGGTTCGATTTCGGGCGAGGACGCGGTGGCCTTCGCCGCTCGCATCCTGCAGGACCAACTCGGCCTGTTCGTCAATTTCGACGAGCCGCAGAAGGAAGTCGCTGCCGAACAGGTTACCGAGCTTGCCTTCAACCCGGCGCTGCTCAAGAAGGTCGACGAACTCGAGCTTTCGGTGCGTTCGGCCAACTGCCTGAAGAACGACAACATCGTCTATATCGGCGACCTGATCCAGAAGACCGAAGCCGAGATGCTGCGCACCCCGAACTTCGGCCGCAAGTCGCTGAACGAGATCAAGGAAGTCCTGGCGGCGATGGGCCTGCATCTCGGCATGGAAGTGCCGGACTGGCCGCCGGAAAACATCGAAGACCTCGCCAAGCGTTACGAAGACCAATATTGAGCATGATCCCGAACCGAAGGTCAGCGCAGCAAAAAGTTGCAGACTTTTCGGACAAGATCATGCGGCTAACCAACTGGGGCTCAGGCCTCTTGAAACCGCAATGAAGGAGAAGAGCCATGCGCCACGGATTTAAAGGCCGCCGGTTCGCCCGCAGCATAAGCCATCGCAAGTCGATGTTTGCCAACCTTGCCGTGTCGCTTATCGAGCACGAGCAGATCCTCACCACGCTGCCGAAGGCGAAGGATTTGCGTCCGATCGTCGAGAAGCTGGTGACGCTCGGCAAGCGCGGCGACCTACACGCTCGCCGCCAGGTGATTGCCCAGATCGGCAATGAAGGCGTCGTCAAGCGCCTGTTCGATACCATCGCGCCCCGCTACGCCACCCGCAACGGCGGCTATCTGCGCATCATGAAGGCGGGCTTCCGCCACGGTGACAACGCCGCAATGGCCGTCATCGAATTCGTCGACCGCGACACCTCGGCCAAGGGCGCCGGCGACCGTGCCCGCATCGAGGCCGAAGGCACCGAAGAGGAAGCCGCAGCCGCATAAGGCTCGGTTTTCCTGAGAAGTTCAAAAGGGGCCTCCGGGCCCCTTTTTCTGTTTCCGAAGGTACCGGGCGGGCTGGTAGAGGTTTTGTCACCGGTTTTTGCGGCGACTACCCAAAATAATCGGATTTCAGCGGCTTAGCCTTTCATTTTGCACAATCGTCAGGACAATGGCGCCCGACTTGGAGGATTCGGAATGCGCGTTAAACGGCTGTCCATTGTTCTGATCTGCGCCTTGATGGCGTTGGCCGTCGTGCCGGCGGCCAGGCACGCGCTGGCGGAGGAGGCCAAGCCAGATCCCGGTCTGTCCGACGTGCTGACCGATCTGCTGCATGGCGTCGAAGGCGAAAACGCCACTTCCGGCCCCGACAAGCGCGTGCCGTTCGGCCGCGAGGAGGTGCAACTGTCCTTCGCGCCGCTGGTCAAGCAGACGGCGCCGGCCGTGGTCAATGTCTACGCCTCGCAGACCGCCAAGGTGACGTCGCCCTTCGACGGCGATCCGTTCTTCGAGGAGTTCTTCGGCCGCTCGCAGCCGCGCGCGCAGTCTTCGCTCGGTTCGGGGGTGCTGGTCGATCCCACCGGTGTCGTGGTCACCAATTTCCACGTCGTCAAGGACGCCGACCAGGTCAAGGTAGCGACCGCCGACGGGCGCGAATTCGACAGCAAGGTGCTGCTCAAGGATGAGACGCTCGACCTCGCCGTGCTCAAGATTTCTTCTGACAAGCCGTTCCCGGTGATCGCTATCGGCGATTCCGACGCGCTCGAGGTCGGCGATCTGGTGCTGGCGATCGGCAATCCGTTCGGTGTCGGCCAGACCACCACCAGCGGCATCATTTCGGCGGTGGCGCGCAGCCATATCGGCGTCTCCGATTCCAGCTTCTTCATCCAGACCGACGCCGCCATCAACCCCGGCAATTCCGGTGGCGCGCTGGTCAACATGGGAGGGCAGCTGATCGGCATCAACACGGCGATCTATAGCCGTAGCGGCGGCTCGATCGGCATCGGCTTTGCCATCCCTTCGAACATGGTTCGCGCCTTCGCCGACGCGGCCAAGGCCGGGCTCGACTTCTTCGAGCGGCCGTATGCCGGTGCCGAGTTCGAGGCGGTGACGCCGCAGATTGCCGAATCGCTTGGCATCGACAAACCGACCGGCGCGCTGGTTTCTTCGGTCGAAGAGGCGGGACCCGCCGCCAAGGCAGGGCTCAAGCCGGGCGACGTAGTGCTGTCGCTCAATGGCAAGCCGGTCGAGAGCGTCGGGGCGCTGGACTACCGGATGGCGACGCTGTCGATTGGTACGAATGCCAGCTTCGGCGTTCTGAGCAAGGGTCAGCAGGCGACGATGGACATCGCGCTGGAACGGCCCCCTGAGGGCGCCAAAGCTGCGGAACTCACATTGCGCGGCCGCAGTCCGTTTTCCGGTGCCAAGGTTGCTGAACTGTCGCCACGGCTTGCCCAACGGCTCGGTCTGCACACCGATGTCAAAGGCGTCACCGTGGTCGACATCAACCGCGATTCGCCTGCTGCCGATTTTGGCTTCCAGCCAGGCGACATCGTGCGTGAGGTCAATGGCCTGACGATCGACAAGGCGGCGACCCTGGAACAGGTAGCCCAGCAGGATACGCGCTGGTGGCGCTTTACCGTCGAGCGCGGCGGGCAGATACTGCGCCAGGTGTTGCGTTACTGAGCCCGAACGTCAGCATGATCGGGCTCCAGGCAGAAGAAGTTGCATGGCCGATCTGTTCAGTGTCGATGAACCGGAAAAGACGCCGCCCGGCAGGCCGCTGGCGGACCGTCTGCGCCCGAAGAACCTCGGCGAGGTCGTCGGCCAGGAGCATCTGACCGGATCCGACGGCGCGCTGACGCGGCTGATCGGCTCCGGCTCGCTCGGCTCGATGATCTTCTGGGGCCCGCCCGGCACCGGCAAGACCACGGTCGCACGGCTGCTTGCCGGCGAGACAAGCCTCGCCTTCGAACAGATCTCGGCCGTGTTTTCCGGCGTTGCCGACCTGAAGAAAGTGTTCGAGGCAGCGAAGCTGCGCCGCTCGAACGGCCGCCAGACACTGCTGTTCGTCGACGAGATCCATCGCTTCAACCGCGCCCAGCAGGACAGTTTTCTGCCCGTGATGGAAGACGGCACCGTCGTGCTGGTCGGCGCCACCACCGAGAACCCGTCCTTCGAGCTTAACGCCGCGCTATTGTCGCGCGCGCGTGTGCTGGTCTTCCACTCGCTCGGCGAGGACAGCATCGCCAAGCTGCTGGCGCGAGCCGAGGAGGCAGAGGGCAGGGCGCTGCCGCTCGATGAAGACGCGCGGGCGATGCTCATCCGCATGAGCGATGGCGACGGCCGCGCGGCATTGACGCTCGCCGAAGAGGTCTGGCGCGCAGCGAAATCAAAGGAGGTATTCGGCGCCGAAGCCCTGCAGCGCATCGTCCAGCGCCGCGCGCCGATCTACGACAAGGGACAGGACGGCCACTACAATTTGATCTCCGCCTTGCACAAATCGGTGCGCGGCTCCGACCCCGATGCGGCACTCTACTATCTCGCCCGCATGTTCGACGCCGGCGAGGATCCGCTTTATCTCGGGCGCCGGTTGGTGCGCATGGCGATGGAGGATATCGGGCTGGCCGACCCGCAGGCGCTCATCGTCGCTAACGCCGCCAAGGACGCCTATGACTATCTGGGCTCGCCCGAGGGCGAACTGGCCTTCGCCGAGGCGACCGTCTATCTCGCCACCGCGCCGAAATCCAATGCAGTTTATACCGCGTTCAAGGCCGCCACACAGGCGGCGAAGGAATTCGGTTCGCTGCTGCCGCCCAAGCACATTCTCAATGCGCCGACCAAGCTGATGAAACAGGAAGATTACGGCGCCGGCTATCGCTACGACCACGACGAGCCCGACGCTTTTTCCGGCCAGGACTATTTTCCGGAGAAGATGGGAAGGCAGACATTCTACGACCCGCCCGAGCGCGGCTTCGAGCGCGATATCAGGAAGCGGCTGGATTATTGGGCGAAGCTGCGCAGCGAGCGGGAAAAGTAGCTGCCAGTCGCACACTGGTGTGATCGCCGTTGTCTGGCGGGATAAAAAACCCTATCAAGATGCGCCTTCGGCCGGCGGACAGGCCAGAAACGTACCGACGATATTCAGAACGGAATCGCGCCTGGCGCGTGGAAAAATGACAAAAAAAAATCGCAAGACCCTTCGGAAGTTCGCCATAGCGATCCCGCTGCTGGCACTCGGCTTCTATTTCATTCCCATCCTGACGACAATTTTCATTGTCCTCGGCCTGATCGACGTGTTGCGCAACGACAACAAGAACTGGGCGCTGTTCAGTGGTTATTTCCTCGGCAACGGCATCTTCACCTGGCTGCTTTCGCCCTTCAATCTGCTGGTCGATCTGCTGTGCTATAGAAACCGCGGTGTCTGGAAACTGGACCAGTTTCCTCCGGACTATCAGCGTGAGGTCAACGAGGTTCTGGACGTCTTCAAAGCGCGCAAGGACGAGATCATCGCCGATATCGACGCCAATTTCGGCAGCGGCCGGCGCGGCATGTATGTCTACCAGTGGTATGGCAAGCACAAAATCGACAACGTTGCCGAATTCAACAAGGATTTCAAATACATCAAGACCATCGCCGTGTCGGTGTTCAGGGGCAAGGAATCGACCTCCTGGCATTTCGGACCGCTGCGGCTCAGCCTGCGCATTCTCTACAATCTTCTCCCGGTGAAGGCCGAGGTTTTCGTCGAGTGCAACAACGCCAGGAACTACTGGCACGACAATCCGCTCTATATTTTCGACGACACGCTGCTGCACCGCTCGGTCAACGAATATGATGGGCGCCGCTACTGCGTGTTCATGGACATCATCCGGCCATCGCCATTCCCCGGCCTGATCGCCGCTCTTCTCGCCATCGTTTCGGTCAGCGTCGAGCGCATCAATGCCATGTTCTACAAGAACTGGAAGATGATCGGCTCCAGCAAGCCGAAGAAGGCCGGAGCCGCCTGACACCGTGGTGTGACCGGCGCGAGGGAGCACGATGTATCATCTGTTGCTTGTCTGCCTTGGTGGCGCGATCGGTGCAATGGCCCGCTTCTTCCTGTCCGGCTTCGTCGCCCGCCGGGTCGGCGAGACCTTTCCCTGGGGCACTATGGCCGTCAACGTCTCGGGAGCGTTTGCAATCGGTGTCGTTGCGCATGCGGTGGCGCGCGCCGGCATGCCGGCCATCTGGGCCTTTACCGTTACCGGCGGCCTCGGCTGCTACACCACGGTTTCTTCCTTCAGCCTGCAGACGCTGGCGCTGGCGCGCGAGGGCGAATGGCGGCGCGCCGGCGGAAATGTGCTGCTTTCGGTTTTTCTGAGCCTCGGCGGCGTGACGCTGGGCTTTGCTGCGGGAAGTCTTCTGATTGGCGGCGGGGCGCCGTGAGCGGCCCGCGGAAGCTCCGCCACGACGGGACGGACACTGCCGCGGCAGGGCATGCGGCGCGCCTCATTGGCCGTCGCAGAACCAACGAAACGGTTCGGCTCTATGCGACCGTAGCCGCAGGCAGCATGATCGGCGGTGTGTTGCGGGCGCTTGCCTCATCGACGAGCACTGCCCTGTGGGGCGCTGGATTTCCCTTCGGCACGCTCCTCGTCAACATTGTTGGCTCGTTCCTCATCGGCTTCTACGCGACATTGACGGGACCGGATGGTCGCGTCTTCGCCGGTCCGCTGCAACGTCAATTCTTCATGGCCGGCTTCTGCGGCGGCCTGACGACCTTCTCCGCTTTCAGCCTTGAAACACTCACCCTCGCGCAAGGCGGGAGGCTTGTGGCGGCGGGATTCAATATCGCGATCTCCGTGGTGGCCTGGCTTGCCGCCGTCTGGCTTGGCCACATCTTTGCAGTTCGGCTCAACCGGCTGAGAGGGTCCAGGCAATGAAGATACCAACACAGGCGCAATTGCTGCGCATATTTATCGGCGAAAACGACAAGGCAGGTGGCCGTCCGCTGTATGAGGTTATCGTGCTGAGGGCCCGCGAAATGCAGATCGCCGGCGCGACCGTCCTGCGCGGCGCGATGGGGTTCGGCCATTCCAGCCGGCTTCACACCACGAAGATCCTCCGCCTATCGGAGGATCTGCCACTCGTCATCGAGATCGTCGATGACGAGGAAAAATTGGCCGCTTTCCTGCCCGTGCTTGAAACAATCATGACAAGTGGTTTGATTACGCTGGAGAAAGTTCAGGTTCTGCAATATGGAACCGACAACGAATAACCGAGTGAGATTGCGGGTGCCGGCGAATGCCGTTGCATGCCTGCAAAACGGCGATTGGAATCATGGCAGGCGTTGAACAGATCACAGTGGACGCCGGCGAGGCGGGCATGCGGCTCGACCGCTGGTTCAAGAGCCATTTCCCCGGTCTCGGTTTCGGTCATCTGCAGAAGCTGCTGCGTTCCGGCCAGATCCGCGTCGACGGCGGCAGGGTGAAGGCCGATACCCGCGTCGAAGCCGGCCAGACGGTCCGAGTGCCGCCGCTCGAAGTCGACAAGAAAGGTGAAAGCCCGCTCACCGGTCATTCGATCCGCAACCAGGGCGACGCCGACGTTTTGGCAAAGATGCTGATCCATGAGGACCCGAAGGTCTTCGTCTTCAACAAGCCGGCCGGCCTGGCGGTCCAGGGCGGCTCTGGCGTCACCCGCAATGTCGACGACATGCTGGAAGCCTGGCGCAACCAGAAGGGCGAGAAGCCGCGTCTGGTGCACCGGCTCGACCGCGACACGTCGGGTGTGCTGGTTGTCGCCCGTACAAGGCTCGCCGCCATGAAGCTCGCCGAAGCGTTCCGGGCGCGTGAGACGAAGAAAACCTACTGGGCGCTGGTCAAGGGCGTGCCGCCGAAGCGCGAGGACAAGATCTCGACCTGGCTGATCAAGGAACCGACGCCCGACGGCGATCGTGTGCGCATCGCCAAGCATGGCGAAAAGGGCGCCGATCACGCCGTGTCCTATTACCGCATCGTCGAGCAGGCGGCGCAGACCCTGTCCTGGCTGGAAATGGAACCCTATACCGGGCGCACCCACCAGCTTCGCGTCCATGCCGCCCATATCGGTTGCCCGATCATCGGCGACCCCAAATATTTCGAGGCCGACACCAATTGGGATTTTCCAGGCGGCATGCAGAACCGCCTGCATCTGCACGCGCGCCGCATTGTCATCCCTCATCCCGACAAGGGCTTTGTCGACGTCACCGCACCGATGCCGCCGCATATGCGCCAGAGCTGGAACCTGCTCGGTTTCGACGACGCGAGCGCGGAGGACTAGCGGCGGTGGGCGTCGCCACAGATACACTCGACCGTCGTGACGCGGTCGATCTGGCGGCCGCCGCCATCATGGTCGGGCTGACCTTTTCGTGGGGCCTGAACTACGTTGCCGCCAAGATCTCGTAT
>NZ_JAMYVK010000075.1:0-21866 GCF_040323975.1 Mesorhizobium sp. M0019 | reverse complement strand
CGAGGTTCGCGGAAAAGCGCCCAACAGCGGCCACATCGCCGCTTCAGGCCGCCAAAACCTCATCGCCGTGCATCAAGGCGGTTAGATCGACGTGATATCCCTGCAGTTCGGCTTGCTCGCATAACCGTGGTACATTTATGTACGTTAATTGCGAAAGATTTGACCGCCAAGGCTTTGGCTTTTTCAGATGTTCTTTGATCCAATGGAGAAAATCAAATTTCAACGTGTGCAACTTTTCTACAGTGTACGTTGCCGCGTCGTCGTCAACAATCTTGTGGTGCTTTCGGCAAAGCAAAATTAAATTGTCTGACTCGTTGCGTTCTTTTAATGACAACAACGAATCGCCCCGAGCGGCTCGAGTTGTCTCGCCAACGATGTGTGCAACTTCGCCGACCAAAGACAATCCGCCATTTTCTGACGGGAGTATCACCTCTTCATGGCAAAAGCAGCAACGACCAGAAAATTGACCCCATACTATCTTATAGGTCCTCTCAGAAATCGACATCCCAAATAGCCTTGTGTGAGTGAGAAAATTGGTTGGAGAAACCTATATAGCAGCGACACCTCCGTAAAGGCGTCAATATTTGAGAGCATAGAAAGTGTGCCGGTCATTCGCGCCGCCGTGACACGAACTTCACTTTAATCTCAAAGTTTCGGGTCAGGCGCCTCGGCTAACGAAACGACGCGCAGACCTCCCGCACGCAGGCTCGCAGCCAGCGTTGTGCCGGATCGGCATCGAGTCGCGGATGCCACAGCATCGAAATGGTGACCTCCTCGATATCGACCGGCAACGGGAAGCTGTACATGCCCGTGCGCGCGCCCAGCGTGTGCCGTTCGGGGACGCTGGCGATCAGATCGGAGGCGCGCGCCATGGCGAGCGTGGCCGAGAAGCTGGAAACCATGCACACGATCGTCCGCTGGAGACCGAGCAGTTTCAAGGCCTCGTCGATCGGGCCCTTTTCGCGGCCACGCCGCGAAACGCTGATGTGGCGGCCGGCCGCATAGCGTTCCGCCGTCACCGGCCCCTCGCTCAGCTCATGGCCCGTTCGCACCGCACCGATGAAGCGGTCGCGAAACAGCGCCTGAATACGCATTTCGGGGCTGGTTTCCCCGGCGACGCCGATTTCGAGATCAACCGCCGCGTCACGCAACGACATGTCGTTCTTGTCGGATTTCGGCGCAAAACGCAGCCGCACGCCAGGTGCATCCGCTTCGACACGGGTCAGAAGACGCGGTGCGAACTCCTCGACGAAACTTTCGTTGGCGCGCAGCGTGAAGACCTTGTCGAGAGCAGAGAGGTCGAGGGGCTTGGCCGGGCGCAGCAGCGCTTCCGCATCCTGGACGACTCGGCCTACCTGTTGCTGCAATTCGAGCGCGCGCGGCGTCGCAACCAGGCCACGGCCGGCCCGGACCAACAATGGGTCGCCTGTCGCCTGGCGCAACCGCGCCAACGTCCGGCTCATCGCCGAGGGACTGAGGCGCAGCCGCGCGGCAGCACGCGCCACACTGCCCTCGCTCAACAGCACATCGAGGGCGACAAGCAGATTGAGATCGGGTGACGACATGGAAGGACCATAGCACAGCTCAGCCGTGATGTGGCGTTTCATGCACGAATAAGATGCAAATACTGCGCCTTCCGCCACATCATGCGAGGGAATAGCGTCCGACAGCTCCGATTGGGGGCTGCCGGCAAAGGAGTTCACCTTGGCATCGACCGCTGAAAAGACCTGGGACGAAGTTGCCCCGGTGAGCGCACGCTCGACCCGATGGGCATTGGCAAGCCTGTCGCTTTCAACGCTGCTGTCGTCGCTCGCCACCAGCATCGCCAGCGTCGGGCTGCCATCGCTGATGCAGGCGTTCGACGCATCGTTCCAGCTCGTGCAATGGGTCGTCCTTGCCTATCTGCTCGCCATCACCACCTTGATCGTCAGCGTCGGGCGGCTCGCCGACATATTCGGCCGACGACCGCTATTGCTCGGCGGCATTGCCCTGTTCACCTTCGCATCGGTGCTTTGCGGGCTCGCGCCGACGCTCTGGCTGCTGATCGCCGCACGGGCGGCACAGGGGCTCGGCGCGGCCATTATGATGGCTCTGACGCTGGCCTTTGTCGCCGACACGGTTCCCCGGGATAAAACCGGCAGCGCCATGGGCCTGCTCGGCGCCATGTCGGCGATCGGCACCACGCTTGGCCCCTCGCTTGGCGGACTGTTGATTGCCGGCCTCGGCTGGCGCGCGATCTTCCTCATCAATCTGCCGTTGGGGGTGCTGGCCTTTGCGCTTGCCTGGCGCTTCCTGTCGGCCGGAAAAAAGACGCCAGGTCGGCGCGGTTTCGACGGGATCGGCACGGCTTTGCTCGCGCTGACGCTAGCCGCCTATGCGCTCGCCATGACCCTTGGGCGTGGCAGTTTTGGTTCTCTCAATGTCGGCTTGCTGATTGCCGCAACCGTGGCTGGCCTGCTGTTTGTCGTTGCGCAGACAAGGGTCCAGAACCCTTTGATTCAACCTGCGAGGTTCCGCGACCAGGCGTTGAACGCAAGCCTCGCCATGAACCTGATCGTCGCCACGGTGATGATGGCGACGCTGGTGGTCGCACCATTCTATCTGTCGCGCGCGCTCGGGCTGGACGCAGCCATGGTCGGGCTGGTTCTGTCGACCGGCCCTCTGATTACCGCATTGGCGGCGCTGCCGGCCGGACGCCTGGTCGATCGTTTCGGGGCGAACCGGATCATGATCGTCGGCCTGTTCGATCTCGCTATTGGCACCTTTGCTCTGTCGCGGGCGGAATTCGGTATTGCCGGCTATGTCGTACCAATCATCATCGTCTGCACCGGCTACAGCCTGTTTCAGACCTCCAACAATTCGGCCGTGATGACGGGCGTCGCATCCGACCAGCGTGGCGTCGTCTCCGGCCTGCTCAATCTGTCGCGCAATCTCGGCCTGATCACCGGTGCGTCGGTGATGGGCGCGGTGTTCGCCTTCGCATCGGCTGGGGAAGGCACTGGCTTGGCAGTGTTGGCACCTGCGGCAGCGGCACGAGGGATGCAGGTCACCTTCCAGGTGGCGACGGGCTTGGTGCTGATGGCGCTGATCCTTGCGGTATTTTCAGCCCGCGCCACTGCCGGGCGAACTGATATCGTTGCCAAGCATCCTTGAGGATTCCACCCGGTTCGCATGCAACTCCGGCAGCCGCAGCACCTATCTCGCATATCTCTTGGCACCGACGACGCAAAGCACGACGGCGGCGGTGACGGCGATCATGGCGGGACTGACCTGCTCATGCAGCAGCGCTGCCGCCAGCCCCAGGCCGAAGAAGGGCTGCAGCAGTTGCAACTGCCCGACCGCGGCGATGCCGCCTTGCGCCAGGCCGCGATACCAGAACACGAAACCGATCAGCATGCTGAACAGCGAGACATAGGCCAGACCAATCCATGCGCCCCTGCCGGCACTTTCGAGCGACGGCGGCATGGTGATGAACGTCAGCGCCAGCATGAGGGGCAGCGACAGCACCAGCGCCCACGAAATCACCTGCCAACCGCCGAGCTTGCGCGACAGCGCCGCTCCTTCGGCATAGCCCAATCCACAAACGATGATGGCGGCCAGCATCAAGATGTCGCCGAGCGGCGAGACCGACAGGCCTTGCGTGACTGCAAAACCGGCGACAAGGGCGCTACCGAGGCACGAGAACAGCCAGAACGCCGGCTTCGGGCGATCGCCGCCGCGAACCACGCCGAAGATCGCGGTCGCCAACGGCAACAGGCCGACGAAGATGATGGAGTGAGCCGACGTGATGTGCTTGAGCGCCAGCGCCGTCAGCAGGGGAAAGCCGACCACGACGCCAAGCGCCACGATCGCCAGCGGGAACAGATCTCGCCGCTCCGGGCGCTTCTGACGAAAAACGAGCAGCAGCGCCAGGCCGAGGATGCCCGCCGAAGCCGCACGGGCGACCGTTACGAACACCGGATCGAAATCCATCACCGCCACGCGCGTCGCCGGAAGCGAACCGCTGAAGATCAGCACGCCTATGAACCCGTTGACCCAGCCACTCGCAGCCCAACCACTCGCCGCCCAACTACTCGCCGCCCAACTACTCGCCGCCTTGTCCATCGATGCCCCGCTGATTTCGCCCTCTATCGGGCCGGGCGTCTGGCTCCGCCAGAGACAATCAGGTACAGTTTGACAAAACCGTCATGGCAGGCTGAGCAGTACGGATGGATGAGCAGGCGACAACAGATGAGGGCAGCCGGACGCTTGTCGAAAGCGTCATGGCGACGATCAGGCACAGGATCGCCGCGCGCAGCCTGACACCGGGAACGCGGCTGCCTTCGATCCGGGCGTTTGCGAAGGCCATGCAGGTTTCCAAATCCACCGTGGTCGAAGCCTATGAGCGTCTTGCGGCGGAAGGCATGATCCGCTCGCGGCCGGGCTCGGGTTTCTATGCCGCCGGACCGTTGGCTCCGTTGTCGCTGGCCGAGATCGGCCCCAGGCTTGACCGTGCCGTCGACCCGCTGTGGGTCTCGCGCCAATCGCTGGAAGCCGGCGACGGCGTCCTGAAACCGGGTTGCGGCTGGCTGCCGGCAACATGGATGCCCGAGGCTGGATTGCGCCGGGCACTGCGGACGACGGCCCGCGCCGACGACGCCGCGCTAACGGACTACGGCACGCCGCTCGGCTTGCCGGCGCTACGCCATCTGCTGGCGCGGCGCATGGCCGAGCACGGTATCGAAGCCTCCCCGGACCAGATCATGCTGACGGAATCGGGCACTCAGGCGATCGACCTGCTGAGCCGGTTCCTGCTCGAACCGGGTGACACGGTGTTGGTCGACGATCCCTGCTACTTCAACTTCCATGCCCTGTTGCGCGCCCATCGGGCCAAGGTGATCAGCGTCCCCTACACGCGCTCGGGTCCGGACATCGAGCTGTTCGCGCAAGCGCTGAACGAGCATCGGCCGCGCCTCTACATCACCAATTCGGCGCTCCACAATCCGACCGGCGCGATATTGTCGCCGGTCGTTGCCCATCGGCTGCTGAAGCTCGCCGACCCGTCGGGGCTGACGATCATCGAGGACGATATCTTCGCCGATTTCGAACACACACCGGCGCCCAGGTTGGCGGCCTTCGACGGCCTCAGCCGGGTCATCCATATCGGAAGCTTTTCCAAGACGCTGTCGGCATCGGTGCGCTGCGGCTTCATCGCCGCTCCTCGCGACTGGATGGAAGGTTTGACCGATCTCAAGATCGCCACATCCTTTGGCAGCGGGCGACTTGCATCCGAACTGGTGCTGACGCTGCTGAAGGACGGCCTCTATCGCAAGCACGTCGATCTGCTGCGCGCGCGGCTCTCGCGCGCCATGGAAGAAACCGGCACCCGGCTCAGGGCAATCGGCATCGTGCCGTGGATAGATCAGCCGGCCGGCATGTTTCTATGGTGCAGGCTGCCGGAGGGAATAGATGCCGCGGACGTCGCCCGTCACGCTTTGTCGGCCAACGTCGTGCTTGCGCCCGGCAATGCGTTCAGCCTGTCCCGGTCGGCCAGCCGTTTCATGCGCTTCAACGTCGCGCAGTCCGGAGATGACCGGATTTTCAGGGCGCTTGAACAGGCGATGTCGCGTTGATTCGCGCTGCCGGAAGCCTGCTGGCCTGAGGCTGTGCTCTCAGGCCCCTGCCCGCTTGCGGCGTGCGTAAAGCATGACGAGCGTCTCGGCGGTCAGCGCCGGCCTCTGCTCGCCTTCGATCTCGACCGTATTGGCGGCCTTCATTAGATATTGCCCCGGACCTTTGTCTTCCATCGACAACAGCGTGGTGCGCAGCCTGATACGCGAGCCGACCCTGACCGGCGCCACGAAGCGCACTTTGTCGAAACCGTAATTGAACGCGGCCTGCGTGTTTTCGGGTACGATCCCCATCTCGAGCGCCAGCGCGCCGATGATCGACAGGGTCAGATAGCCATGCGCGATCGTGGTGCGGAACGGGCTTTGCCGCTTCGCCCGCTCGGGATCGACATGGATCCATTGATGATCGCCCGTGCATTCGGCAAACTGGTCGATGCGGTGCTGATCGACCAGCGTCCAGTCCGAAACGCCCAACTCCTGCCCGGCCATCGCCCTGAGTTGCTCGAAGGTCGGCGGCGTCCTCGGCCGTATCTGCGTCATTCCTGCTTTCCCGATCGCTTGCCTGTTCCGGACCACGACGGGCCGCCCCTGTCAATTCGCCAGTGCGATTCCAGCCCATAATCTTCGGCCGCGAACCGCCAGTCTTCGCCGCCGGCAAGCGTGCTGCTGGGGAACAGCTTATTTCTTGTCGTGGCCGGCGCGGATCTCCTCCATCGCCTCCTTGATGCGGCTGCGCAGGATTTCGATCGATTCGGTGCCGGACGCCCTCGCCAGTTCGGCCATCTCGCCGGCATTCTTCAGCGCGGTCTCGAAGGATTTCCTGGCGAACGCCGCCTGCTTCTGCATCATTTCCTGCGGATTGCCGGGCGCTCTGTAGCTTTGTGCCATGTCGGTGATTTCGCGCAGCGTGTCCTGCAGCATCTCGCGTTGCCTTGACAACAGCGCCGAGGCTCCAGCGGCGCTCGCCCGTGCCGACTTCTCCAGCGCTTCCAGGTTCTTGGCGTGGTGGGCGAGGATCGCCTCGACGTCGACATTCGGCAGCTTCAGGTCGCGGCCGAACTTGCCGAACATGTCGATGAAGGACTCGGACTCCGGTCGTTTTGCCATGCTGGTTCTCTCCCCTTGTTGCCGTGAGCCCCGCCACTGCACGGAAGATAGTGCAGCGAAGCTCAGCGGTCCATTCGGACGAGTCAGCCGACAAGAAACAGCCGTTCGGCAGTGTAGAGCACGAGCCCGGCAAGGCCACCGATGATCATGCCGTTGAAGCGGATATATTGCAGGTCCTTGCCGATGTTCATTTCGATAAGCCTTGTCAGTTGCGCGAGGTCCCAGCGCTTGACCTGGTCGGCGATGAACTTCGACACGCCGCTCTTCTGGCTTTCGACGAAGGACGCCAGCGCCACGATGAACCCCTGGTTCATGTCGGCCCTGATCTGCGCGTCGTCGGCAAGATGGCGGCCGACCTCGACGAACATGGTGGCGAGATGGTCGCGGATCATCGAATTCGGCGCCTTGGCGTCCTGTTCGATGAACAGCCGCAGGCTGTCCCACATATCGCCGGCCAGCGCGCTGAGCTCTGGCCGGGCAAGGAAATCGCGCTTCAGCTTTTCAGCGCGCCTGGCATATTGTTTGGATGTCCTCAACCGCTCGACGAAGGTTTCGACGAAAAGGTCGAATTCGGCTCGCATCGGATGGTGCGGATCGGCCCGCACCTCATCGAGCAGCGAGCCGGCCGACGCAATGATCTTCTTCAACAGATAGGCGTCGGCGCGAAACAGGTTGAACAGCGACGGCAGTTCCTCGCGGATCTTCTCGCGCATCGTCGCCAGCGCCTGCTCGTCGCTCAGGAAGCGGCCGACCACCTTGGTGAACTCGTCGAATAATTTCTGGTGGCGGCGATCGTCAGTCAGCGCCGACAGCAGCTCGGCGGCGAGCGGCGCCAGCGGCACCTTTTCGATCTGCTCCAGCATACGGCTGGTGACGAAGCCGCGCAGTCCGGATTGCTCGACCGCCGCCAGCGTCTGCGGCACCAGCCGGCCGACGAAGCGCGACAAATCGGCGGCGCGGTTCGGGTCGGCCAGCCAGTCCGCGACCAGCGCGGAAAAGTCGACCTCGGCGAGCTTTTCGCGCACCGGTTCCGGCGCCAGGAAATTCACCTCGATGAAGCGGCCGAGATTGTCGGCGATGCGATTCTGGTTTTCCGGGATGATGGCCGTATGCGGGATCGGCAGGCCAAGCGGCCGCCGAAACAGCGCCACCACCGCATACCAGTCCGCCAGGCCGCCGATCGTCGCCGCCTCGGCGAAAGCGGCGACGAAGCCCAACCACGCATGCCGGCTCTCGAGCGATTTCGCCACCGCAAAGACCAGCACGCAAAACGCAAGCGCTGCGGCGGCAACGAACTTGGTGCGCCTGAGCGCCGAAAGCTTGGCGTCGGCATCGGCGTCGAACCGGACGGACGCGACGGATGCAAATGCCGGGGCTGGTCGTGACATGATGGGCCGCTCCTGATCGTGTATGCGAACTTATCTAGTGTCGCCTGCCCCAGAAAGCGCGCCGCTGGTTCCGGTGCGCGCAATCGTGCACGCAAACTTGACGCCGGAATTCATCTATTATGCAGCGCCAGTCTGGAATTGTTCCAAACTATAGGCCATATTGACGCCAACCACTGTTATGTGAGGACACAATGCGGCTTACCCGTCAGACCAACTACGCCATGCGCATTCTGATGTATTGCGCCGCCAACACCGAGCGGTTGAGCCGCATCCCCGAGATCGCCGCCGCCTATTCGGTATCGGAACTTTTCCTGTTCAAGATCCTGCAGCCGCTGGTCGAAAACGGCCTGATCGAAACGGTGCGCGGCAGGAATGGCGGCGTCAGGCTCGGCCGCGCGGCCGAATCAATCAGCCTGTTCGATGTCGTGCGGGTGACGGAGGAAAGCTTTGCCATGGCCGAGTGCTTCGAGAACGACGCCGCCGAATGTCCGCTGGTTGACAGCTGCGCCTTGAATTCGGCATTGCGCGAAGCGCTCAACGCCTTCTTCGCCGTGCTGTCGCGCTACACGATCGCCGATCTGGTGGCGGCGCGCCCGAATGTGCGCCACCTGCTCGGCATCGACATGCTGGTGCAAAGGGCGCCGGCCGCCTGATTTCTGGTCGCATCTCAGTTGGTGAGGTCTGTTGAGATTCAGGTCAGGCCGAGCCGAAAATGGTGGGTTCCGAGAACCGGAACGGAGCGTACGTTTGGGTACGTGAGTACCGGCCTGCGCCGGCCATAGCCTTAACTGCCGCACCCCTCATGAATGCTTCGGCCGGCGAAGGCCGGAAGCGCAGGAAACCGCCATTTGCAGGCCGGCATCACCTGGATATCAACAGACCGACTGCGGCAATACGAACGGCATGTTTGCGGCCGGCAACACACCGACCTTCAGCCGGCAATCGAAGACCTTTTCGATCAGCTCGTCGCTGAGCACCTGTTGCGGCGAACCTGTAGCGGCGAGCCTGCCGCGATGCATGACGAAAATCCGGTCGGCGTACATCGCCGTCAAATTGAGGTCGTGCAGGATGGCGACCACGCCGCCGCCGCGTCTGGCGAAATCGCGGGCGATGTCCATGATGATCAGCTGGTGCTTGATATCGAGGCTGGACACCGGCTCGTCGAGGAACAGATAGCGCGGCTTGCCGTCGAGCACCGGCGCCCACACCTGGCACAGAACGCGGGCAAGCTGCACGCGCTGCTGCTCGCCGCCGGACAGCTCCTGGTAGAAGCGGCCGGCAAAACCCTCGAGGTCGACGCGAGCCAGCGCCCGTTCGGGCAGGCGCTGGTCCTCGCCGGACAGCGCGCCGGAGCGCCCGCCGACCAGGCCCAGCCTGACGATCTCACGCACGGTGAACGGAAACGACAGCGTCGTCGCCTGCGGCAGCACCGCGCGCACCGTCGCCGCCTCGACCGGCTTCATCGCCGATAGATTGCGGCCGTTGACGGTGACCTCTCCCGAATAGCCAAGATCGCCGGACAGTGCTCTGAGGAAGGTCGTCTTGCCCGAACCGTTGGGGCCGACGATGGCCGCGATTTCGCCGGGCCGCGCCTCGAAATCGACATTGGCGACAATGCGCTTGCCGCCGATCGCCACCGAGACATCGCGCGCTTCGATCATAGGCAAACTTTCACAAGTCGATGACGCCGCGCTTGCGCAGCAGGATCCACAGGAAGAACGGCGCACCGGCGACCGCGGTGACGATGCCGATCGGCAATTCGGCCGGGGCAACGATGGTGCGGGCAACGGCGTCGGCCAACAGCAGCAGCGCGGCGCCGAGCAGGGCCGATGCCGGCAGCAAATAACGGTTATCGGGGCCGATCAGCAGACGCAGCAGATGCGGCACGACGATGCCGACGAAACCGATGCCGCCGCTGACGGCGACCGACGCGCCGACCGCTGCCGAGACGCCGACAATCGCGGTGTATTTCAGCCGCTGCACCGGGATGCCGAGATGGCCGGCCGTGGCCTCGCCAAGCGCCAGCGCGTTCAGGCCGCGCACCAGGAACGGCATTGCCGCTAGCGCCAGGACGATGACAGGCCCGACGGAGCCGATCTTCTGCCAGGTTGCGCCGCCCAGCGAGCCGAGCTGCCAAAAGGTCAGGTCGCGCAATTGCCGGTCGTCGGCCATGAAGATCAGGATGCCGGTCAGCGCCATGGCGAGTGCTGCCAGCGCGATGCCGGCGAGCAGCATGGTGGCGACCGAGGTCCGGCCTTGCCGTGTCGCGACCTGATAGAGCAGCAATGTCGTCGCCAGCCCGCCGCAGAATGCAGCCAGCGGCAAAGCCATCGTGCCGAGCGCCGAAGTCAGCGGCGCCAGCATGGTCGAGCCAAGCACGATGACGGCGACCGCACCGAGGCTCGATCCGGCCGAAACGCCGATCAGGCCGGGGTCGGCCAGCGGATTGCGGAACAGCCCCTGCATGACGGCACCGGAGACGGCAAGCGATGCGCCGACCAGTACGCCCAGAATGACGCGCGGCAGACGGATGTCATGGATGATCAGATGGTCGCGGGCGCTCAATGCCGCGTCGCCGGGCAACGCGCCGAACAGCCAGTCATGCATGACGCCGATGGCCGAGGCATCGGATGCGCCGGAGGTCAGCGACAACAGCACGGCGATAGCCAGCCCGACGCAGAGCAGCACGATGACGAGGCGGGCGCGCTGCGAACGGTCACCCTCGGCTGCCGTCGCCATGATGCCCGCCGCACCGGCGATCGAATGATCGGCCATCGCGCTCAATCCGTGACCTGGCCGCCATAGAGCGAGACGGCGAGGTCGTGGATGGCGTCGGCCGTGCGCGGGCCGAAGCCGAGCAGATAGCCGCCGTCCATGCGGATCAGCTTGCGGGCGGCACCCGCCGGCGTCGAAGCCACGGCGGGGTTCGAAAACAATTCGTCATCCGCGGTGGCCGGCCCGGCATTGTTCATCATCAGGATCATGTCGGGCCTGGCGGTGATGACCGCCTCGTCCGACAATTGCTTGTAGCCGGCAAAGCCGTCGACGGCGTTGATGCCGCCCGAAAGCTTGATGATGCCGTCGGCGGCGGTGTCGCTGCCGGCGGCAAGCAGCTTGCCGCCCTGCATCGACAGCACGAACAGGATGCGCTTGCGATCCTTGATCGAGGCGGTCTGCATTTCGGCTGCCTTCAGCCTGGCATCGATCTGGACCGCCAGCGCATCGGCCTTGGCCTCGGTGCCGAGCGCCTTGCCGACGATGTGGATCTTTTCGAGAATGCCTTGATTATCATAGCGCTCGGGCACCTCGACGAACGGGATGCTTGATTTCTTCAAGACGTCGACGGCTTCCTTCGGTCCGCTGCCGTGCAGGGCCAATATGCCCGACGGATTGACCGACAGCACACCCTCCGGCGACAGCTGGCGCATGTAGCCGACATCAGGCAGTTCCGCCGCCGCTTGCGGATAGCGGCTGGTCGAATCGCGCGCGACAAGACGATCCTGTTCACCGAGCGCGTAGACGATCTCGGTGATCGAGCCGCCGATGGCAACGATCCTCGAGCGATCGGCGAAAGTCGCGATGCCCTCGGCGGCTTGAGCCGGCATCAGCGCGGCGAACGCCAGGAAAACAGCGGCCGCAGGACCAGGCGCCGACCTGGAGACCGATGCCAGTCTGGGGAAAAGAACCATCGTCGTTTTCCTCAGGCTGCGGTCGGGCTTGGGATACGCGGCAGGTTTTCGGCCAGAAAGCGCCAGTCTTCGCGCTCGCTTTCGCCTTCATGCCGCTTACCGAAGAACTGGATGATCATCTTGCCGTCGGCGCCATAGACTTCGAGCGACGTGACATAGCCGTCCTTGGTCGGCTTGCGCACGGCCCAGACCTCATCGATGTGGTCGGTCCGCAGGTGCAGATGGAAGGTCTGGTCGAGCACGTTGAGCCATGGTCCCATCGGCTTGATCGAGGCGACCGGGCCGGAATGGATCTGGATGCAGCCGCGATTGCCGACAAAGCACATGATCGGCATGGCGCCAGCAGCGGCGTGGTTGAACATGGCGTTCACCGCATCCTTGTCGACCAGCCAGGCGTAGTCCTGGCCGACCATTCGCACCGCCTGTCGGCGGCTGATCTTCAGTGTCTTCAGCATGCCGAAGAACTGGTGCACGTCGGTCAGCTGGCTCCAGCGGTCGCGCAGATCGTCGACGCTCGCCGGGTTGTCCGCAGTCTCGGTCTCGTCAGCCTTGCCCGCTGAAATCGCCACCGTCGGCTCCTGGTTCGGCGATTCCAGCCCGGCCACCAGTTTCTGATAGGCGTAGAGGTTCGAGGCTGGCCTGAGATGCACCTTGTGTACCGCCTCGCCTGCGGTGTCGAAGAACTGCAGGCTGCGGCGGATGTCGGCGCCATCGCGCTTTTCCACGGCAAAGCCGTGCGCCCAAACTTTTGGGAAAATACGCAGGTCGATATTTTCGCCGAGCACCATGGCATTGTGATTACCGGTGACGACCTTGTCGTAGACGCCGATCTTCTCGTGCACCGCGCTTTCGTTGCGGGTCAGCGCCATCACCTCACCGACAGCTTCGAGGCCAGTCAAAAGGTCGTTGACACGCGGCTCGACGCGCACGACGCCGTCGCCGCAATGCGCGGCGACCAGTTCGGCCTCCGAAATACCGAGATGGGCGGCGAGGTCGCGCTCGCGCATTTTCGGATTGTCTGCCCGTGCCCGCCGGATCTCGTGCGGGGCGGGTTTTACGCGCTGGTCCATTTCTGCCACCTACTTGTTGAGAATGAGCTTGCCCTGCCGGGTGATCTTCAGCCGGTACAGCGCACCGTGGTGCTCGATGCCGATCTCGTGCTCGCCCTGGAACAGCGTGTTGCTGGACAGCGTTCTCACGGCCAATTGGACCCTGTCGAAACGGGCGGAATTTTCGTCGGAACGGCGGACGCGATAGCGAAAGTCGCTGGGATTGTGCGTGTTCATTGGTTCGATCCCTTTCCTATGCCGGGCATCTGGCTCGGCGCCTGCGTGAAATGCCGATTCAATTCTTGACTCGAATGGTCATGTTATCTAGCAGTGCAATACCGGAGTAAATGAGTCAACATTTAAGACGCCGGACACGATGAAAAATGCCAGCGAGCCCCAAGCCAGCCAGCATCGAACATGGATTCTTGGAGCTGCAGCATGGGGTTGGCGAATTGGGGACGGCTGGCGGGCAGCGGCCTGACACATTGTTCTATGACAAGCAAAATGGCCGCGTTGCTGGCCGGCGCGGCGGCGATCCCGCTGCTCGCCACACCGGCCGGCGCCCAGCAGGCAGCCGACCAGCAGCAGACTGACCCGTCTCAACAGCCCGAAAAGGTAAAGCCGGCCCCGGCGGGTACCACACTGCTCGACAAGATCCTGATCCTCAGCCGTACCGGCGAGACGGCGATCGAGTCGCTTGCTTCAGCCAGCCATGTCGACGAGGAACAGCTCGAGCGCCGCATGGCGACGACGCCCAACGAAATGCTGTTCGGTGTGCCGGGTGTCGCCGTTCAGGCCGACGCAAGGCGTGTCAGCTCCAGCATCAACATCCGCGGCCTGCAGGACTTCGGCCGCGTCTCCGTCATCGTCGACGGCGCCCGCCAGAATTTCCAGCGCTCGGATCATGGCACGCAATCGACCTTCTACATCGATCCCGAATTGATCAAATCCGTCGATGTGATCCGCGGCCCGGTCGCCAACACCTATGGCTCCGGGGCGATCGGCGGCGTCGTATTTTTCGACACCAAGGATGCTCAGGATTTCCTCAAGCCGGACGAGACCTGGGCGGCATCCGCGACCGGGCGCTACGAAACCAACGGCGAAGGCTGGACCACCAGCGCCACCGGCGCGTACCGGATAAACGAGAATTGGGACGTGCTCGGCAATATCGTCTACCGCGACTATGACGACTACAAGCATGGCGGCGGCGACACTGTAGCGGGCACCGGCTTCGACGTCTTGAGCGGCCTCCTCAAGACGACCATCCGCCCCAGCGAAAACAGCGAGCTGAAGCTGGGCTGGATCGGCTCGAACGACGGATGGACCGAGACCAGCGGCAGCGCGCCGGTGAACGACGCCGACCTGAAGGCGAATACCTTCACGGCCCGCTACAACATCACCGACGAAGACAAGAGCTGGCTCGACCTCCACATCAACGCATCCTACAACAAGACCAAGCTCGATCTGACGACCCTTGTCGCGCAAAACCGATTTGATCCGGTCACTGGTCTGCCCGTGGTTTTGCCGGCGGGTTCGAAATCGACGTTCGACATCGGCACCTCCGGCATCGACATTTGGAACACGTCGAGATTCGAGACCGTTGGAATCGCGCATGAGCTGACCTTTGGCGGCGACTGGGTTGGCGACGATGTCGAGACAGGCGGCACGGCGGGCGGCGACAGCTTCTATACGCCCTCGGGCAACAGGAACGTCTCCGGCGCTTACGTTCAGGACAAGCTCACCTGGGACTGGCTCGAGGTCATCGCCGGGCTGCGTTACGACAGCTACAAGCTCGACAGTGATGTCGGCGAAACCTCTGGCGACCGGCTGTCGCCACGCATCACAGTGGGCATTTCGCCCTTCGAAACTGCCAGCCTTTCCGGCCTGCAATTCTACGGCACCTATGCGGAAGGCTACCGTTCTCCCTCGCTATCGGAGACCCTGATCAGCGGCAATCATCCGGCCGGCGTCAGCTTCCCGTTCCTCCCCAACCCCAATCTCAAGCCCGAAACCGGTAAGACCGTGGAATTCGGCGTCAATTACAGCACCAACGGCGTCATCCAGGCCGACGACGCGCTGCGGCTGAAGGCGGCCTATTTCAACAACAATGTCGACGATTACATCGACGGCGTGACGCTCTCGCCGTTCGACCCGACCAGCGGCTGCCCGTTCGGCCCGGGCATCCCGATCTGCTTCCAGTATCAGAATTTCGCCAAGGCCAAGATTCACGGCTTCGAGATGGAGGGCGTCTATGATGCCGCCTGGGGCTTTGCCGGGCTTTCGGCGTCGTTCACCGACGGCCACACGATTTCCTATGAAGGCGAACGGGCGGACCTTGTCACCGTCCCCTCCTCACAGATCACCGGGCAACTCGGCTTTCGCTTCCTCGAGGACAGGCTGACCATCGGTGGCGAGGTGCAATACAATGGCAACCCGCAGGGCAACCCGGTGGCCAAGGACTATACGCTGGTCAATGCCTTCGCCAGCTACCAGGCGACCGACAATTTCAAGGTCGATTTCCGCGCCGACAATCTGTTCGACGTCAAATACGCCAACCCGCTGAACGCATCGACGACGAGCGTCGTCTACGAGCCCGGCGTCACCCTGAAGCTGGCGGCGACGATGAGGTTTGGAGGCTGACGACAATGAAAGGCATGACGGCATCCCTTCGTCTGTTCGCCGCGGTGCTGGCAATATTGCTTGCGGCGGCTCCGGCATGGACACAGCAGCAAGCGCCGGCGCTTCTCCTCGAGCTCAACGGCGCGCAGCCTTCCGACAAGGGCTGCCGCCTGACCTTCGTGGTCACCAACAATCTCGGCGCCGGTCTGTCCAAGGCGGCATTCGAGATCGCGCTGTTCAACGAGGCCGGTGTCGTCGATCGGCTGACCGTACTCGATTTCAAGGAGCTGCCGGCAGGCAAGACCAAGGTGACGCGTTTCGACCTTGCCGGCACCGATTGCGGCAAGATCAGCCGCGTGTTGATCAACAGCGCCACGGAATGCGCCGGCGCCGAGCCGAATGCCTGCATGCGCGGGCTGAAGACGCAGACCAGGACCGGCATCGCCTTCGGGGTCTGAATTTTGGGACCGGAACCCGCATTCGCACGAAACCCCGTCGCGTGGCCATTGGCCGGTTTCCTGCCGCCGGAACCGGACGATCCGGATTTCGCCATCCCGCGCGGGGCGCTGCTTGTTTCGCCGCTCGACAGGCCGGAAGACAGTTACATCGCCGATGCCGACGGCGACTTGCCGACGGTGCCTGCGGAGCCATTGCGGCAGACCCGAAAGATGCAGCGGCGCCGCAACTGGACGGTGGCGATCGCCTGCTCTTGCGCATTCCACGTGGCGGTGGCGCTGGCCTTCCTCACGCTGCCGGACGACCGGCCAAGCATCGAAGGTGCCGACCAGCAAGGCGAAATGCTGCTCGGCGCCGACCCGCAGCAGGCGGCCGGCGATGTCGGAGACGATCCGGAAGTGGCCAACGTGACGATGGTGACCATGCTCGACGCCAAGCCGGTCGAAACGGTCGAGGCGCAGGCGGCCGCGGCAGAGGAGACGCTCCAGCCGCTCACCGATGCGGCGGAGACATCGGACAAAGAAGTGGTTGAGCCGGTCAACGAGGCCGCCACGGAAACCGCTGCCGTTGCCGACCGGACCGAACCAGCACCTGCGCAGCCGGCGCGCCAGGACCCATCGCCCGACGTTCTTGCGACCGACAGGCTGGTGCCTGCCGACGACAATGCCGTGCCGCCGCCAGTCAGCGCGGCCGAAACGGCCGAGCCTGCCGAGACAAGCGCACCGGCACCAGCCGATCCGAAGCCAGCCGAAACAGCTCAGACGACCGAGACAGTCGGCGCGGCGGAAGAACCGAAGCCGGACAGGCCGGAGCCCAGGCAGCCGAAGAAGGCAACCGCAAAGAACAAGCCGGCCAGGAAGGCCGAACCAAACGAGCCTGAAAAGCCGGCCCTGCGCAGGAAGGCGACCAAGGCACTTGCCAAAGCCGATTCCAAGAAGAAAAAGACCGGCTCCGGCGGCCGTGACGAAACGGATGTCGCGCGCGGCATGGCCGACGCCAGGAAGGACGGCAAGATCCTGACCGCCAGCAGGGGCGGCAAATCAGGCATCGGCAATGCAGCCGTCACGAACTATCCCGGCAAGATCAGGTCAAAACTGGTGCGGGCCTTCAATTCGACACGCACGCGCGCCACCGGCACAGCTACGGTTGCCTTTACCGTCGGCTCGAACGGCAGCGTCCGGTCGGCCAGGCTGACGGGCAGTTCGGGTGTTGCCGCGCTGGACAAGGCCGCACTCGACGCAGTCCGCCGGGCTTCTCCCTTTCCCCCTATTCCAGACGGAGCCGGTCGCTCGGCCTGGCAGTTCGAAGTGCCGCTCGGTATCAGATAGCTATCGCTCTCATCAGGCATCAAAGTCGGCGCCGCCCCGGGGAGAAGGGGCGTGGACGCAACGCTGGCGACCCCTCTCCCCGTTCTTCACAGCGAGAGGGTAAGGGTGAGGGACAGCGCAACCCCAAGCGATTTGCCCTGCCCGCGACACGCGAGCCCTGGCGAAACCCTCAGGCCGCGGCCAGCAGGCTGGCATTGCCGCCCGCCGCCGTGGTGTCGACGCAGACGGCGCGCTCGTGGGCGTAGGCGGCCGGATAATAGACTTCGCTGATCAGCGGCACGATCGGGCCGGCGCGCTCGGCGATGACCTTGCGCACGATGCGCGCGGCCTCGGGCGTGCCGGAAAAGGCAACGACATCGACGCGCAGCGAGCGCGCTTCGACCGGGTCCGGCCGGCCGTCGATGGCCGCCAGCGGCAGGCCCTTGCCGGTCAGCGCCGACAGCGCTGCCGGCGCGCCGGGTGCGACGGCGAGCACGGCATTGCCGGCGGCCAGCGCCTGGATCGTCTGCGCAAGCAGCGTATCCGCGTCGGGACCCAGACACAGCACGCGCCCGCGCGGCGACAGCGACAGCGTGTTGGCCTCGCCGGTCGGCCCGGGCAGGTCGACCTGGCCGAAATCGATGCCGGCGGCAGTGCCGATAGCCGCGGCACCCTTGCCGCGCAGATGTTTCCTCAGGATGGCGACGCGATCCGGCCGCGTCGACCAGCCGCCAAAGGCCGGGTCCGGCAGATTGTCGGCGAGCTCGGTCGCCGTCACCTTGCGGCCTTCGGCAAGATGGGTGCCGGCTTCCGGCCCCTTGCGGAAGCGCCGGAGATAATGTGGGCCACCGGCCTTCGGCCCGGTGCCGGAAAGGCCCTCGCCGCCGAACGGCTGCGCGCCGACGACGGCGCCGATCTGGTTGCGGTTGACGTAGATGTTGCCGGCATGGATGCCATCGACGAAATGCTGGGCGCGGCCTTCGATGCGGGTGTGCAGGCCAAAGGTCAGGCCATAGCCTTTGCGGTTGATCGCAGCGATCACCGCATCGATCTCGTCGGCATCGAAGGTGGCGACATGCAGCACCGGCCCGAACACCTCGCGCTCCAACTCCTCGATGCCCTTGACCCGAAAGACGTGCGGCGAAACGAAGCGGCCGTCCTTCGGCGCTTCGAGCTTGGCGATCAGCCGGCCCTGCAGGCCCATTTTGGTGCAATAGTCACGGATCGACGCTTGCGCCTCGTCATCGATGACCGGGCCGACATCGGTCGATATCCGCCACGGGTCGCCGAGGCTGAGCGCTTCCATCGCGCCTTTCAGCATCTCAAGCATCTTCTTCTCGACGTCCTTCTGCACGTAGAGAATGCGCAATGCCGAGCAGCGCTGGCCGGCGCTCTGGAAAGCGGAGGCGAGGATGTCGCGCACCGCCTGTTCGGGAAGTGCGGTGGAATCGACGATCATGGCGTTGAGGCCGCCGGTCTCGGCAATCAGCATGGCGTCAGGCGCGGCGGTGTCGGCGAGCTGCTTTTCGATCAGCTTGGCGACCTCGGTCGAGCCGGTGAAGCAGACGCCGGCAATGCGCGGATCGGCGGTCAGCGGGCCGCCGACCGTGGGGCCGTCGCCGGGCAGAAGCTGGATGATGTCTTCCGGCACGCCGGCCTCGCGCAGCAGCTGGACAGCGCGGAAGGCGATCAGCGGCGTCTGTTCGGCTGGCTTGGCGATCACCGAATTGCCGGTGACGAGTGCCGCTGCAATCTGGCCGGTGAAGATGGCGAGCGGAAAATTCCACGGCGAGATGCAGGCGATGGCGCCGCGCGCCTCGGTGCCCGCCTCGGCATTGGCGGCCTCGGCCGCATAGTAGCGCAGGAAATCGACCGCCTCGCGCACCTCGGCAACGCCGTCGGCGAGCGACTTGCCGGCTTCGCGGGCGGCGAGCGCAAAGAACTCGACGGCGTTCGCCTCGTAGAGATCGGCCGCCCGGTTGAGGATGGCAGCGCGCTCGGCGACCGGGCGTCTTGCCCATGCCGGTTGTGCCTCGACGGCGATGCGCACGGCGGTCTCGACCTGCTTGGCGCCGGCCTCGCTGACCGTGCCGACCACTTCCGAAGGTTTCGCAGGATTGACCACCGGACGCTGCTTGCCGTAGCCGGCGGCGCGGCTGACCGGCTTGGCGTGCCAGCGGTCCGGCCCGGCGAACTCGGCCCTGGTCTTGTCGATCGCCGCCAGCGTCGGCGTGTCGGTGATATCGAAGCCCTTGGAATTGCGCCGGCCGGGGCCAAAGATCGCCGACGGCGGCACGATCGCCGGATTGGCCGCGGGGCCTTGTTTCTCCACCGTGTCGAGCGGGTCGCGAGCAATATCCTCCGGCTCGACCTCTTCGTCGGTAAGCTGGTGGACGAAAGAGGAATTGGCGCCGTTCTCGAGCAGCCGGCGGACCAGATAGGCGAGCAGGTCGGAATGCGCGCCGACCGGCGCATAGATGCGGCAGCGCGTGTCTTCGGTCCGCCGCACCGTCTCATGCAGCGCCTCGCCCATGCCGTGCAGCCGCTGGAACTCGAACGTATCGCGGTCCGTCGTCATCGACAGGATGGCGGCGACGGTGTGGGCGTTGTGGGTGGCGAATTGCGGATAGATGCGGTCGGTCATCGACAACAGCTTCTTGGCGCAGGCCAGGTAGGAGACGTCGGTGTTGGCCTTGCGGGTAAAGACCGGGTAGCCGTCGAGCCCGAGCGTCTGCGCCCGCTTGATCTCGGTGTCCCAATAGGCGCCCTTGACCAGCCGCACCATGATGCTGCGGTCGTATTTCCTCGCCAGCTCGTAGAGCCAGTCGATGATGAAGGCGGCGCGCGGGCCATAGGCCTGCACGACGACGCCAAAACCGTTCCAGCCGGCAAGCTCCGGTTCGGCCAGCACCCGCTCGATGACGTCGAGCGACAAATCGAGGCGGTCGGCTTCCTCGGCGTCGATGTTGAGGCCCATGCGCGAATGGCGCGCCGCCAGCGCCAGCGACAACAGCCGCTCGGCCATGACCGGCAGCATTTTCTCCTTCTGCGTCGCTTCATAGCGCGGATGCAGCGCCGACAGTTTTACCGAAATGCCGTGGTTCTGGCGGATGTCGGGGCCGTTGGCGCCGGCATCGAGCGAAGAGATGGCATCGGCATATGCCTTGAGGTAGCGCAGCGCGTCGGCCTCGGTGCGGGCCGCCTCGCCCAGCATGTCGAAGGAATAGAGATAGCCCTTCTGCGTCATCGGCCGGCCGCGCCTGACCGCCTCGGCAATGGTGCGGCCGAGCACGAACTGCTCGCCCATCTCGCGCATCGCCGCCGCCACCGCCTTGCGGATGACCGGCTCGCCCAGCCGGCGCACCATGGCGCGCAGCGTGCCTTCGATGCCGCCCTCGCCCTCGTCGAGCACGCGGCCGGTCAGCATCAGCGCCCAGGTCGATGCATTGATGAAGATCGAGCTCGAGCCGCCCGAATGCGCCGACCAGTCGTGCGGCGCGATCTTGTCGGCGATGAGGTCGTCCATGGTTTCGGTGTCGGGCACGCGCAGCAGCGCCTCGGCCAGGCACATCAGCGCCACGCCCTCCTTGGTCGAGAGGCCATAGGCGGACAGGAAGACCTCCATCAGCCGCGGATCGGACGAGCCGCGCACCGCGCGCACTAGATCGGCGGCACGGGCCGAAATCGCCTTGCGGTCTTGCGCGGACAGCCCGGCCGCCTCGGCCAGCCGCTTCACCGCCTGGTCTTCGTCGGGCAAATAATTGGCACGGATTTGCTGGCGGATGGCGTCGAGCGCTGGCATGGCGGTCCTGTAGAGCGAGCATAAGGGAGCGGGCCGGCGGTCACCGGACCGAACGGCGCAAGCTAACATAAGTAGGGATTGCAGTCGGTCCAAAGAAGTCGACAGAACAGATCGATCGATCTATCATTAGGACTGATCACCTCCAATTCGACCAGGAATCCAGTGACAGAAGACCAATTGGACCGGATCGACAGGAACATCCTGTCGGCTCTGGGCAGCAATGGCCGGCTTTCCATGTCGGAACTGGCGGCGAAAGTCGGCCTGTCGAAGACGCCGGTGCAGGCGCGGGTGAAGCGGTTGGAGAAGGACGGCTTTATCAGGGGCTACCAGGCGATCATCGACCGCGAGCGCATGGGCGAAGGCCATGTCGCCTTCGTCCAGGTGAAACTGTCCGACACCCGCTCGGCCGCGCTCGACGCCTTCAACCGCGCCGTGCAGGCGGTGCCGGAGATCGAGCAGTGCCACATGATAGCATCGAGCTTCGACTATCTGCTGAAGGTCCGCACCACCGACATCGCCGCCTACCGCCGCGTGCTCGGCGAGCGCATCTCGGCCTTGCCGCACGTCGCCCAGACCTCGACCTTCGTGGCGATGGAGACGGTGAAGGATCGGTAGGAAACGCCGGCGGGACAGCGCCCCCCTCTGCCCTGCCGGACATCTCCCCCTCCAGGGGGGAGATCGGTTGTCACTGCCGCTTTCGCCAATCTCTAAACGTCGCAGGAGTGAACGGCGCACCGAAGCTGCCAATCTCCCCACTAGAGCGGCGGACTTTCATGTGAGTCCATACCCTGCGGCTGCGAAGTAATTTCTGCATTCTATTGGAGAGAAGAGATTGCAGAT
>NZ_JAMYVK010000074.1:0-22068 GCF_040323975.1 Mesorhizobium sp. M0019 | reverse complement strand
GCAAATCACCTCCTACAGGAAGTGAATCATGAACCACGCCTCACTGGAATCCCTCGCGATTCAAACTGAACGTCCGACGCTCTAGGCTACCGCCGCCGCGTCAGCATTGCCTTCACGGCCGAAGCCGACACCATCGCCGTCCTCGGCGTCTATTACGGCGGGCAGGACTATGAAGCGGACCTCAAGGACAAAGGCTAACGGGCGTAACGATCGGGCGATAAGACCTCTGCCCCAGTGGAGCCTCGCCGATCGCGCGGGCAAAGAAGTCTGTTCAGCCCCCAGGCCTCCAGCCGCAACCAGCGTCGCCTTGTCCCAGCCCCGCAAGGCGGCCTAGTGGAAGGGGTTCCGGCCGGGAGCTTCCTCGCAGTGTCCAGCTTCCGGCATGGCTCACCTCCCGATCGGGTTCAGCTTCAGGTGCTGGATCAAAATAATCGTCTTGGCGTCGATGATCCGACCATCGTGCATGCCGGCCAGCGCCTCGTCGAGCGGCATTTCCAAAACCTCGATGTCTTCGCCTTCATCATGGGCGCCGCCGCCGTCGGAAATGCGGTCGGCGGGCGAGTAGCGAGCGACGAAGAACCAGAGCCGCTCGGTCACGCTGCCGGGGCTCATATAGGGCGAAAACAGTCGCTGCACGTCCTTCAGACGGTAGCCGAGCTCCTCCTCGGCCTCCTTGCGAATGCAGGTTTCGGGATCGTCTTCGTCGAGCAGGCCGGCACAGGCCTCGATCAGCGGCTCCTTGTGGCCGGTGACGTAGGCCGGGTAGCGGAACTGCCGCACCAGAAGCACCGTCGAGCGGTCGGGATCGAAAGGCAGGATCACCGCGCCGTCACCGCGATCGTAGGTCTGGCGGGTGTGCGTTTCCCATTTGCCGTCGCGCCGGCGGTAGTCGAAGACGGTTTTTTTCAAAACCGCCCATTCGTCGGAAAGGACTTCCTCCGAGCGGATGCGAATGCGATCTTCCATGGTGGACTCCCTGCTGCCGCGGCAAGGCGTAGCCGCGAACGGCGGTTCGTGCAATCGGGCCACCAATTGGTCCAGAGCACCGGTTCACCGTCTCGTGTCTGGCGCTGGCACAATCGGCTGCATAAATAGCGGCAACCCTTTCCGGAGTTTTTTATGACCTCATCGCTTTTCCAGCCGATCACCCTCGACGGCCTGACCTTCCCCAACCGCATCGCGGTCGCGCCTATGTGCCAGTATTCGGCCGAGGACGGTTCGGCCAGCGATTGGCACCTCTATCACTGGATGAACCTGGCGATGTCCGGCGCCGGCATGGTCACCGTCGAGATGACCGATGTCGAACGGCGCGGCCGCATCTCGCATGGCTGCCTCGGCCTCTATTCCGAGGACAACGAGGCGGCCGCGCGACGCACGCTGGATGCAGCCAAGCGTGTCGCCGCACCGGGCACGAAATTCGGCACGCAGCTTGCCCATGCCGGCCGCAAGGCCTCGAATCGGAAACCCTGGGAGGGCGGCGGACCGCTGCATGCCGATCAGGATCCGTGGCCGATCGTGTCGGCCTCGGCGATCGCCTACGACAGCGGCTGGCAGGTGC
This sequence comes from Mesorhizobium sp. M0019, assembly GCF_040323975.1. Classification (NCBI taxonomy): domain Bacteria; kingdom Pseudomonadati; phylum Pseudomonadota; class Alphaproteobacteria; order Hyphomicrobiales; family Phyllobacteriaceae; genus Mesorhizobium; species Mesorhizobium sp. M0019. Next base: position 20,510 of record NZ_JAMYVK010000074.1, on the reverse strand, counting down.
CGCGGGCGCTGGAGGACGACGAGATCCTGCAAATCATCGAACGCTTCGCCGAAGCGGCACGGCGGGCCGAGCGCGCCGGCTTCGACTTCATCGAGCTGCATGCCGCGCATGGCTATCTGATCTTCCAGTTCCTGTCGCCGCTCTCCAACCGGCGCACCGACCGCTGGGGCGGCTCGCTGGAAAACCGCATGCGTTTCGCCGTCGAGATCGCCAAGGCGGTGAAGAAGGCGGTGCCCAGGCTGATGCTGGGCGCGCGTCTGTCGATCAAGGAATGGGTCGATGGCGGCTTCGAGGTCGAGGATGCGATCGAAGTGGCAAAAGCGCTGAAGGAAGCCGGCGTCGCCTATCTCTGCTGCTCGAGCGGCGGCAATTCACCGTTGCAGAAGCTGCCCTCCGGGCCCGGCTACCAGGTGCATCTGGCCGAAGCGGTGCGCAAGGCCGTCGGCATCCCGACGCGGGCCGTCGGTCTGATCGACGATCCGAAACAGGCCGAGGCGATCGTTGCCGACGGCCGCGCCGACATGGTGGCGCTGGCGCGCGCCTTCCTTGCCGATCCGCGCTGGGGCTGGCGCGCCGCGGCCACCTTCGGCGAAAAAATCCACCCGGCGCCGCAGCTTGCCCGCTCGGTGACGACGATGCAGCACTGGATGAAGGTGGCGACCTGACGGCGGGTTCGTCTCGCTGGACGGGCCAGCACAGCATCGCATTGATCCTCTGCCGGTGTAGAGTGGCCGGGGCCGCGGCTGGGCGCGGCGGGTTGGGGGAGCAGAGACATGCCGTTCAGGGGGAATTCCATTGCGGCTGCCGCCGCGGTGTTGGCCGGGCTGTCGTTCGCCGCACCGACGCCGGCCGGGGCGCAATATTGCGAAGGCACGGTGCACGGCCTTTCCAGGCACTACAATCTGGCGACGGGAAGCGGCTTTCTCGCCGTTCGAGCCCGACCGAACTCGTCGTCGCGCATGATCGGGCAATTATTCAACGGCGACCAAACCGAGATCTTCGACCGCCGCGGAAGCTGGTACAAGGTCGATTTCGGCGGCCGCACCGGCTGGGCGAATGCACGCTGGCTGCGCAACGACTACGGCTATTGAGCTATTTTCGCCTGAGCTAAAATAGCAGTTGCAACCAAATCGGCCGCTCCGCGTTGGCGGCGATGATGGACAGCAAGCCATTTGAAAAGCCGGTCGTGGTCGAACTCGGCCATGTCGGCAAATATCGGCAGATCCGCAGCGCCCAGGAGGCAGCGGAGTGCCTGATGACGGTCTGGCCACTCAATCGCGGGCCGCGTCATCGTGATGCCCTCGACACTTGCCTAAAAGTGCTGGAAGGTTATCGTTCGACGGCGGATGCGCGCCGCGCACTGATCGAAGCCGCCAGGGAATCGGACGTGCTGGTCACAGACGACAGGCTGCCAGACGACAGACTGGCCGACGATAGGCTGCATTGAGGCAACGGGCTTTCAACCGGAGGGTTTCATGGCGAAACTGACCTACAAGATCGTCGAGCATGACGGAGGCTGGGCCTACAAGGTCGGCTCGACATTCTCCGAAACGTTCCCCACCCATCAGGACGCGTTGCGCGCCGCCGAGATCGCTTCGGCCGAACAGCAGGTCGCCGGCAATACCGACGGCATCCAGTACGAGGACGCCGACGGCAAATGGCACGACGAGCTCGCAGATGGCCGCGACCGGCCGCAGACGGAGGTTTCGGATTAGGGTGTGTCGATATCCAGGTGATGCCGGGCTGCTTTACAGGCCGGTTTGGTAGCGCTACCGTCTCACATCGCGCGTGACCGGGGAGGAGCCTGGGCGCTGTCGCGGTCCAGGCAGGAAAGCGGTTTCCTTCGAAGTCGTTGCGGGAATCAATCGGGAGGAGATCGATGGCGTCTGTCGCGATCGGCGATGTCTACAAATCATTTGGGACCGTCGAGGTCCTGCACGGGGTCAGCGTCGATATAGACGACGGCGAGTTCGTCACGCTGGTCGGTCCTTCGGGTTGCGGAAAGTCGACCCTTCTCAGGATGATCGCCGGCCTGGAAAAGATCTCGCGCGGCCAGATCGCGATCGGCAAACGTGTCGTCAATAACGTTGCGCCAAAGGAGCGCGACGTCGCCATGGTCTTCCAGAACTATGCGCTCTACCCGCATATGACGGTCGCCGAGAACATGGCGTTCTCGCTGATGCTCAAGGGCGTTCCCAAGACGGAGAGCGATGCCGGCGTGCGGCGCGCGGCCGAAATCCTGGGACTGGTGCCGCTGCTCGACCGCTATCCGCGCCAGCTTTCCGGCGGGCAGCGCCAGCGCGTTGCCATGGGCCGGGCGATCGTGCGCGATCCGCAGGTCTTCCTGTTCGACGAGCCGCTGTCCAATCTCGATGCCAAGCTCCGGGTGCAGATGCGCGCCGAGATCAAGGAACTGCACCAGCGCCTGAAGACGACGACGGTCTACGTCACCCACGACCAGATCGAGGCGATGACCATGGCCGACAAGATCGTCGTCATGCATGACGGCATCGTCGAGCAGATCGGGCCGCCGCTCGAGCTGTACGACCGGCCGAACAATCTTTTTGTCGCCAGCTTCATCGGCTCGCCCGCCATGAACATGCTCAGGGGCGAGATCGTAAGCGACGGCTCGCCGTCATTTCGCGGCGCCGGAGGGATTTCGGTCCCGTTGGCCTCTGCACTTTCCATCGGCAATGGTGAGCCGGTCGTGCTGGGGATACGGCCCGAGCATTTACGGCTGTCCGACCATCAGGGCATCCCGGTCACCGTCGTGGTGGTCGAGCCGACAGGGTCCGAAGTGCAGCTCATCGGCCGCACCGCCGGCGGCGAGGAGATCGTCGCAAACTTCCGGGAACGCCATTCCTTTACGCCGGGCGAAACCATCCGGCTTACGGCCGAGCCTGGCCTCATCCATCTCTTTCACGGCAAAACCGGACAGCGGTTCGAAACACCCATCGGGCAGTAGGACGGCAAGGACAATAAGCAGGAGGAAGCGAGCATGAAATTCACCAGACGCGACGTGATCCGCACCACCGCCGGTGCGGCGGCGGGAGCCTTGGGAAGCCGGTTCATCGGCTCTCCCGCCTTTGCCCAGGAGGGGTTGAAATACAAGCCCGAGGACGGCGCCAAGCTCAGGCTGCTGCGCTGGTCGCCCTTCGTGCAGGGCGACGAGGATCAATGGCTGGCCAACACCAAGCGCTTTACCGAAGCGACCGGTGTCGAGGTCCGCGTCGACAAGGAAAGCTGGGAGGACATCCGCCCCAAGGCGGCGGTCGCCGCCAATGTCGGCTCCGGCCCGGACCTGATGTTCGTCTGGTTCGACGACCCGCACCAATATCCCGACAAGCTGCACGACGTGACGGAACTGGGCGAATATCTCGGCTCGAAATATGGCGGCTGGCACGATGGACCGCACCAATATGCGACACGGCAAGGCAAATTCCTCGGCCTGCCGCTGGCGACCATCGGCAATGCCATCGTCTATCGCGAAAGCTGGGTGAAAGAGGCCGGCTTCTCCGAATTTCCGAAGGACACGGCAGGCTTGCTCGAGCTTTGCAAGGCATTGCAGGCGAAGGGGCACCCTGCCGGCTTCACGCATGGCCACGGCGTCGGCGACGGCAACAACTACGCTCACTGGCTGCTGTGGAGCCATGGCGGTCAGATGGTCGACGAGAGCGGCAAGGTGACGATCAACAGCCCCGAGACGCTCAAGGCGATCGAATACGCGCAGCAACTCTACAAGACCTTCATTCCCGGCACCGAAAGCTGGCTCGACGTCAACAACAACCGCGCCTTCCTGGCCGGGCAATTGAGCGTCATCGCCAACGGCATTTCCGCCTACAACACCGCCAAGATCAACAAGGACAAGGATCCGAAGCTCACTGAGATAGCCAAGGACATCCGCACCACCAACCTGCCGATCGGCCCGGTCGGAAAATCCGTCGAGCTGTTCCAGGTGACCACGGCCGTGATCTTCGACTACACGCCCTACCCCAACGCGGCCAAGGCCTACCTGCAGTTCATGTTCGAGGATCCGCAAATGTCGCAGTGGATCACGTCGTCGGCAGGCTATTGCTGCCAGACGCTCAAAGCCTTCGACAACAATCCGGTGTGGACGGCCGATCCGAACAATGCCGCCTACGCCAAGGCCTCGGCGACGCTGCGGCCCAACGGCTATGCCGGCCCGCTTGGCTATGCCTCGGCAGCGACCATGGCCGACTATGTGCTGGTCGACATGTTCGCCAAGGCGGTGACAGGCCAGGCGACGCCGCAAGAAGCGATGGAAGAAGCCGAGAAGCGCGCAAACCGTTACTATCGCGTTTGAGCCGGGTTCAGCCGGGCAGCCATGCTGCCCGGCTTCGAATCGCGCATGGCCGCCCGGCCGTTCAATGAGACCTTAGAGGAGCCGACCCATGGCCGTGACCTCCGCTGCCGTTCAGCCACGCCGGTCGACGCTGTCGCGCATTCTAGCGTTCGTGTCCGAAAGTCATAACGCGCTTGGCTTCGGCTTCATGCTGCCGGCGGCGGCGCTGCTGCTGGTCTTCCTGACCTATCCGCTCGGGCTCGGCGTCTGGCTCGGCTTCACCGATGCCCGCATCGGCCGCCCCGGCATCTTCATCGGCTTCGAGAACTATGAATATCTGTGGGATGACGCGGTCTTCTGGCTCTCCGTCTTCAACACCTTGCTCTACACGATCAGCGCCTCGATCCTGAAGTTTGCGCTCGGCCTGTGGCTGGCGCTTATCCTCAACCAGAACCTGCCGTTCAAGTCGTTCTTCCGCGCGATCGTCCTGCTGCCCTGGGTGGTGCCGACGGTGCTGTCGGCGATCGCCTTCTGGTGGATCTACGATTCGCAATTCTCGATCCTGTCCTGGGCGCTTATGGAAATGGGCCTGATCGACCATCGCATCAACTTCCTCGGCGATCCCGAGAATGCGCGGGCTTCGGTCATCGCCGCCAATGTCTGGCGCGGCATTCCTTTCGTAGCGATCACGCTGCTTGCCGGCCTGCAGACGATTCCGCAGTCGCTCTACGAGGCCGCCACGCTCGACGGCGCCAGCCGCTGGCAATTGTTCCGCTATGTGACGCTGCCGCTGCTGACGCCGATCATCGCCATCACCATGACGTTTTCGGTGCTGTTCACCTTCACCGATTTCCAGCTGATCTATGTGCTGACGCGCGGCGGGCCCGTGAACGCCACGCATCTGATGGCGACGCTGTCGTTCCAGCGCGGCATTTCCGGAGGCCAGCTTGGCGAAGGCGCCGCGATCGCAGTTGCCATGATCCCGTTCCTGCTGGCGGCGATCCTGTTCAGCTATTTTGGCCTGCAGCGTCGCAAATGGCAGCAGGGCGGCGGAGATTGACATGACCGCGATCGAAACGAGCAAACGCCCGGAACTCGACGAAGGCGGCATGGGCTACCTGCAGAGTTTGCCGCGCCGCGTGGTGACGGTCTACCTGCCGTTGCTGATCTTCGTCATCGTGCTGTTGTTTCCGTTCTACTGGATGACGATCACGGCGGTTAAGCCCAACCTCGAGATGACCGACTACGCCAATTTCAATCCGTTCTGGGTGGTGCATCCGACGCTCGAGCATATCCGCTACCTGCTCTTCGAGACGTCTTATCCGGGCTGGCTGCTCAACACGATCATCATCTCGACCGCCGCCACGTTCCTGTCGCTGCTGGCTGCCGTGTTCGCTGCCTATGCGATCGAACGCTTGAGGTTCTCCGGGGCGCGGCAGGTCGGCCTCGCGGTGTTCCTCGCCTATCTCGTGCCGCCCTCGATCCTGTTCATTCCGCTGTCGGTGATGGTGTTCAACCTTGGGCTTTACGACACGCCGTTCGCGCTCATCCTCACCTATCCGACCTTCCTGATCCCGTTCTGCACATGGCTGCTGATGGGTTATTTCCGCTCGATCCCGTTCGAGCTGGAAGAATGCGCGCTGATCGACGGGGCGAGCCGTTGGCAGATCCTCACCAAGATCGTGCTGCCGCTATCGGTGCCGGGCCTGATTTCCGCCGGCATATTCGCATTCACGCTGTCATGGAACGAGTTCATCTACGCCTTGACCTTCATCCAGTCGTCCGAAAACAAGACTGTGCCGGTCGGCGTGCTCACCGAGCTGGTGCGCTCGGACGTCTATGAATGGGGGGCGCTGATGGCGGGAGCGCTGATCGGCTCGCTGCCGGTCGTGGTGCTCTATTCGTTCTTTGTCGAGCACTATGTTTCCTCGATGACCGGAGCCGTGAAGGAATAGCCAGCATCGTGATTGGGTTCGGAGGTATTCCCGGCGGCCGGAATGCCTGGGGTAGGCACACTGCCGGCCGAGGCTACGGCCGGTTATTTGCCGCAGTATTGATCGTTGACATTCGTGTTGGCGTTGGCGTCGGAGACAGGCTTGCACACCTTTGCGTGAGGAATGCGCGAGATTACGGAAGGGTGTCAGCTGCCGGTGTCGGACTTCGGCGCAAATGCGCGGTCGGCAATGCGTTCGATGAAAGCGACGACCCGTTCCGGCTCAACGAATTGCGGCATATGGCCAAGCCCCTCGACCGGCTCGAAATCGAGCCCGCTGATCTTTTCCATCAGCGGCCAGGCATGGATATCGATGCCAAGCACGAAGTCGGAAGCACCAAACAGAATGCCGGCCGGCAAGGTGATCTCGCGATAGCGTTGCTCGATGCGGCCAAGGTCGTGCTCGATGGCCACGACATCGGTCGACGTTGCATAGAAATGGCTTGGCCTCAGCCCGCACCAGCCGCCGCCCTCGACCATATAGTCGGCCGGCGCCGTCTGCGGCGCGAAGATGAAGGCAAGCGTCGCTTCGGCATATTTGAGAGCCGCCGGGATCGCCACCGTATGAGCCATGATCCGGCGCCGCAGCGGCGACTTAATGTACAGCGGGCCGAACTTCTCGCGCGCGTCCGGCTCCAGATGGGTCAGCGGTGCCAGCAAGGCGATGCCGGAAATCGCCTCTGGATGCTCGATAGCCAGCATCAGCGCGATGGCGCCACCCAGCGAATGACCGACGACCAGCGGCTTTTTCAGCCCAAGCGCCTCGATAAAATGCCGCACGATCTCGGCCTGCTCGGGCAGCCGTCCGCTGGCGCCCCTGGCCCGCACCGAATAGCCGGAGCCCGGACGGTCGAGCGCGATCAGCCGATAGTTCGGGCCGAACCGTCCGAACAGCGTGTGGCCGAATTGATGAAGCTGCGCGCCGAGGCCGTGCAGGAAGACGATCGGCCGCCCCTCGCCCGTCTCGACATAATGGATGCGGTTGCCGTCGATCTCGATGAATTTGCCACTGACCGGCACCAGCCTTTCGGCCTTCGCCGCGATTCGCCGCGTCGCCAGCATCGGATAGGCTGCCACGACGAGCGCCAGCAGAAACAGCGCGCCGGGCAGCCATAGCAGAATTGATACCGGCATTTTTCCCTCAGCGCCCAAACCGGCGCAGCATCACCCGCCGACGGCTCCACTGCAAGGGAGGTGGCACAGGTAGATCCGTCGTTTGGCGGCATTGCCGCCGGCCGTTTGCCGCGCTATCTCAGGCGACCCGTTTGCCGGAGCCAGTCATGACCGAAATCGTCACCGCCGCCATGCTCGTCATCGGCGACGAGATTCTGTCCGGCCGCACCAAGGACAAGAACATCGGCCACCTCGCCGACATCATGACGGCGATCGGCATCGACCTGAAGGAAGTGCGCATCGTTGCGGACGAGGAAGACGAGATCGTCGCTGCGGTGAATGCGCTGCGCACCCGCTATACTTATGTCTTCACCACCGGCGGCATCGGCCCGACGCATGACGACATCACCGCCGATTCGGTTGCCAAGGCCTTTGGCGTGCCATGCGAATACGACGCCAAGGCCTACGCCCTGCTGGAGGCAAGCTACGCCGCCCGCGGCATCGAATACACCGAAGCGCGCAAGCGCATGGCGCGGATGCCGCGCGGGGCAGACCACATCGATAATCCAGTGTCGGTTGCGCCGGGCTTTCGCATCGGCAACGTCCATGTCATGGCCGGCGTGCCGGCGATTTTCCAGGCGATGCTCGACAATGTCGTGCCGACATTGCGGGCCGGCACCAAAATGCTGTCGGCAACCGTGGAATGCCCGTTCGGCGAAGGCCTGATCGGCGGGCCGCTGGGCGACATCCAGAAGGCGCATCCGGACACGATCATCGGCTCCTACCCGAAATATGGCGATGGCAAATTCTGGACGGAACTGGTGGTGCGCGCCCGCAGCCAGCAGGCACTGGACTCCGCACGCGCCGACGTAGAGGCTATGGTGGCGGGCTTGATCAAGGCAAGCCGAGTGGGCTGATCGGCCGGCCTGACGGAACCAGCATCGCGCAGTGACGTTTGTCACGAGTGGGATCGCCGTAAGAAGTGAGGGACTGCCATGCGCTTCAAGACCATCGTCGCCATATTGCAGAATGAACAGGATGCCGAGCGCGTCCTCGACTGCGCGATCCCGCTGGCCGGCCGATTCCAGAGCCATCTGATCGGCATCCATGCCGAGGCGCTGCCCGTGCCCTACACCTCTGCCACCGGCTTTCCGGACACCGAGTTCCTGCAGGTTTCCGCCGATATGAACCGGGAGCGCGCCGAGAAGTTGCAGGCCGCCTTTCACAGGCGCATCGAGGATTCCGGCCTGTCGTTCGAGTGGCGCAGTCTCGAGAGTTTTTCCGGCGACAGTGCGCTGACCGGCATCTCGACCGTTCGCACCGCGGACCTGATCATCGCCGCCCAGCGCGAATCGGGCAGCGATCCGAGCGCCGACGTCGACACGCTGGTCTACGATGCCGGCCGGCCGGTGCTGGTGGTGCCGCATTCGGGTCCCCTCGTCACCAGCTTCAAGCACGTGCTGCTCGCCTGGAACGGCAGCAAGGAAGCCGCGCGCGCGGCCTTCGATGCCCTGCCCTTCATCATCGAGGCCGAGAAGACGGACATCGTCGTCATCGACCCGCCGGATACGCTCGACGAGGCGCCGGAAACAGCCGGCGCAGAGATCGCCGCCTCGCTGTCCAGGCATGGCGCGACCGTCAGCGTCTCAGTGCTGAGGTCCGGCGGCGCTTCCGTTGACGACATCATCCAGACCAGGGTCGCCGAATCGGGCGCGGACCTGCTTGTGCTCGGCGCCTACAGCCATTCCTGGCTGCGCCAGCTGCTGTTCGGCGGGGTGACGCGAACGGTGCTGCGCACCGCACCGGTGGCGGCTTTCCTGTCGCGCTAGGTCTGCAGGGATCGCTGACAGGACAATCGCCTTGCCGCGCCCTTGCCAAGAGCAAGCCTTTCCAGTTAATTCCGCGCGCATTCCATCATGTTCTAGCGCGCAATGCGCGCTTGCGGAGTGCGCGAGAGATGTCCCTGCCCGAAAAAGCCTTCCCGGTCTCCTGGGACCAGTTCCACCGCGACGCGCGCGCGCTCGCCTGGCGGCTTGCCGGCGCCAACAAGGGGCAATGGAAGGCGATCGTCTGCATCACGCGCGGCGGCCTGGTTCCGGCGGCTATCATTTCGCGCGAACTTGGCATCCGCATCATCGAGACGGTCTGCGTCGCCTCCTACCACGATTATACCAGCCAGGGGCAATTGCAGGTGCTGAAGGAGGTCACGCCGGCGCTGCTCGCCGATGACGGGGCCGGCGTGCTGATCATCGACGACCTCACCGACACCGGCAAGACGGCGGGCATAGTGCGCGCGATGATGCCCAAGGCGCACTTCGCCACGGTCTACGCCAAGCCGAAAGGCAGGCCGATGGTCGACACTTTCGTCACCGAGGTCAGCCAGGACACCTGGATCTATTTTCCCTGGGACATGGGCTTCACCTACCAGAAGCCGATCGCCGACGACCACGCCGGCTGATTCGCGGCAACGCCGCTTGATGCACCGAGTCCGCCCAGGGGACCTCCGCACACCGATAAAGGCGTGGCGCGACGCTGCTGCAGTCGCGCCATTAGGCTGAGATCGGCGCAGATTGACGGAATCTGGCCGATCCGTGAAACATTTTTTACTTTCATTGCTTATAATTAGCCGTAAGATTCGTGAGACGGCAAATGATTCTGGAAGCTGGGGCAAGCTTCTCCGATGTTGACGAGGCCAACGACGCACAACCATAAGGCCGAAAGGGTCCGGCGACTCTTCGGCGCGGTGCCGTCCCGCCTGCAGGTTGCAGCCCTGCCTTGGCGCGATAGCGGGGACGGCGTGGAAATCATGCTGATCACCAGCCGCGATACCGGCCGCTGGGTGCTTCCCAAGGGCTGGCCGGAGGCGAAGGAGCCGCTTTGCGAAGCGGCGGCACGCGAAGCCGGCGAGGAGGCCGGGCTGCGCGGCACGATCTCGCATCACGAGGCCGGCCGCTATTTCTATGCCAAGCTGCTGGATTCCGGCGAGGAAGTGCCGTGCGAGGTGCTGGTCTTCCCGCTGCAGGTCGACAAGGTCGCCGACCGGTGGAAGGAAAAGCGGGCACGCACCCGCAAGTGGGTCAGCGCCGCCGAGGCTGTGCGCATGGTCAACGAACCCGACCTCAGCCAGATCATCGCCCATTTCTGCGCGGATCCGCATCGGTTCTCCTGAGTCTCAGTCGCGCATAGCCTATCGCTCAGGTGCTGTGGAACGTCGTTGCCGAAGCGCCTCCACCCAGAGCCGACCCTTCCTTGCGCTCCGCTTCTATCCCCGTTATCCACATGTGTGACACACAAGATGTGGGGGTCATAAAAGCTACGCAAACGAATCCTTGACGCCGCAAAACGAGTCGCCTTTTATAGGCCATGCGCTCCTGTTGAGAGTGCGACCGGAAAAGTTTCGAGGCCGGTCTTTTTCCCGGAATATGTGCGTTTTGAGCCGCATTCCCGCCTGTTTACGAGGCCGGCGAAGGCGTGGGATTTTGAAGCCTTGGGTGGCGAAAGGGGAGGATTGTCGGACTTGAATAAATTGTCTGTTAATACTATATTTAGTGTTTGCAGGTAGGTTCGACGCTAGATAATGTAAATTTCCCTCGATCGAGGGCGTTACAAAAAGTTTTCAGTTTTGAGGGACCCACAGGGTCCGTGAGCGCGTTGGACAGCGGCCTCGCGAGAGGTTTGACCGGCAGGGCGGCGGAGACTGTGAAGATGAGAGCCGGCGGTTTTCGAACGCCGGCAGGCGGCGGACATGCGCGTTTCGTCAAGAGGGCAGAAATCCTCTGGGAAAAGCGCTATATGTAGACAAAAGGGACCGGACCAATGCGCATCGAGCGTCGTTTCACCAAGCCAGGGCAATCAGCTTACGCGGAGATCGAATTCCGCAAGGCGCTTTCCGAGATCAAGAATCCGGATGGCTCGGTGGTGTTCCGCTTGGACAACATCGACGTGCCGGCGCAGTTCTCCCAGGTTGCCGCCGATATCCTGGCGCAGAAATATTTCCGCAAGGCTGGCGTCCCGGCACGGCTGAAGAAGGTCGAAGAGACGCAAGTCCCCTCCTTCCTGTGGCGCTCGGTCGCCGACGAGGCTGAATTGGCCAAGCTGCCGGAAGCCGAGCGCTACGGTTCCGAGACCGACGCCCGCCAGGTCTTCGACCGGCTTGCCGGTACCTGGACCTATTGGGGCTGGAAGGGCGGCTACTTCAAGTCGGAGGAAGACGCGCGCGCCTTCCGCGACGAGCTCGCCTATATGCTGGCCACCCAGCGCGTCGCGCCGAATTCGCCGCAATGGTTCAACACCGGCCTGCACTGGGCCTATGGCATCGACGGTCCGAGCCAGGGCCACTTCTATGTCGACCCGTTCACCGGCAAGCTGACCAAGTCGAAGTCTTCCTACGAGCACCCGCAGCCGCATGCCTGTTTTATCCAGGGCGTGCAGGACGACCTCGTCAACGAGGGCGGCATCATGGACCTGTGGGTGCGTGAGGCGCGCCTGTTCAAATACGGCTCCGGCACCGGCTCCAACTTCTCGTTCCTGCGCGGCGAAGGCGAAAAGCTGTCGGGCGGCGGTCGTTCGTCGGGGCTGATGAGCTTCCTCAAGATCGGCGACCGCGCGGCGGGCGCCATCAAGTCGGGCGGCACGACGCGTCGCGCCGCGAAAATGGTCATCGTCGACGCCGATCATCCCGATATCGAGGAATTCATCGACTGGAAGGTCAATGAGGAGCAGAAGGTCGCCTCGCTGGTCACCGGCTCGAAGATCGTCAAGAAGCATCTCGAAGCGATCATGAAGGCCTGCATCAACTGCGAAGGCAATGGCGACGACTGCTTCGACCCGGCGGTCAACACCGCGCTGAAGCGCGAGATCAAGGCGGCCAAGAAGGACGCGGTGCCGGAGAACTACATCTACCGCGTCATCCAGTTTGCAAAGCAGGGCTACACCTCGATGTCGTTCAAGACCTACGACACCGACTGGGATTCGGACGCCTATCTCACGGTTTCCGGCCAGAATTCCAACAATTCGGTGTCGCTGAAGGACGATTTCCTGCGCGCCGTCGAGCAGGACGGCGACTGGCATCTCACCGCCCGCAAGGACGGCAAGGTACTGAAGACGCTGAAGGCGCGCGATCTCTGGGAAAAGATCGGCTATGCCGCCTGGGCATCGGCCGATCCGGGCCTGCATTTCAACACGACGATGAACGACTGGCACACCTGCGCCTCGGCCGGTGCGATCCGGGCGTCCAACCCGTGCTCGGAATACATGTTCCTCGACGACACCGCCTGCAATCTGGCCTCGATCAACCTTCTGCCCTACCGCAATGCCGACGGCACGATCGACATATCAGCCTACGAGCACACGGTGCGGCTGTGGACCATGGTGCTGGAAATCTCCGTCATGATGGCGCAGTTCCCGTCGAAGGAGATCGCCAAGCTTTCCTACGAGTACCGCACGCTCGGCCTCGGCTATGCCAATATCGGCGGCCTGCTGATGACCTCGGGCATTCCCTATGATTCCGACGAGGGCCGCGCCATCTGCGCCGCCCTCACCGCGATCATGACCGGCACGGCCTATGCCACTTCGGCCGAAATGGCCGCCGAGCTCGGCGCCTTCCCCGACTACGACCGCAACGCGCAGAACATGCTGCGCGTCATGCGCAACCACCGCCGCGCGGCCTATGGCGAAAGGGACGGCTACGAGAAGCTAGCCGTCAACCCGGTGCCGCTGGTCGCCTCCGATCTCAGGCAGCAGGAGCTTGCCGACCATGCCAAGGCCGCCTGGGACCGCGCCATCGAGCTCGGCGAGGAGCATGGCTACCGCAACGCGCAGGCAACGGTGATCGCGCCGACCGGCACGATCGGCCTGGTGATGGATTGCGACACCACCGGCATCGAGCCCGACTTCGCGCTGGTAAAATTCAAGAAGCTCGCCGGCGGCGGCTATTTCAAGATCATCAACCGCGCGGTGCCCGAAGCGCTGCGCACGCTCGGCTATTCCGAGGCCCAGATCGCCGAGATCGAGGCCTATGCCGTCGGCCACGGCAATCTCAACCAGGCGCCGGGCATCAACCCCGGCTCGCTCAAGGCAAAAGGCTTTACCGACGAAAAGATCGCAGCACTCAATGCCGCGCTGAAGTCGGCCTTCGACATCAAATTCGTCTTCAACCAGTGGACGCTGGGCGCTGACTGGGTGAAGGAGACGTTCGGCTTCACCGACGAGCAGCTCAATGATTTCTCGTTCGAGATGCTGCCGGCGCTGGGCTTTTCGAAGAAGGACATCGAGGCCGCCAACATCCATGTCTGCGGGGCGATGACGCTGGAAGGCGCGCCGTTCCTGAAGGCCGAACACCTGCCGGTGTTCGACTGCGCCAGCCCGTGCGGCAAGATCGGCAAGCGTTCGCTGTCGATCAACAGCCACATCATGATGATGGCGGCGGCGCAGCCCTTCATCTCCGGCGCCATCTCCAAGACCATCAACATGCCGAACGACGCGACGGTGGAAGACGCCAAGGGCGCCTACATGCTGTCGTGGAAGCTGGCGCTGAAGGCCAACGCGCTCTATCGCGACGGCTCGAAGCTGTCGCAGCCGCTCAACGCCTCGTTGCTTGCCGACGTCGAAGACGACGAGGACGAAGCCATCGAGCAGCTGATCGCGGCACCGGCCGCACAGCGCGCCGTGCAGGTGACCGAGAAGATCGTCGAGCGCGTCGTCGAGCGTCTCTACCGCGACCGCGAGAAACTGCCGAACCGCCGCAAGGGCTATACCCAGAAGGCGGTCGTCGGCGGCCACAAGGTCTATCTGCGCACTGGCGAGTTTGATGACGGCCGTATCGGCGAGATCTTCATCGACATGCACAAGGAAGGTGCCGCCTTCCGGGCGATGATGAACAACTTCGCTATCGCCATCTCGCTCGGCCTGCAATATGGCGTGCCGCTCGACGAATATGTCGAGGCCTTCACCTTCACCAAGTTCGAGCCGGCCGGCATGGTGCAGGGCAACGACGCCATCAAGAACGCCACGTCGATCCTCGACTACGTGTTCCGCGAACTGGCTGTCTCCTATCTCGGCCGCCACGATCTCGCCCATGTCGACCAGTCGGATTTCGACAAGACGGCACTCGGACGCGGCATCAATGAAGGCAAGGCGACGCCCTTCTCCAAGGGCCTGACCCGCGGCGCCTCGCCGGTCAAGCTGGTGTCGGGCATGGGCGCCGAGCCGAAAGGCTTTGCGGGTTCCGGTTCCGGAACTCCAGCCCGTACCGCCCCGACCGCTTTCTCCGGCTCCAACGTGCTGACGCTAAAACCGGCAAGCGACGAAGCCGTCGCCTACAAGCGCGACTACGAGGAGCGCGCCAGGGAACTGGTCGAGGACATCGTCTACGCGGAAGCGTCCGACCCGACGGAGCTGTTCACCGACGAGGCGGCGAAGGAAGCAGCCGAAGCAAAAGCGCTTGCCGCCAACCGGCGCCAGCAGTCGCTGATGCAAGGCTACACCGGCAACGAATGCTCGGAATGCCACAACTTCACGATGGTGCGGAACGGGACTTGCGAGAAGTGCGATACTTGCGGGGCCACGAGCGGGTGTAGCTGAGGAGCTGAGGTCGCGCCCTCCCTTCTCCCCTTTGTGGGAGAAGGTGGCCGAGCGAAGCTCGGTCGGATGAGGGGTGCTCCAGCTTGGCACCGGCGGCGCTCCGTCCAACACCCCTCAACCGTCTCGGCGCTCCGCGCCGAGCCACCTTCTCCCCTTGTCAGGGGGAGAAGGGAAGAGCGCGCTATTACCGCCAAGGCTGCAAACTGTCATCGCGGACGTAAGCGATGATGGTGTCGCAGACTGCCTTCAGATCCCGCAGCACGTCGTCATTCCAGAAACGCAGTACAGGAAAGCCCCTCGCCTTAAGTTCGGCGTCCCGCTCCCGGTCATAGTTCGAATCCGCATGCTGGCTGCCGTCGATCTCGATGATCAGTCTGGCCTCGGCGCAAATGAAATCGGCGATGAACTTGCCGACCGGAACTTGGCGCCGAAATTTGATGCGATCGAGCCTACGTCCGCGCAGTTCGTGCCACAGGCGGTCTTCCGCTTCCGTCGGCTCGCGTCGCATTGAGCGGGCGAAGCGACGTTTGGTGGGCGCAACGGGCTGATGCGGCATGGGGCGACGTTATCCAATCCTGGGGACGACCTCCAAGGAATCCTCAGATAAGGGCCGACGTTCGAGACCAACCAAAGGGGATGGCGCGGCGCCTCCCCTTCTCCCCTTGTGGGAGAAGGCGGCCTCGCGAAGCGAGGTCGGATGAGGGGTGCTCCAGCTTGGCACCGACGCACTCCGTCCAACACCCCTCAACCGTCTTGGCGCTGCGCGCCAATCCACCTTCTCCCACATGGGGAGAAGGAAGAAGCTGCCGCGCTACTCCGCCTCGGCCACCATCTGCCGGCCGCCCACCCAGTCGCGCCAGGCCCTCTCATCGCCGTGGAAGACGTTGAGGTCTATGCGGCCTCTTACGCCGTGCGACAGGCCGGAGCCGGAATATTGCCAGAACAGCCATTTGCGGTCGGGATAGACCTTTGACGGGTGCGCCGCCACGGCGCGCAGCCAGAACGGATAATCGAGGAAGGCGCCCCTGAGATTGTCACGGTAGAAGTCGGGCGCGGTGTAGATGATCGGCCGCTGGCCGTAGTGGCGCTCGAGCTTGTCCATGAACACCTGCATCTTTTCCAGCACCTTTTGCCGCGATGGGCGGCGCTTGCAGCTGGAGTCGCCGTTCCACTCGACGTCGATCACCGGCGGCAGCGCACCCTCGACCCGCGGCACGTTGCGGATGAACCAATCGGCCTGCTCGCCGGCGGTGCGGCACCAATAGAAGAAGTGATAGGCGCCGCGCTTGAGGCCGGCGGCGTCGGCACTGCGCCAGTTTCTGGTGAACATCGGGTCGAGATGGTCGCCCCCGTCGGTGGCCTTGATATAGGCGAAGTTGGCGCCCTGGGCACGCAGCTTTCCCCAGTTCACATTGCCCTGCCAGCGCGAAACGTCGACGCCGTGGACGGCGAGACGCCTCGGCGAGGATGCCTTGCCGAAATTGATCGGCTTGGCATCGCGAAAACCATAGCGCGTGACCGGTTCGGCAAGCATTGCTGGTGCCGCGCGTGTCAGCCGCTTCGGCGGCGACATCAGCGCGATCACCTCGGCCGGCGGTTCGACGTTCTGATCGGGTACGTCCATCGCGACCGGCTGTTCGTCCTGCTCCTGTTCGGCAAAAGCGGGCGCAGCATCAGTTTTCGCCACGGACGCCACCGGCGCGGGTGGCCGCACAACCGAGCTGGTGGTCTCGCTGGACGGCACTTGCAGCGCATCGACGCCGGAGGTTGACGTGCAGCCGGCAAGGCACAGCGCTGCGATCGAAAAGATGACGACGCCTGATAACCGCATCTGGACCTGTACGCAAAACACAACAGACCGAAGGCAGGACAACGCCGCCGGACAAACCAAGCTGGATTCCTAACAAGAAACTACCAACAAAGTTTGAATCGAATTGTTAGGGCTTTGCAGCGGGACGTTGGCCGGGCGGAGGTGTGCTGTCCCTCCAATGTTCGGCCACGTCGCTGCCTCGGCTTGACAACTCACGGCATGAGATTAGTCTCTACTAATCTTACGGTGTAAGGCACCACGTGGAGGACGTCATGCAGCCCGCCGCCCTGTCAGAATTGCAGCCCGTAGTCCCGCCGGAGCCATGCTCGCCCGCCATCGGGGTCGACGAGATACCTCGCAACCTCAGTCGCGCCATCGAACGCGCCGAGGTCAATGCGTGGCTCGATCTCTATCGCGCCGCCCCGGCAGACTTTGCCGCAAGGCAAAGCCTTGCCATCGCCGAAGATGGCGATCTCGTCTGGACCACCTGCACGACGATCCCGTTCATCCATTTCAACTGTGTCAAAAATTTCGGCGTCGAGAGCGCGGCCACCGAGAGCCGGCTCGACGCACTTCTGGCGCATTATCGCGACGCCGGCATTCTGCGGCCCTGGTTCTACACCAATCCACACACCGAGCCCGCGACGCTCAGCTGCTGGCTCGAGGCGCGCGGCCTGCAACGTCAGGGCGGCTGGGAACGCATCTTTCGCGACGCGACGCCATTGCCCGCTGAGCCGCTTTTCCCGACGGAGGATGTCTCGGTCGAGCGGGTGACGCCGGCAACGGCAAGGGAATGGGCTGGGTTCATCGACAGCCAATATCGGTTGCCGACCTCACCGTGGTTGCTGGCGCTGGCCGGCCGACGCGGCTGGCATCATTACATGCTGCGGCGGGAAGACGCGGTGGCGGCGGTGCGCTCGATGTTCATCGGCGCCGACGGCATGGCCTGGAGCGGCATCGACGCGCCGGTGCCCGGCATCATGGCGCCGAGCTTCGACCTCGATGCAATGCTCGGCGAAGCGATGGTGCGCGACGGACTTGCGGCCGGTGCAAAACTGTTCGTGGCCGATATCGAGGCGCCGCGAGCCGAACGTGAGGGGCCAGCCTACCGCAACTATGCACGCCTCGGCTTCAAGCTTGCCTATTTCCGCAGCCATTACAGCTATTTGCCGGCAAATTCCGGCTGACCGCTTCAAGACCCTAGCTGCACAACCACAGCTTGTGACAGGTCGTGGCCATCAGGTGGGCCGGCGGTACAAAGCGATCGTTGACCGGCGCATCATCGTCTACCCGGCGGACCTTTTCTTCGAGCAGCGTGCGAAGTTGTGCCGGTTGCACGCGGTCGCGCTCCATTACCAGCTTGATCATCGGATCGCTCAAGAGTTCATCCAGGGTGTTGATGCTGTCGTTCATCCGTCGCCTCCTCGACTGCCTGCCCGCATGCCAATAGATAGGCAGCAATGATGGCCCGCCAATGACGCTTTGCCGGCTATCTCGTGTCGCTTCGGATTAAATTTTGTCCAGATTCCACCTCAAGCCGGAGGTGGCGCGCCTTCAAACTGCGGCAGGCCGTCGTCGATCTGCACCCAGGGCTGCTTCGAGGCGGTCCAGATATGCATCTCAGGCCTGAACAACGAGGGATCATCGAGCGAGCCGGTGGTGATGCCGATAATGCCGGCGGAATCGCGCCGGGAAAACATCGTCGTGCCGCAGCGCGGACAAAAGCCGCGCTTGAGATCGGGCGAGGAATTCACCGTCGCCAGCGGTCCGTCGACCGTCACATCATCGATGCGGAACAGCACGCGCGCGTTGAAGGCGGCACCCAGCGCCTTCTGGCACAACCGGCAATGGCAGACGCGCTCATTGATCGGTGCCGCCTCGGCGCGGTAGCGCACCGCACCGCACAAACACCCGCCCTGATATCTTGCCATCACCCGCGTCCCTGCCCTGTGAGGATAGGCGGCATACCTATCGATAGGCGTGGCAGCGTCAATTGAAAAGCTTTGATGGCGCCATCTATAGCTGTGATGCGGCCAATACACGATTGGCCGATGCGCCGGGCCAAGGCCCCATGGGCGACATGCCGGCCATCTCGCGGAAGACGGCCGGCAGACAATTGACTGGGCGTCAGTTCGTTTCGTTGACGACCTCGTCCCAGGTCTTGACCTTGGTCTGGCCATTGAGGAACGGCAGCGCGGCAGCTGTCAGTTCCGGCGCGAAGAACACATCGTAGTGGGTGCGGTTCGGCACGATCGCCAGGCGGTTCTGCGACAGGTTCTCGCGCATCCAGCCGGCGTCCTTCAACCCGCCGCCGAGCATCTGATAGAACTTGATCTCGTGCTCGGGCCGGTACATGTCGCTGTCGCCGAACACCAGCATCACCGGCATTTTCAGCTTCGGCACGTCGGCCGAATAGTCGTAGTCCTTGCGCATATAGGCGCCGAGCTGGTCGAGCAGTTTCGGAAAATCCTCCGGATGCGGCGCAACCGCGACGTAGGATTTGTACATCGGTGTGTCCTTCATCATGTCGGCCATCGCCGCGCCGACCTGTGCCTGTTGGCCACGCATCTCGGCATAGAAGCCGTCCGCGGCGTAGCCGGTCGAGACCAGCACCAGGCGGCGCACCGTTTGGGGATGCTGGACGGCCATGCGGAAGGCGACGCCGCCGCCCAGCGAATAGCCCATCACGTCGACCTTGTCGTAGCCGCGCCTTGACGATCGCCGCCATGTCGTCGCCCATCGCCTCCAGGCTGAGCGGCCGGTCGCCGAGTGCGGTGCGGCCATGGCCCTGCAGGTCGACCCCGATGACGGTGCGGTCTTCGGCAAGTTTTGGCAGGATCGGCGCGAACATGTCGGTCGTGCCGAGGCCGCCATGCAGCAGAAGCAGCGGCTCGCCCTTGCCGTAGACGGCGTAATAATAGTTCAGGCCGTTGATCGGCAGCAGGCCGGATTTTTCCGGCGTCGGCAGTGTTGCGGTTGCGGTCGTCATGGCGGGCTTGGCCTCCTCTGCGTCGATGGTGCCCGGCGCGGCAAATAGCGCGGCGGCCGAGGCGAAAATGGCGAAAAATATCGATCTGGACATCAGTCTCCCTCTCCCGTTTGCATCAAAGTCGCTTGGCGACCTCCTCAAGCTGTTCGGCGCACTGGCCCCAGCCGTCGTGAAAACCCATTTTCTCGTGCTGTTCGCGGTCGGCGACCGACCAATGCGCAACCCGGGCGATGTAGAGGGTCTTGCCCTCGCCCTCGTCCTCGAAGGTCAGCACGACCGTCATGAACGGCTTTTCGGACGGCTCCCACGCCTTCGTATAGGCATCGGTGAAGACGAGCTTTTTGCCCGGTACGACTTCGAGGAAGATGCCTGGATTCGGGAACTCCTTGCCGTCGGGATCGGCCATGACGACAAGGGTGGAGCCACCGGTCCGCACATCCATTTCGGCGCGTGGCGTCATCCACGGCTTCGGCGAGAACCATTGCGTCAACAGCTTTGGCTCGGTCCAGCAGCGATAGACGTTCTCGTGCGGCGCATCGATGATGCGGGCGAGAACCAGCTCGCGATCGGAGTTGGGGGCGATGTCGAGCTTGGTGGTCATGATGTTTCCTCACATGTCGGATTTGGCTTCCGTGTCTAGCACTACTTTGGCAGATTTTTAGCGGAGAGGGTTCCGCGGCAGTGGGGACAACGGATTGGGGGCGGCTGCGCGAGCGCGGTG
>NZ_JAMYVK010000073.1:0-25461 GCF_040323975.1 Mesorhizobium sp. M0019 | reverse complement strand
AATTCCGCCACATCATCGAGCCGGAGGCCAGCGCCTTTGCCGCCATGCGGCGCACCGACGAGCAGATGGCCGAGATCAGCCAGGCCTGCCGCGAGATGGGCGAGGCAACCAATCTGCAGGAGCGCACGCGCGCCGACACGCGGTTTCACCTCGCCATCCTGCGCGCCTCGGGCAACGATCTGCTGGTGCCGCTCGGCGTGCTGATCGAATCGGCATTCGATCATCTGTTCGCTTATACCACGCGGGAATTGGACGATTTGCAGCATGCGCAGAGGCTGCATGAGGCAATCGAGAAGAGCATCCGCCTGCAGCGGCCGGACGCGGCGCGCAATGCGGTGCGCAAGCTGCTGGCCAATACCGACAGCGTCATCAAGTCCAGGTAACGGCCGTTCGGCATCAGGGTTTTAGCGCTCAATCGAAGGGTGCGGTCGCGAGATGCCGCCGGGTCAGCCCGATCAGCAGCGCCTGGTCGCGGGCGGCGTGTTCGGGTGGGTTGACGACGGCATCGCCATTGACGATCGCCGCCCAGAAGCCACGCATCTCTTCGACGAAGGCTTCGGCGTAACCGGCACGCAAATCTTTCTTCGACAGCGTGTGACCGTCCGAGGTCGTCACCGTCAGCCGGGCCGGATGATGATTGAGCCAGGGCGAGGGGAATTCGAGCTCGAGGCTGGCATCGTCGAAGAACAGCGTGATCCGCTCCTTGTAGTCGGCGAGCTTGGGCACGGTGAGATGCGTCATGGTCCACAGTGCCTGCCCGTCCAGCAGCCTGACGGCGCCCTGGCCGCCGTCGCCATTGGCAAAGATCTGCGCGCCGACGACCTCGCCGTCCGGCACGCCGAGCGCATCGAGCAGGCCATGGACGGCATTGACATCGTGAATCAAGGCCGAGCTGTAAGCGCCGGTAAATCCACGGAAAGCGAGATCGGTGAAAGGCACGCCAATGGCGTGTTCGACCTGGCGCTTCTGCTTGGCCGCGACAGCGGCGATCATGTCCTTCGGGATATCGGTGCCGCGCCTGTAGGGCTGGTGGGCGATGAACGGCCAGGCGTCGGGATCGTTCACTTCCACCGAGACCGAACGCAGCGTGCTTGATGTTCCAGGCAGCGAAGCGAGCGCCAGCCGATAGCTCGGATCGAAGCGCTTCATATAGCCGACTTGCATGATTTTCCTGGCGGCATCGCGCGCGGCGACAATCTTGGCGATTTCCGCCAGCGAATAGCAGAGCGGCTTTTCGCAAAAGACATGCAGGCCAACCGCCAGCGCCGCCAGCACCTGTTCGTGATGCAGCGGGTCCGGCGAGCCGATCACCACCGCGTCGAGGCGTTGGTCGAAGAGCTGGTCGATCGTTTCGAAATTGGCAATGCCATGGGTGTCGGTGACGAACTGCCGCGAAATCCTGGAGGGATCGGCGACCCCGACCAGCTCGAACAATTCGCCGAGGCGCAGCAGATTGGGGAGATGCTCGACCTGCGAGATCATGCCGGCGCCGACGACCCCGACGCGTAACCTGCTCATTGGATCATTCCCCGCAATGTCCGATTGTCAGCTCAAGGCGCCGCAGGCGGCCGGTTGCCGATCTGGGCAAGCAGGCCGGCAATCTCCGCCTCGACCGCTTTCAAATCCTCGCCGCCCGACATGATCGAGATGACCTCGTCGCGCGAGATCTCCGACTTGGCGTAGGTGCCGCGATTGCGGCCGCGGTTGAGCAGCGTGAAGGTGTCGCCGACCGGATAGGCATGGTGGATGTTGTGGCTGATGAAGATGACGGCCAGGCCCCGCATGCGTGCTTCGATGATGAACTTCAGCACCATCGCCGCCTGGTGGACGCCGAGTGCCGAGGTCGGCTCGTCGAGGATCAGGACGCGCGCGCCAAAATGCGCGGCGCGTGCGATCGCCACCGACTGGCGCTCGCCGCCCGACAACGTGCCGACGGCTTGCGTCGGGTCGCGCACGTCGATGCCGATATCGGCCATCGCCTGCCTGGCGATGGTGTTGGCGCGCTCCTTGTCGATGCGCGAGAAGGGCAGGCTGCTTTTGGTCGGCTCGCGGCCGAGGAAGAAGTTGCGGGTGATCGACATCAGCGAGATCATGCCGAGGTCCTGGAACACCGTTGCCACGCCGAGCTCCTGCGCATCGCGCGGGCTGCGGAAGGTGACCGGCTTGCCGTCGACCAGTATTTCGCCCTTGCCCGGCCGGTAGACGCCGGACAAAACCTTGATCAGCGTCGACTTGCCGGCGCCGTTATCGCCGAGCAGGCAGTGGACCTCGCCCGGATAGACCTTGATGTCGATGTCCTGGAGGGCGCGCACCGAGCCGAAATTGACGCTGACGCCGCGCAGTTCCATCGCGGGTTCGGTCATTTGGGCCGGTTCGGTCATTTGCCACCTCCGCGGCCGAGCGCCTTCAGCCTGATGTAGTTGTTGACCAGCACGGCCATCAGGATGACGATGCCGAGGAAGACCTTGAACCAGTCGGTGTCGATGCCGGTGTAGAAGATGCCCATCTGCACCAGCCCGAAGATCAGCGCGCCGAACAGCACGCCATAGACGGTGCCGTAGCCGCCGGTGAGCAGCACGCCGCCGATGACGGCGGCGATGATCGCCTCGAATTCCTTGAGCAGGCCGCGCGTGGTGTCGGCGGAGCCCGCCTCCATCACCTGGATGGTGGCAAGCAGCGTCGCCGCGCAAGCGGTGTAGACGAACAGGCTGATCTTGACGCGATCGACCGGCACGCCGACGTTGCGGGCTGCGATCAGGTCGCCGCCGGTGGCGAAGATCCAGTTGCCGTATTTCGTCTGGGTGAGCACGTAGCCGGCCAGCGCCGTCAGGCCGAGCCACCAGACGATCGACATCGGAATGCCGGCAACGAACGGGATGCCGTCGCTGCGGGTGGCGATCCAGCCTTGCGCGCCCATCCAGTGGAACAGGCCGGTGAGCAGATGGCCGTTGAACAGGCCAGCCGTCGCCGGGTCCGGCGCCCCTTCGAGGATGTAGGGGATCTGGGTGCGGCCGGTGACGGCGCGGGTGATGCCGATCGACAATCCGCGCAGGATATAGAGCGTGGCGAGCGTGACGATGAAGGAGGGCAGGCGCGTCTTCACCACGATCAGACCGTTGAGATAGCCGGTGAGGATGGCAACGGCGAAGGCGCAGGCTATGCCGCCCCATAGCGGCAGTCCCCAGAACTTCACCGTCAGCCCGATGACGACACCGGCGAAGCCGACCATGGAGCCGACCGAAAGATCGAACTCGCCGGCGATGATGAGGAGTGCTGCCGCGGTGGCGACGATGCCGAGCTCCGCCGACAGCGTCAGGAATGTCATCGATCCCTGCAGCGAATAGAGGTTTGCCGCGCCCGGCAGCAGCGCAAAGATGATGATCGTCGCAAGCAGCCCACCGGCGGCACCGGCTTCCGGCCGGCGCAGCCACTGGGTCAGCTTGCCGGTGCTGGCCAGCCGCTCGTCGGCGCCGGCGGCCCGCTTCGACGTCATGCCGAAGCGGTCGGTCGCCTTCAGTTCGCCCGGAGGTATCGCCTTGTCTTCCACGACCGCCATTAGGCTCTCCAATCGCTCAATTCGCAATCTTCGAACGGATCGGGAGAGCGCTTGGCGCATTCTCCCGTTCCGTCGGAGCGCTTGCCTAGCGGATGCCCTCTTTGGCGAGGGCCAGGATCGCCTTGGCTTTTTCCGGCGAGTCTATGAACAGCGGTCCGGTATAGGCGTTGTTCTGCGGCCAGAAACCGTGCGTTGCCTGCTCGACCAGATAGATCACCGGCAAATAGCCCATCAGATATTGCTGGGCGTCCATGCCGAAGCCCATTTCGCCGGCGACGACAGAATCGAGGACCTCCGGGCTGATGTCGAACGTGTAGAGCTTGAGCTTGCCGAACAGTTCCTTGTCGCGGAACATCGGGATCAGCGGATTGGCGGCGGTGGCGCCAAGCGCAAAGACCGCCTGTGTGTCCGGATGCGCCGACAGATAGGCCTCGGTGCGGCGCTGGACGTCGGCGGGATCCGGCGCCACGGCCAGAACCTCGGTGCCGCCGCCGGAGGGCTTCAGCCCGTCATTGAGGCCCTGGCAGCGCTGGTCGAGGCTGACATTGCCGACCTCGTGGTTGATGCAGACGACCTTGAGCGTGCCTTCCTTGGCCAGCCGCTCGCCGGCCTTCTTGCCGGAATCATATTCGGAAACGGTGCCGACATAGAGCGTAGTGCCGAGCTCGGCGCCTTCCTTCTCGCCGGAATCCAGAACCACCATGGGAATATTGGCGGCAAGCCCGGATTTGACCGATTTGCCGAGCGCATTGGCGTCGGCGATGGAGACGGCGATACCATCCGGCTTGGTGGCGATGGCGGCGTCGAGAAGCCGGGCCTGCTCGACCACGTCGAAGACCTGCGGCGCGTAATATTCGACCTTGGCGCCGGTAAGGGCGGCCGCGTCATCGACGCCGCGCTTGACCACCGACCAATAGGGATCGGACGCCGACCCATGCACTACGAAGGTGATGCGGACGTCCTTCGGATCCTTCAGGCCCGCGGCATGCGCGATACCTGTCATCAGGCCCGCCGAAACGAAGGCGCCCAATGCCACTTTCAGAAGAGTTTTCATCTTATTCTCCCATTTGTCGTTGCAGTTCCAATCCCTCTGGCGCCGTTTTCCGGCCGCGACGATCGGCTCACGTTGCGGATCGGGTGGCCGCTTTGCGGGCCTTTGCCGACGCCGATCGCTGTTCGCCCGCGTTGTTGCCGCGGGCTGTTGTTGATAATCGCCCGGCCGAGAGCGTGGCGCGAAGCTCCTCGCGCAACGGCTTCATGCCGATGACGTCGATCGGCTGTGCGGCGAGCCAGTCGCGAAAGCCCTGGTCTCGGAACAGCTCGTACTCTTCGGTGCGGATATAGGCGGAGCGCGGCTCGATCAGCTCGAGTTCACCGGGCGCGTTGCAATGCAGGCAAAAGAAGGTCAGGCCCTCGCGCACACCCTCGATGAGCGCCTTGTAAGCCGGCTCGATCGGCCTGGAACGCGGCCGGCCCCAGGTCGTCTGGATGGCGGCGTCGAAAATGGCAAAGCCGCCGGCGCGGGCCAGCGCCACGCCGCGCTGGAACGCCTCCTCGGTGACGCCGACCAGATTGTCGTTGGGGGAATAGGCGGACAGCGTCTTGGTCAGCAGCACGGGCAGCTGATATTCGAGCCCGAGCTTGATGTAGATGTTGCAGAATTCCGGCGACAATGCCGCTCCCATATGGGCGTCGAGATGGGTGACGTCGATGCCGGCGCGATAGGCGGTGTCGATCTGGGCGCGAAGCTCGGCCTCGACCGCCTGCGGCACCGCCTTGCGGCGCGTGGTCGCCACATCGGGCCAGAAGAAGCCGAATTCGTCGGTCAGGCCGGCCGCCCGTGACGGCGCGGTCAACGGCCGCCATTTGTAATGCTGCTTCTCGCTGTTCAGCGTCAGGTGAACGCCAAGGTCAAGGTCAGGTTTGGCGACGGCGCTCTCGGCCATTTCGAGGAACCACGGGCACGGCACCATCACCGCGCCGGAACTGCAGACGCCCAGCCCGCTCAATTCGAGGAAGGCGCTGTTGGCGCCGTGGCACATGCCGACATCGTCCTCGTGGAGTACGATCCGTTTGCTGGAGCCGGCGGCATTCACGAACGGCCGCCTTTCTGCCGACACGCCGGTTTCGAGGGTCTTCCAAAATGTGTCCCGTATTTCATGGAACCAACCGTTTGCCCAACTGGCCGGAATGGAACGCCGAAAGCTGGGTTTCCGACAGGGCCACTTTGGCGAATTCGGATGGGTACGATTTGCCTGCCGGCTGAGACACTTAGCTACCGATTTCCCCAATCACGGTTCAAAACCAGTCATAGGAACCGTCTTCCGGGCGCAGATGGCTTGGTCGAATAGCGGCGGAGTGGTTCTTTCAAACTGTGCCGACAAGCCTACGGCTGTCCACACCATCAAGCGACCACACCATCAAGCGACCACATTATCAAGTGACCCACACTATCAAGTGACTGGAGGCCTATCATGTACACCGCCGGCGAAGAGGAAATCGAAGCCATTGCCAGGGTGATCCGCTCGGGCGCGCTGTTTCGTTACGGCAAGGACAGCGAATGCGACCGCTTCGAGGCCCGCTATGCGCAGCATCTTGGCGTCGAGCATTTCGCGCTGGCCGCCAGCGGCACCTATGGGCTCGCCGCCGGCCTGATCGGCCTCGGCATCGGCCCGGGGGACGAAGTGCTGGTGCCGGCGCACACCTATATGGCGACCGCGACCGCGGTGCTGTCGGTAGGGGCCATTCCAGTCATCGTCGACATCGACGAGAGCCTGACCATCGATCCCATCGCCTTGCGCGATGCCATCGGGCCGCGCACCAGGGCGGTCATCCCGGTGCATATGTGGGGCGCGGCCTGCAACATGAATGCGATCATGGACATTGCTGCCAAGCGCGGCTTGCTGGTGCTGGAGGATGTCTGCCAAGGCATCGGCGGCGGCTATGAGGGCCGCAAGCTCGGCTCGATTGGCCATGCCGGCGCTTATTCCTTCAACTACTTCAAGAACATGACCTCGGGCGAGGGCGGCGGCATCGCCACCAGCGATGCGAAAGTGGCGGAGCGGGCGCGCTGCGCCATCGACCCTTGCCATTTCTACTGGCAGGGCAGAAGCGACAGCATCAAACCCTTCGCCGGCATCGGCGCGCGTGCTTCCGAACTGATGGGGGCGATGCTCAACGTCCAACTCGACCGGCTGGACGGCATCATCGAGGCGATGCGGGCCGAGAAGAAGACGGTGCTGGCCGGTACCCGCCACCTTAGCAATCTTGGGCTGACGCCGTCGCCGATGAACAGCGCGGACGACGATTGTGCCGCACAGGTGATGTACCTGCTGCCGAGCGAGCAGGCGGCGCAGACTTTTTCGAAGACCATTCCGAGCGTCGTTGCCGGCAAGACCGGCCGTCACAATTTCACCCAGTGGGACCAGGTGCTGATGCATGAAGGCGCGCATCATCCGGCGCTCAATCCTTACACACTGTCCGAGAACCAGGGCCTGCGGCTGGATTATTCCGACGACCTCGGCAAGCGCTCGCTCGACATCCTCAACCGCACCGTGATGGTCGCCATGAACCCGGCGCACAGCGATGCCGACATTCAGGACATGATCCACAACATCGACGCGGCGGCGCGCGTGGCGCTGGAGAATGCTTCGCTCGATGATATCGAATTGCGCAAGGCGGCACCGGTTGATCTGCAGAAGTTCGACAGTGTGAACTAGACCAGATCCGGCGCGGTTTGCTACCCTGCGGCGGAGTTCCTTGTCCGGCGGCCGGGCGAGGATTCCGGCCGGCATAACCGGTCGCCAAAAAATCCGCAGGCCCGTGTCGGATAGGCCGGGCTCCGCTCGTCCTAGGGAGCATCGATCACCAACAGGGAGGATTAACGATATGCCCGGCACCGTACGGCTGCACCGCGTTCTGACAACCAGCCCGGAGAAAGTCTACCGCGCGTTCCTCGAAGCGGATGCACTTGCCAAATGGCTTCCGCCGAACGGCTTCACCTGCACGGTTCATCACTTCGAGGCGAAAGTCGGCGGTACGTTCAAAATGTCCTTCCGCAACTTCACCACCGGCGACAGCCACTCGTTCGGCGGCGAATATGTCGAGCTCGTGCCCAATGAGCAACTGCGTTACACCGACCGGTTCGACGACCCCAACCTGGCCGGCGAGATCGAGGTGACCGTGACATTGAAGAAAGTGTCGGTCGGCACCGAAGTGAATATCACGCAGGCAGGTATTCCAGACGCCATCCCGGTTGAGGCCTGCTATCTCGGCTGGCAGGAGTCGCTGCGAAATCTGGCGAAGCTCGTTGAACCCGAGATCAACCAGTAAGATAAAGCGCTGCCCTGGCGGGTTGGCGTCGCTAACCGGAAACCCAGGGATGACGCCGTTCTTCCCACCCAACATGCGCCGGGGCCGGAAAGGCGGGATCGGCGAAGCAGCCGACCGCGACAGCGATCCATTCAGGCTTTCGCTCGGGCTCCCAGAAGACGCTCGAGCCGCAGCCCGGGCAGAAATGGAAAGTGACGTGGTGGCCGCTCCGAGCCGACCGGCTGTAGGTACTGGCGTCGCCTTCGGCTTCTACCTTGTCGCGCGCAAAGAAGGCCGCGACGCCGTACATGCTGCCGGTCCGCTTCTGGCAGTCGAGGCAGTGGCACTGTGCGACCAGTTGCGGCTCTCCGTTACAGGAGATCCTCAGTTGCCCGCAGGCACAGGATGCGGTTCTCATGGCAATCCTCATGGTTCAGATGAATGCGCCGCCAGCCCAAACCGGCGGTGGCATGCTTCAGGTTTTCGGGGCGTTTCGGCCTTGGGAAGCGCGCTTTGCGCGAACGCCGAAAAACAAGGACCGACGCCCCATATTCCTAATCACTGCGGACGACCGATTCAACCCCGCGGTGAACGAGATGGAGAGCCGGCTCTAGCTTCTATCCAATCTTAGGAACGCGGCGCGCAGCGCCAGCACGGCGCGCAGGATCTGACGTTCGTCCATTGCCGCGTAGCCGAGCAGCAGGCCGTGCTCGGGTTCAGTAGAGTGGTAGTTGATGGAGATGCCCTGAACGTCGAGCCCCTCCTTGAGGGCGGCGGCGACCACGTCGCTGTCCTTATAGGGCCTGACGAAGCTGGCCAGCAGTTGCATGCCGGAATCGTTTTCCGTGACGGTCAGCCATTCGGCCAGATGCTCCTGGCACAGCTTGACGAAGTTCGCCTGCCGGCGCGCATAGAGCCGGCGCATGCGCTTGAGGTGCGTGGCGAAATAGCCCTGGGTGATGAAGTCGTTGACCGTTGCCTGCAGGATCAGCGGCGCGAACTGGCCGGTGATGCTCACCGCCCGGTCGAACGGAACCGACAATTCGCGCGGCACGATCAGATAGCCGATGCGCAGCGCCGGGATCAGCGTCTTGCCGAAGCTGCCGATGTAGACGACGCGGTCGGCATGATCGAGCCCGCGCAGCGCCGGCACCGGCCGGCCGCGGAACCGGTATTCGCCGTCATAGTCATCCTCGACGATCCAGGCGCCGTTGCGTTCGGCGATGTCGAGCAACTGCAATCGTTCCTCGATGCGCATGATGGTGCCGAACGGCCATTGGCAGGATGGCGTCACATAGATCAGCCGCGGCGGCGGCAGCTCCGGATCGGCAAGATGCCAGCCGCGCCGGTCGACCTTCAACGGTGCCAGCCTGGCACCGCTGGCGAGAAAGGCGCTCTTGGCGCCGAGATAGCCGGGCTCCTCCATCCAGACATGGTCGCCTTCGTCCATCAGCACGCGCGAGACGAGATCGAGTGCCGCCTGCGCACCGGTGACGATGATCACCTGGTCGGCGGTGCAGCTGATGCCGCGCGACAGGCCGATGGTCGAGGCAATGGCCTGACGCAGGCCGGGATGGCCGGCAAAGGAGAGATAACCAAGCAGGCTCTCGTCGCGGCTGCGTGCATTGCGCACCAGAAGGCTTGACCAGATGGTGAACGGAAACGATGCCGTTTCAGGCACGCCGGGATGGAAATTGATGACGCCGGCATTGCGTGGCGGTTGCGGGCCGTTGACGATGGTCTGGCCACGCCGCGACAGCTTTTGCGGCGCTGCCAGTCCGGCGCGCAGGGATGCCAAGGGGCGGTTCTGCTGGATCGGCGCCACCCAGGTGCCCGATCCGGCACGCGCCTCGATAAAACCTTCGGCAAGGAGCTGGTCATAGGCGGCGATGACCGTGTTGCGCCCGACCTTCAGATCTTCGGCCAGCGAGCGCGTCGACGGCAGCAGCGTGTTCTGCGGGAT
Organism: Mesorhizobium sp. M0019; assembly: GCF_040323975.1. Taxonomy (NCBI): domain Bacteria; kingdom Pseudomonadati; phylum Pseudomonadota; class Alphaproteobacteria; order Hyphomicrobiales; family Phyllobacteriaceae; genus Mesorhizobium; species Mesorhizobium sp. M0019. The sequence goes on along the minus strand of NZ_JAMYVK010000073.1, from coordinate 15,631 downwards.
CTGGCCGTCAAGGATGAAGCGTCGCAAGGCGCCGTAGATCTGACGATGCATCGGTTCTTCCGAAGCACGGTCGACCGACATGATGTCGAGGGAAAGGCGCATGTGGTCGGCCACGGCACTATCCCCCGACGGACCGGGCGGCGCGGGCGATCTTTTCCTCGTTGAGCCGGCAGACAGTGTCGAGCACCAGTCGCCTGGTTTCGGGGTGGACCTCGCGGCTGTTCTTCAGCGCACGATGCACGGTGGCGGCGCCAAGTTCCGCCTTCTCGGCAATCTCCCGGATGGTGCAAAGCCGTTCCATGCCAAGCGCAGCTTCGAAAGCCATGTCGCTCCTCCTCGGTTGCATCAAGGCACGGCTTCCGGCCGGCCTCAAGCTTGAAAGTCGGGGTTTGAAATCCAGAGCCGGGATTCTGCGATCCGCGCCGCGCAGGGAGCAAGGCGGCGCGGATCGCCGGGCGCTTTCGCTTCGCTAACCCCATCGAGGCGCGCGCCCATTATGTTCCTCCGGCTCGCAATGCGGGCCGGTCAGCCTGCCTTCCGAGTCGCCACTTCGAAGCCGGCCTCGCGGGCGGTGGCGAGCAGCGAGAAATAGCCTTTGCTGGCATAGGTCAGCGGATGCGCCTTGGCCGGATCCTGCTCGGCCTCGACAACGAGCCAGCCTTCATAGCCGCGCGCGGCGAGGGGTTTCAGCAATGACAGGAAATCGACCGAGCCGTCGCCGGGCACGGTAAAAATGCCGTCCATTACCGCCGCCATGAAGCTCATGTCCTCGCGGCGTGCCCGTTCCAGCACCGCCCTGCGAACGTCCTTGCAATGGAAATGCACGATACGGTCGAGATGCCGTTGCAGCAGCGATTGCGGGTCGCCGCCCGAAAACAGGCAGTGGCCGGTATCGAACAAAAGGCCGACGCTTCGGCCCGTCGCCGCCATCAGCCTGTCGACTTCATCGTCCGTCTCGACGATGGTGCCCATGTGGTGGTGGAAGGCCATGCCGACCCCGAATGCAGCCATGCGGTCGGCGAGGGCGGTCAGTTTCTCGCCATAGGACGGCCAGTCGCTGTCGGCGAGGCGCGGACGCTCGGAGATCGGTGCGAAAATGCCGTCATGGCGACCGCGCGAGGTGTCGGCGTAGACGACGATCCTGGCGCCAAGGTCGCGCAACAGCTGAAGATGTGGGGTGATCGCCGCGAATTCCTCGTCGACCGTGCGGTCGAGAATGCGGCCATCATACCAGCCGGCGACGAGTTCCAGGCCATAGGAAGACAGGAGCGGCCCAAGCACTTCAGCCTGGCGCGGAAATTTGCCGCCGAGTTCGGTGCCGCGGTAGCCGGCCAGCGCCGTTTCCGACAGGCAGGTCTCCAAGGACGTATCCCCGCCAAGCGCCGGAACGTCGTCATTGCTCCAGGTGATGGGATTGATGCCGATCTTGACCGTCATGACGCCAGGCTTTTGCGGGCTCGGGAATCCAAGCCGAGCCTGCAGACTGGCGACAAAGAGGCCCTGTCACTAGGTCCAGTTCAGCCGAATTTGGCAGAACCAATCGATGGTGACCGATTCTAGTCTTCCTTTGGGCGGCCAAAAAGGACGCGCAGTTCATCTTTGGCGTCCTCCAGCACTTTCTTCTGCGCCGCCGGCAGGTTCTTGCCGGCGCGGTTGATGTAGAAATTCAGCATCGACATGGCGGATTGAAACGGCCCTGCCTTGCGTCGGTCGCTGTGCTCGGCCGATCGCTTCAACGAGGCGGCGATCTTCTTGGGATCGTGGGATTCGAAGATGTGTTCCTCGAGGTCCAGCGCGTCGCTGTGCTCGGTGACGTCGGCGGACCATTTCCGTTGCGCGGTCATGGCAAACTCCTTCCACTAGGTCGTTGCCAGGAAAACGCCTTATGGCGCACCCCTGTTCCACTTCGGCCCGAATCCCTGGAGCCACGGATTTGCCTGTCGTGGCGCTGCTCGGCGATGCGAATGCGCCGATAGTGGTCAGAACCGCCGATTCAAGAACTGCGGACAGGAAAAGCTCTTGACCCCAATCGTCTCAAGCCAGGCAGAAAGTTCCGGCATCGACAGTGCCTATGCCTGGATACGGCTGGGCATCTCGATGCTGCTGGCAACGATCGGCGGGGTCGGCATGTGGGCGGTGGTCGTGGTGCTGCCTGCCGTGCAGGCAGAATTCGGCGTCGATCGCGCCGCTGCCTCGATGCCCTACACCGCGACCATGGTCGGCTTTGCCGCCGGCAATGTGCTGTTCGGCCGCGCCATCGACCGCATGGGGTATTGGATCCCGGCGCTGATTGCCGCGATTACACTTGGCGCCGGCTTCCTGCTGGCGTCGTTGACCAGTTCGATCCTGCAGTTCACCCTCGTCCAGGGCCTGTTGATCGGCGTTGGCTCGTCGGCGATCTTCGGGCCGCTGATCGCCGACATCTCGCACTGGTTCAACCGGCGCCGCGGCGTCGCGGTGACGGCTGCCGCATCCGGCAACTATCTCGCCGGAGCGATCTGGCCGACGGCGATGCCCTATGTCATGCAGACCGAAGGCTGGCGCTTCACCTATGCCGCGATCGGCGCCGTCTGTCTGGTCACCATGGTGCCCTTGATCCTGCTGCTCCGGCGCGGCGCACCGCCCCAGGCGGCTCCGGGATCGCCGGGCAGCCGCGTGGTGCAGCCGATCTCGCTGTCGCCGGCGGCCTTGCAGGCGCTGCTCATCGTCGCCGGGCTCGGCTGCTGCGTGGCGATGTCGATGCCGCAAGTCCATATCGTCGCCTATTGCATGGATCTCGGCTACGGCGTGGCGCATGGCGCCGATATGCTGTCGATCATGCTGGCGGCGGGCGTCGTCAGCCGGCTTGGCTCGGGTTTCCTTGCCGATCGCATCGGCGGCGTGAAAACCCTGCTGATCGGCTCGGTGCTGCAATGCCTGTCGCTGCTGTTCTATATCCCGTTCGACGGGCTTGCCTCGCTTTATGTCGTCTCGCTGGTCTTCGGCCTGTCGCAGGGCGGCATCGTGCCCTGTTATGCGATCATCGTGCGCGAATATATGCCAGCCAAGGAGGCTGGCCAGCGCGTCGGCATCGTCATGATGGCGACCATCTTCGGCATGGCGATCGGCGGCTGGATGTCGGGCTGGATCTACGATCTGACCGGCTCCTATGCCGCCGCGTTCCTCAACGGCATTGCCTGGAACCTGCTGAATATTTTGGCCATAGTGCTGCTGTTGTGGAAGGCCCGGCGCAGCGCTGCTGTGGCGGCCTGAAGCACAGCGGTACGGATACAGTCTCTCCGGCCGTCGCTTGACAACAGCCGAAGGCTGCGCGACGCCAGACAAGGTGTGGCAACGGGCCAGTTTGGCATGGCAGCAGTTTCAAAAACGCTGAACATCGTTTCACGGTCGCGTGTGGGCGGTTGCCCGGCGTCCGGACGAGTACGGTGATCAAGCCGCGCTCGCGCCGCGGCGGCGGCCGCCCGACCATCGCCGATGTCGCCCGCAAGGCCGGCGTCGGCGCCATTACCGTGTCGCGCGCCCTGCGTGAGCCGGGGCGTGTCTCGGAAGATCTGCGCCGCCAGATCGAGTCGGCCGTGAACGAGCTCGGCTATGTGCCCGACCCGAATGCGCGGGCGCTGGCTTCGGCGCGCGCCGAGGTCTTTGGCGTTCTGGTGCCGTCGCTTACCAACAACGTCTTTGCCGAAGTGGTGCGCGGCATCTACGACAGCCTGTCGGACGGCCCTTTCCGGATCCAGCTTGGCAACACCCACTATTCCGGCCTCGAGGAAGAGCGGCTGCTGCAGGTGTTTGGCCCGCAACGCCCGGCGGCGCTGATCGTGGCCGGCATCGACCAGACGCCGGCCTCGCGAAAACTGCTGGAAACGGCAGGCTGTCCGGTGGTGCAGGTGATGGAGACCGGGCCCGATCCGGTCGACATGATGGTCGGCTTCTCGCATTTCGAGGGCGGCAAGGCGGCTGCGGAACATCTGATCGAGGCAGGCTATCGCCGGATCGGCTTCATCGGTGCGCGCATGGATCCGCGTTCGCAGCGGCGGCTTGCCGGCTATCGCGCGGCGATGGAGGCGGCCGGCCTGTTCGATCCGAGGCTCACCACCACGACGCCAGTGCCCTCCAGCGTCACCCTCGGCCGCGAATTGTTCCGCGACGCGCTGGCCAAGGTGCCGAGCCTCGATGGGGTGTTCTGTAACAATGACGATATCGCCCTTGGCGTGCTGTTCGAATGCCACCGCGCTTCGATCGCCGTGCCGAAAACGATCGGCATCGTTGGCTTCAACGATCTCGACATGATGGAGGTGGCCTTTCCGTCGGTCACCAGCGTTCGGACCTACCGCTACGAGATCGGCCGGCGGGCGGTCGCCATGGCGCTTGCGGCGATCGAAGGCAACAGGCCGGAGCAGCGGGTTGTCGACCTTGGCTTCGAACTCAAGCGACGTGAAAGCACGGCGCGCTGAAGCGAGCTTCAACGCAATGGCGCTTTACACTGCGTAATGGTAGCGCTACCAGTTATCGCCGGGCGGTACTTCGCTCAGAAGATGGGAGGCTGTTTATTATACATAAGCGACAGCTCATGCTTGTTTATTATGTCTAATATGATAGTTTTTGTGGGACTATCCGGGCAGCAAAGGAGGGGATCGGGTCGGCATTCGGCCACCTGAACGCGCGACGGGTACGGCGGGAGGTGCCGGGCCGGAAACGCGCAAATTCATCGGCGTAACAACAAACAACACTGCAACTGGGAGGAATATCGATGATCAAGTCACTCGTTGGCGGTATCGTTGCCGCCACTGCTTTCGTCATGCTGAGCTCGTCGGCGATCGCCGATCCTGAAATCGTCAAGGGGCCATCGGCCGAGCCTGACTGCTTCGCGCCCTGGTCGGCCGATACGCAGTTCTTCAAGTTCCCCAAGAAAGACGGCCCGTACCGCATCGCTCTGGCCAACGGCTATATCGCCAACACATGGCGCATCCAGATGGTGCAGACGGCAAAGGCCTATGCAGCGCAGCCGGAGGTCGCGGCCAAGCTCAAGGAATTCAAGGTGGTCTCGACCGGCGAGGACGTGCCGGCCCAGATTTCGGCAATCAACAATTTCATCGATTCCGGCTATGACGCGATTGTCGTCAACGCCCAGAACCCGACCGCATTCGGTCCTGTCATCAAGCGGGCCAAGGAAGCCGGCGTGGTGCTGGTCGCCTTCGACAACATCCTCGACACCAAGGATGCCATCAACGTCAATGTCGACCAGAAAGGCCTTGGCGAATTGTGGGCCAACTGGCTGGTCAAGCACGTGCCGAACGGCGGCAAGGTGCTGGAAGTGCGCGGCGTCGCCGGCACGTCCGTCGACACCGATCGCCATAACGGCATCCACGAGGTTCTCGACGCTTCCGGCAAGAAATGGGATGTCACCGAGGTCGTCGGCAAGTGGGATGACGGCGTTGCGCAAAAGGCTACGGCCGATGCCATTGCCACCAACGGCCCCTTCGATGGCATTACCGGACAGGGCGGCGATACCGGCATCGTGCAGGCGATGATCGATGCCAAGCATCCGTTCGTGCCGTTCGGCGGCGAGACGGAGAACGGCTTCCGCAAATTCTGCGCCAAGTTCGCCGCTGACGGCCTGAAATGCTCGTCGGCCGGCACCGGCCCGGCTCAGGTCGCGGTTGCCATCAAGACGGCGATTGCAGCACTTGAAGGCCAGGTCGTGCCGCAAGCGGTCAAGCTGCCGCTGGCGATCGTCGAGGATCCGAACTTCAAGGCAGGCCAGGATTTCTTCCCCGATCAGTCCGACAATTTCTTCGTCGGCAATTCCTTCCCGACCTGCGGCATCAATTTCACGGCGCAGGAAATCATGGGCCAGAGCAAGGAAAACCAGTAAACTCCGACAGCCCGACGCCGCGGGAATCCCGGGGCGTCGGCGCTCGACATCCTGATTGCCAAGCGCCTGGGGAGGGCCGATGGACGGTGCGGTTCCGCTCTTCCGCATGGAAGGCATATCCAAGCGCTATGGCGGCGTGCGGGCGCTGGAGAAGGCCGAACTGTCGGTCACTCCAGGCAGCATCCACGCCATTCTCGGCGAGAACGGCGCCGGCAAATCGACGCTGATCAAGGTCATGGCGGGGGTCGTTGCGCCCGACGAGGGCCGCATGATGCTGGACGGAAGCGAAGTTACCTTCGCTTCGCCGGCCGCCGCCAACCAGGCCGGCATCGTCTGCATCTTCCAGGAACTGTCGCTCGTCCCCGAACTCAGCGTTGCCGACAACATCGTCATTTCCGATCCGCCGAAGCGTTTCGGCATGATCGACCGCAAGGCGCAGCGCCGCATCGCCGAAGAAGCCCTGGCTCGCGCCGGCGCCTCCGATATCCATCCGCTGGCGCTGGTCAAGGATCTTCCTCTTTCGAGACGGCAGATGGTCGAGATCGCCAAGGCACTGGCGCGCAAGCCGCGCATCCTGATCCTCGACGAGGCGACCTCGGCGCTGACCGCGGCTGACGTCGCCAGAGTTTTCGCCGTGTTGAAGCGGCTGCGTTCGGAAGGGCTGGCGCTGCTCTATATCTCGCACCGCATGAACGAGATCGCCGAGCTGGCCGATCAGTGCACGGTGTTCCGCAATGGCCGCAATGTCGCCAGCTACGCGGCCGGCACCAAGAGCGACAACGAGGTCGTCGAACTGATGATCGGGCGCGAATACAGCCACATCTTTCCGCCCAAGCCCGCACGGGCGGCTGCCGCAGCCACGCCGGTTCTGGAGGCGCGCAGCCTGTCATGGACGGATCGGCTGCATGATGTCTCGCTGTCGGTCGGGGCGGGCGAGGTGGTCGGCCTTGGCGGCCTCGACGGCCAGGGCCAGCGCGAATTGCTGCTCGCCTTCTTCGGTGTGCTGCGTGGCCTGTCGGGCCAGATCCTGATCGACGGCAGGCCGGTGGCGATCGCCAGCCCGGCCGCGGCGCGCGATGACCGGATCGGCATGGCGCTGATCCCGGAGGACCGCAAGACCGAAGGGTTGATGCTGCCGATGACGGTGCGCGAAAACCTCTCCTTCGCCGCCCTTGACCGGCTGTCCAGGGCCGGCATCATCGATCGCGCCGCCGAGCAGCGGCTGATCGACGACATGGTCGGTCTCCTGGCGATCAAGACCGCCGGGCTCGACATTCCGGTCGGCGCACTGTCCGGCGGCAACCAGCAGAAGGTCGTCATCGCCAAATGGCTGATGCGGCAGCCGCGCATCATCCTGCTCAACGATCCGACGCGCGGCATCGATGTCGGCACCAAGCAGGAGCTTTACCAGTTGATGCGCAAGCTTGCCGACCAGGGCGCGGCGATCCTCTTCTATTCGACCGACTATGACGAGCTGATCGGCTGCTGCGACCGCGTGCTGGTGCTCTATGACGGCGCGGTCAAGCGCGAACTGGTCGGCGCCGAAATCACCGAGCGGGCGCTGATCGCCAGCGCGCTCAACATTCACGAAGAGATGCCAAAGCAAGGAGCGGACGCGTGAAGGATTGGCGCTACTGGCTTGCCGAACAGCGCGGAACGCTGCTGGCGTTCGGCATCTTCGTTGTCATGTTCGTCATCTACACCTCGAACCATCCGGCGGGCTTCACCGCCAACGTCGTACAAACGGCCTCGAACAAGGGCGTGCTGCTCGCCTTCGTCGCCATGGCGCAAACGCTGGTGGTGATCACCGCCGGCATCGACCTTTCGGTCGGTATGATCTTCACGCTGACCAACTGCCTGGCCTCGTGGCTGGTCGTCGGCACCGGCATCGAGACCGCCTTCGGCGTCCTCGCCGTGCTCGGAACCGGGCTGCTGTGCGGGGCAATCAACGGTGCGATCGTCATCTATGGACGCCTGCAGCCGATCGTCGCCACCATCGCCACCGGCGCGGTCTATTTCGGCATCGCGCTGCTGCTTCGGCCGTTTCCCGGCGGCTCGGTCAATGAAGGGCTCGCCGATGCGCTGACCGGGCGCCTGTTTGGTTTTGTGCCGGCGAGTCTGGTGACGCTGCTGGCGGTCGTGCTCGTGGTCTGGGTGCCGTTCAGCCGGTCGGTGCTAGGCCGCGCCGCTTATGCAGCCGGCTCCTCGGAGATGGCGGCCTACATGTCCGGCGTGCCGATCCGGCGTGGAAAGTTCGCCGCCTATGCGCTTGCCGGTCTGCTTGCCGCGATCGGCGGGCTGTTCCTGACGTTCTTCACCTATACCGGTGATGCGGCCTATGCCAGCGGCAACGCCTATACGCTGTTTTCGATTGCCGCGGTCGTGCTTGGCGGCGTGTCGCTGTTCGGCGGCAAGGGCAGCGCCATCGGCGCGATCTTCGGCGCGCTTGCCTTCCGCACCATCGGCGACCTGCTGTTCGTCTTCGATTTCGATCCGCTCTGGCAGCCGCTGTTCCAGGGCGTCATTCTGCTGATCGCGGTCAGCCTCGGCGCGTTCGCCCTGTTTCGGGTCCGCAACCGGCTGGAGTGGTTCCTGTGAGCGAAACGACTGTGAGTGGTCTCGCCGGCCGCATGCCGAAATTCCTCCGCCGCGCCGACCCGGCGGTGCTGACGGCGTTCGCCTGTATCGTGCTGCTGCTGTTCCTCGGCAGCCTCTATTCGCGCAGCTTCCTGTCGCCTGAATACCTTTTGCAGCAGCTCAAGGTGGCGTCGTTTCTCGGCGTCATCGCGACCGGCATGATGCTGGTCATCCTGCTCGGCCAGATCGACCTGTCGGTGCCCTGGTCGGTGGCGGCCGGCGCCATGATGGCCTGCGCCGCGGCCGCATACGGTACCGTCGGCGTGGCGCTTGCCATTCCGTTCGGCATCTTCTGCGGTGTTCTGATCGGCATCGTCAACGGCATCGGCGTCGCCTATCTGCGCATTCCCTCGATGATCATCACGCTTGCCACCAACGCCGTCGCGCAGGGGCTGATGGTGGTCTACACGGGCGGTTTCTCGCCGCAGGATTCGGCGACCGGTGCGATGCGCTACCTGGCGACCGGCTTTGCCGTTCCTGCCGTGCCCAACGCCGTCCTCATCTGGGCGCTGATCGGCGCCGCAATGGTGTTCGTGCTGACCCGCACCGGCTTCGGCCGCACCGTTTACGGCATCGGCAATCGCGAGCGTGCCGCCTATCTTTCCGGCATCGATACAAGGCGCGTGGTGATGATCGCCTTTGCGGTTTCGGGCGGGCTCTCGGCCTTCGGCGGCGTGCTGTTGGCCGGCTATGCCTCCAAGGCGGCACAGTCGATGGGCGATGCCTATCTGCTGCCGTCGATCGCCGCGGTGGTGCTCGGCGGCACCTCGATCCTCGGCGGGCGCGGCTCCTATCTCGGCACCGTCGCCGGGGTAATCCTGATCACCCTCTTGCAGTCCATTCTCTCTGTCATGCAGATGCCGGAGGCGGGACGGCAGATCATCTACGGCGTCGTCATCGTCGCCATGCTGCTGCTCTATGGCCGCGCGCCGGCAAGCCGCTGACCTGCATGACCGGGAACGACGTGAGGGCGAGCACTGTTCGAACGATACCCGCCATCGTGGTGATGGGCGTTGCCGGCTGCGGCAAGTCGGTCGTCGGCGAAGCGCTTGCAGCGGCATTGGGCGCCCTCTTTATCGAAGGCGACAGGCTGCATCCGCCCGAAAACGTCGCGCGCATGGCGAGCGGCCAGCCGCTCACCGACGCGCTGCGCGAGGGCTGGCTCGACGCGATCGGCCAGCGGATGGCCGCGTCGGTCGCAAGCGGGCAAGGTGTGGTCGCCGCCTGCTCGGCGCTGAAGCGCAGCTACCGCGATCGCCTGCGCGGCTTTTGCCCGGATATCGTTTTCGTTTACCTGGAAATCGACCCGGCAACAGCAAAACAGCGCGTCGGCAATCGCAAGGGTCATTTCATGCCGGCAAGCCTAGTCGACAGCCAGTTCGCCACGCTCGAGGCGCCAGCGGCGGACGAGGCGGCGATAACCTTAGATGGCACGCGTCCGGTCGCCGACACCGTCGCGACTGCCTTGAGCCTGCTCGCGCGCTAGATTTGCGACGTCAGTTCGACTGGGAAATCGTCATTGTCGGCGTCGCGCATGGCCGCGAGGCTGCGGTTGTCCAGCACCTCGGCGATCGCCTGCCGGACCTCCAGCATCATGTGCCGAACCTGGCAGGTCGCCTCGTCGCAATCCTCGCAGCGCTGGTATTGCGTGCGGCTGGCGCAGGGGATCGGCGCCAGCGGCCCGTCGAGGACACGCACGACATGGCCGATCTTGATCTCGGAAGCCGGCCGGGCAAGGCGGTAACCGCCTTCCTTGCCCTTGCGGCTCTGGACGAAGCCGGCGTTACGCAACTCGCCCAGGATGGCATCCAGGAATTTCTTGGGGATGTTATTGGCGACCGCAATGTCGTTGACGAATGCGAGCTGGCCGACCGGCAGGCCCGACAGATGCACGAGGGCCTTGAGGCCGTATTTGCCTTTTTTGGTAAGCATGCCCCGAGTCAACCCATGAAGCCCCAACCACCCGCGTCTGGCGGCTGTTTGTGTGCAAATCATGACGGTTTGATCACGCGAAGCCGTTCGCGAAAACAAGCCGTCCGTTCTCACGGTAGGCACAAACGCGTTGATTCTTTGTAACGTTTTGGACGGAATGCGCCCGGAAAGTGCCAGAAATCACCGTTCGCGGCGCGAAAGCAAAGAAGCCGGCAAAGCCGGCTTCTGTCAAAGTTGGAAGATCGCCTCAGCGGCTGCCATAAGTCTGGTCGAGCAGGCCGCCCGCTGCAAAGTGCTCGGCCTGGACCTTGGCCCAGCCGCCGAAGACGTCCTCCACCGTCAGCAGGCGGACGTCGGGAAACTCAGCCTTGTATTTGGCGGCGACGGCCGCGTCCCGGGCCCGCAGGCCGTTGCGGGCGGCGATGTCCTGGCCCTCCGGCGTATAGAGGAAGTCGAGATAGGTCTTGGCGAGATCGCGCGTGCCATGCTCGTCTGCAACGGTGTCGACGATCGCCACCGGAAATTCCGCCAACAGGCTGACCGAAGGCGTTACCTGCTCGAACTTGTCCTCGCCATACTCCTTGCGGACGCCGCGCGTTTCCGACTCGAAGGTGATGAGTACGTCGCCGATTTCGCGCTGCACGAAAGTGGTGGTCGCGGCGCGCCCGCCGCTGTCGAACACCGGCACGTTGTTGAACAGCTTGGTGACGAACTCCTTCACCTTGGCGTCGTCGTCCTTGAAGGCTTCCTTGGCGTAGGCGGTGGCCGCAAGATAGGTGTAGCGCGCATTGCCCGAGGTTTTCGGATTGGGGAAGATCACCTGCACGTCGTCGCGCACGAGATCGCTCCAATCCTTGATGTTCTTCGGATTGCCGGCGCGCACCAGGAAGGAGGGCAGCGAATAGAAAGGCGAGGCGTTGTCGGGAAAGTCCTTCTGCCAGTCGGCGGAGATGAGGCCCTTCTTGACCAGGAAGTCGATGTCGAGGACCTGGTTGAAGGTAACGACATCGGCGCTGAGACCCTCGGCGATGGCGCGCGCCTGCGCCGAAGTTCCGGCATGCGACTGATCGATGGTGACACCGGGGTGCGCGGCGACGAACGCCTTGTTGACCTGCGCAAACAGTTCGCGGCCGACATCGTAAGAGGCGTTCAGCAATCTGTCGGCCGACCAGGCTTGGGAGGATGCGAGGACCAGGCCGGCCAACGTGGCGACGCCAAGCAAAAATCGCTTCATGAAAACAGGCTCCAATGCCATGAGCTTAATGCCGGACCCTAGCGGCAAGGCATCGTGCGCGACGAGGCACGCAGAGCGGCCGCTCCACGTTGTCGATAGAAGAAATATTCCCGCTGTGGGCGATTTCTAGTTTTTTCTTTCAAGCAGAGTCTCAGGACAGCTTGGCAGCGGCGCCGATGCCGTCGGCGTGCACGATGGTTCCCGGCCGGCCAACGCGGTGCAAGGCGGTTGCATCGCCGCCCTGGTCTGCATATACAAATAGTATATACAAGGAGCTGTTGTCATGTCTCAACACCGCCATTCAACAACCCCGCCGAAGGAGGCGAAGTTGTTTCGTAACAATCGCAGCCAGGCGGTGCGCATTCCTGTCGAGTTCGAACTTCCCGGCGAAAAGGTCTTGATCAGCCGTGAAGGCGACCGCCTGATCATCGAGCCGGTCCGCAAACCTGGCCTCACCGCACTGCTCGCGCAATGGGCGAAAGAGCCGCCGCCCGATGCCGAGGAAGACCTTCCCGAAGTCGAGGATATGCCTGTCAAATCCGAGGAATTTTTTTGATGCGGTTCATGCTGGACACGAACATTGTCAGCGACATGATCCGAAATCCGGCCGGGAAAGCCGCAAGCGCTGTCCTGCGCGTGGGAGACGCCGCCGTGTGTACCAGCATCGTGGTCGCGTCGGAACTGCGATATGGTTGCGTCAAGAAAAGATCAGCCAAGTTGCACAAGAAGGTCGAGGAATTGCTGGCTGAGATTCCCGTCTTGCCGCTCGATGTGCCGGTGGATGCCGAGTACGGCGCGATTCGCGCAGAACTGGAAGGCAGGGGCCAGACCACCGGCCAAAATGACCTTTTTATTGCTGCCCACGCCCGTGCGCTTGGAACTATCCTGGTGACCGCCGACACCGGGGAGTTCAACCGGATCAAAGGCCTGAAGGTCGAGAACTGGCTGGTGTAACGCCTGATAGAGGATCAAGCAGCCGGAAAAAGCTTCCAGCGCCGCGGCCTAAAAGCCACGCGACTTTTCTGCGCCGCCGGATGATCGACGGGCAATTCGATCTCGACCCGCTGACGTTCGCCGCCGATTTCGAGCTCGACCCGCCTTGTGCCGGCGACGCGGCGGCTGGCGGCGACCGTGCCGGCGATGCAGCCGTTGCATTCTTCCACCAGATCGACGTCGTGCGGGCGAAAGAACAGCGTCGCTTCGCCTTGCGGTGCGTGCGGCGCGGAGAGCCCGATCGGGCGGTCGGCGATCCAGACCTGGCCGTCCTCGACCTTGACCGGGATCGAGCTCGATTCGCCGATAAAGCCATAAACGAACGGCGAGTTCGGGGTGTCGTAGATCTCGTCGGCGGTGCCGACCTGCTCGATGCGGCCCTGGCTCATCACCACGACGCGATCGGCAAGCTCCAGCGCCTCTTCCTGGTCATGGGTGACGAAGACCGTAGTATGGCCGGTGGCGTCGTGGATGTCGCGCAGCCAGCGGCGCAGTTCGCGGCGCACCTGGGCATCGAGCGCGCCGAACGGCTCGTCGAGCAAAAGCACGGCCGGTTCGATCGCCATGGCGCGGGCCAGCGCCACGCGCTGGCGCTGGCCGCCCGAAAGCTGTGCCGGATAGCGTTTTTCCAGACCGGAAAGCTGAACGAGGTTGAGAAGTTCCGAAGCGCGGCGGCGGATTTCCTTCGCCGACGGGCGTGACGGCCCGTGCCGGACCTTGAGGCCGAAGCCGATATTGTCGGCGACCGTCATGTGGCGAAACAGCGCGTAGTGCTGGAAGACGAAGCCGACATTGCGCTCCTGAATCGACTTTTGGGAGGCATCCTCTTCGCCGAAGAAGATCTTTCCGCGGGTCGGCCGCTCCAAGCCGGCAATCAGCCTGAGCAGCGTCGTCTTGCCGGAACCGGAAGGTCCCAGCAGGGCGATCAGTTCTCCCGACTTGATGTCGAGCGAAACGTCGCGGAGGGCCGGAAACCGCTCAAACTCCTTGCGCACGTTGGCAACGCGAACTTCCATGCAAATCCCTTTTGTAGTTGATGCATGCCGTTATCCCAAAACCGGTTCCCACTTTTGGGCGACATCAAATCTTTGTTTTATGCATGTCGTTGTCCAAAAACCGCTACACACTTTTGGGCGACATGCATTTGTCAGTGTCCGCGCGTCGCGGCGATCTCGGCGCCGTAGCGCATCTCGAGAAGTGTTTTCAAGACCAGCGTGACGAGCGCCAGGCCGGCAAGCAGCGAAGCGACGGCAAAGGCGGCGGCGGCATTGTACTCGTTATAAAGGATTTCAACATGCAGCGGCATGGTGTTGGTTAGCCCGCGTATGTGGCCCGACACGACCGAGACCGCGCCGAACTCGCCCATGGCACGGGCATTGCACAGCAACACGCCGTAGAGCAATCCCCATTTGACGTTGGGCAACGTCACGTACCAGAACGCCTGCCAGCCATTGGCCCCGAGCGACAGGGCTGCCTCCTCGTCGCCATTGCCTTGTTCCTGCATCAGCGGGATCAATTCACGGGCGACGAAGGGGAAGGTGACGAAGATCGTGGCCAGCACGATGCCCGGCACGGCAAACAGGATGACGATGCCATGCGCCTTGAGCCAGGCGCCGAGCAGGCCTTGCGCGCCGAACAGAAGTACATAGACCAGGCCGGAAATGACCGGGGAGACCGAAAACGGCAGGTCGATCAGTGTGGTCAGGAACGCCTTGCCCTTGAACTCGAACTTGGCGATCGCCCAGGCGGCGGAAATACCGAAGACGATGTTGAGCGGCACCGAGATCGCCGCGACCAGAAGCGTCAGGCGGATCGCCGAGCGCGTGTCCGGTTCGCTCAGCGCCTGTGTGTAGGCCTCGATACCTTTGGCGAAAGCTTCCTTGAAGACGATGATCAGCGGCAGGAGCAGGAAAATGCCGAGGAAGGCAAAGGTCACTATCATCAGCACGGTTCTCGCCGTGCGGCTCTCGGTCACCGCCGGCGACTGGCTTTCATGGTGCGGCGCGTAGGATTTGATCTCCGGGTCAGCCATAGCGCTTGCGGCTCCAGGTCTGCACCAGGTTGATGACCAGCAGCATGACGAAGGACAGCGCCAGCATGATCGCCGCTATCGCGGTCGCCGCGGCGTAATTATATTCCTCCAGCCGGATGACGATCAGAAGCGGCGCGATCTCGGATTTGAACGGCAGGTTGCCGGCGATAAAGATGACGGAACCGTACTCGCCGACGCCGCGCGCGAAGGCCAGCGCGAAACCGGTGACGATGGCAGGCGCCAGTCCGGGTAGTAGAACGCGGCTGATGATCTGGAAGCGATTGGCGCCGAGCGTGGCGGCCACTTCTTCTACCTCCTTGTCGATCTCCTCCATGATCGGCTGCACGGTGCGCACGACGAAGGGCAGACCGATGAAGACCAGCGCGATGACGATGCCGAGCGGCGTATACGCGACCTTAATGCCGAGCGGCGTCAGCAGGCTTCCGATCCAGCCATTCGGTGCGTAAAGCGTGGTCAGCGCGATGCCGGCAACCGCCGTCGGCAGCGCGAAGGGCAGGTCGACCATGGCATCGGCGATGCGGCGGCCTGGAAAGCTGTAGCGCACCAGCACCCACGCGACGATCGTGCCGAAGACGACGTTGACGGCGGCGGCAATGAAGGCGGTGCCGAAGCTGATTTCAAGCGCGTTGATGGTGCGGCGGTCGGTGACGATCGCCCAGAAGTCGGTCCAGCCGAGCGCCGCCGAGCGCCAGATCAGCCCGGACAGGGGAATGAGGATGATGAGAGTGAGGTAGGCAAGCGAGAAGCCGAGCGTCAATCCGAAACCCGGAATGACGCTCGGCTGCCTGAATCGCCACCCCGCCTTGGCGGATGCTGTGGTCATGTCGTCCTGATCTAGATTTTATCTTACTGCGCTGGCTTGTAGATCTGGTCGAATATACCACCGTCGCCGAAATGGTAAGGCTGC
>NZ_JAMYVK010000072.1:0-25743 GCF_040323975.1 Mesorhizobium sp. M0019 | reverse complement strand
TCTGCAATCTCTTCTCTCCAATAGAATGCAGAAATTACTTCGCAGCCGCAGGGTATGGACTCACATGAAAGTCCGCCGCTCTAGCCCAGCGGCGAACAATTTACGGCGGCTTGGCATCTCGGGAGCGCCTGTTTCGAAATCGTCTGCATAGTTCTTCATGGTGCTGCACCTCCACTGGGTTTGATCAACCTCCGAAACACATCAGCGTTTGCGGCTGTGTCTTCGTGAGTGAGCGCAGAATACGATGGCCGTTCCTTTCAAAAAATGGCATTCGGGTTGATGCGACATTAACCAGAGGTTCATAATGGACAAGGATCAGCTTGATGGGCTTGTGGCGTTTGCGCTTGTCGCCGAGAAGCGGAACTTCACGGCGGCGGCAGAAGCACTCAGGGTTTCGCCGCCTGCGATAAGCAAGATGATCAGACACCTCGAAACTCGCCTGGGCGTCACCCTGCTTACAAGAACGACACGAGCTACGAGCTTGACCGAAGCCGGGGAGAAATTCCTGCAACAGGCGGGACCGGCGCTGGATGCGATCCTTTCCGCTATGAAGGACGCGGGAAGCGCAGCGGACAAGCCTGCCGGTCGTCTGCGCTTGAATGTCCCGCAGACCGTCTATCCGAACTTCCTTAGGCCGCTGATCGCGACCTTTATCGAAAAGTACCCGGATGTGACGGTTGAGATCTTCTTCGAGAACGCGGCCACCAACATATTCGAGCGCGGGTTTGATGCAGGAATACGGGTGTCAGACATCCTTGCCAAAGATGTCGTGGCGCTCAAACTCTTCGGTCCCGTCCGATGGGTTGTGGCTGCTGCACCGGCCTACCTTGACAAGCATGGGCACCCTGAACATCCAAAAGACCTGTTGGCCCATCCTTGCATCTGCGCGGGAGCTGGCAATCGTGTGTACGATCGGTGGGAGTTCGAGAGCGACGGCAAGGAATTTGAGGTTCAGGTAAAGGGGCCGCTGATCCTCAATGATGTTCTGCTGGCGATCGATGCGGCCGTCGACGGCTTAGGGGTCGTTTACAGCCCTGAAGAAGCGATCAGCGACAAGTTGACGAGCGGCAAGCTCGAAGTCGTTCTGGACCACTTCACCGGGACAAGCTCGGGTGTGTACCTCTACTACCCGCAGCGGTCTCAAGTTCACCCCAAACTGCGGGCCTTCATCGAACATCTCAAAGGCCTGGAGAAGAGGTAGCGCGAGCTTCCTATTGGACGCAGCTTTCGTGTCCCACAGAACCGCTGTCAACGCGAAGAATATTGACGGCCTTCGTCACCTTGGTGCTGCGGATCGCAATCCAACAACGTCCGCTGTTGGCGCATTTGTTGCCATCTCCGTCACAGCGGCAGTCTTCGAAACGGCACAACGGCGTCGTGGTCAAGGTGCGAGGCAAACAGCGCTTACGATGCGCGTCGAGGAAGACGAACAGGTTTGCGGTGCGGTTGCGTTTGTACTCGCAGTCGTAGCGCTCCAGCCTTCCCGGCGCGGCCGGGATTGGCTGACGCACCTCGCCGATGAGTTGGGTCGGGCTTTCGTCGAAGCACACCACCGGCCGCTTCGGGTCCGGTGCCTCGGCATAGAGGTCGAGCACATCCTCCATGCGCGCGACATACTCCGCGTCAACCTTTGGAATGCACCACATGTCCTTGCGCCACGGCTTGAGATCGTTCTCGGCCAGGCGCCGGCGCACCGTCTCGCGCGCCAGCTGTTCGTGCTCGGTCAGCTTGACGAACGCATCGGCCAGCAGATCCAGTGTCCAACGGGCCCGACCCGGCGGCGGACTGGAGCAGGCGGTGGCCACCAGCAGGGCTTCTTCCTTGCCCGTCAGCTTGCGTTGCGCGCCTGCGCGTGGCTCTTCGCTGAGCGCCGCCTCTAGGCCCATCTCCACGAAGCGGCGCTTGGTGCGGTAGACAGTGGAGCCGCCGACCGCCACCGTTGTGGCAATGGTCTCGTCACTGCGGCCGGCATCGGCAGCAAGCAGGATCTGCGCCCGCTTGAGCTTGCGCGCCGGATGCTTGCCGCCTGCCAGCATGGCTGTGAGTTCGTCGCGTTCGGGTTGGTCGAGATCGACGCGATAGCGTACATTCATCCCGGAAGGCCTCCTTCGGTTGCGGAGGTTCCGGAAGAATCAGAAAATGAATCAATTAGGTGACGGACGGCCGCCAGACCGACCCCGCTTCACCGAAAAGCAGGGCCAGTACCTCGCCTTCATCTGGACCTACGGCCTGCTCAACGATCGCGCGCCGGCCGAACGCGACATGCAGCGCTTCTTCGGCGTCACCGCACCTTCCGTCCATCAGATGGTGCTCGCCCTTGAGCGCGCTGGATTGATCCGCAGGCAACCCAGCCTCGCGCACAGCATTGAACTGCTCGTCAAACCCGATATCTTACCCAGGCTACAACCCATCGAACCCGTCATTGCTGTGATATCAGGAGCACCCACTGCCAATGACCGAACAGGAAATGATTATCAACGCGTTGGGTGTCGCTCCCAGTGTTGACGTCGCGCTGGAGGCACGCCGGCGTATCGACTTTCTCGGCACGTATCTGCGTGCATCGGGGCTCAGCACCTATGTACTGGGGATCAGCGGCGGGGTGGATTCACTTGCCGCGGCCCTTCTGGCTCAACGGGCCGTTGAGGAACTGCGAACGGCTGGATACGACGCCAAATTCCTGGCCGTTCGGCTCCCGTATGGCAACCAGGCCGACGAGAGCGACGCCCAGCGGGCTTTGGACACCATAGGGGCGGACGAAGTGCATCGGGTCGACATCAAGCCGGCTGCCGACGCAATGCTAGATTCGATCAAGCGGGCTGGTGTCGAGTTCGGCGACGCAGGCCGCGAGGATTTCTTGCTTGGCAACATCAAGGCGCGTCAGCGCATGATTGCCCAGTTCGCGCTCGCCGGCGCCAGCCGAGGACTGGTCATCGGCACCGACCATGCGGCCGAGGCACTGATGGGCTTCTTCACCAAGTTCGGCGACGGCGCCGCCGATATCCTTCCTCTTTCGGGGCTAAACAAACGCAGGGTGCGAGCCTTGGCCGCGCATCTGGGCGCTCCGCCCGAACTCGTCGACAAGATCCCGACCGCCGACCTGGAGAACCTTGTCCCGCTTCGTCCTGACGAAGATGCCCATGGCGTCACGTATGAACAGATCGACGATTTCCTCGAAGGCAAGGAAATCGACGAGGCCGCGCGGACGCGGATTCTTCATGTGCATTCCAGCACGGCACATAAGCGCGCGCTTCCGGTGACAGCGATTGCGCTAACACTCTCGCCATGACGGCATTGGCAATAGTTCCATGATACCGTTTCGTGGTCAGCACCTCGTGGAGATTGCTTCCGCCATGTTGGCAACCGCATCGACGAGCACTTTGACGGCATGAACAGCCGGACCCTCGATAATATTCCGCACTCGGGTTTGCTACCTTCGAGCGCCTGAGCAGGTTGGCCGATCCGACGTAGGCGGCGACGCCATCTGCAAGCACGATCCTCACGTGAAAGGGTTCTTGCGTGAGGTCGCCGCTGCCATAGTCGATGATGCGCGTCGTCGCCTTTTCCAGGCGAAGTCTAGCCTCGGCGCACCCCGAGAGTTGGGAGGCATCCCTTATGACGAGGACGCGCTCGATCGCTTCCGTCGTCTCGAATAGTTCTGCGGCCAACGCGACATGCAGCGCTTCTTCAGCGTCACCGCGCCTTCCGTCCATCAGATGGTGCTCACCCTCGAGCGGGTCGGATTGATCCGCAGGCAACCGGGCCTCGGCGCAGCATTTGAACTGCTCGTCAAACCCGATATCCTACCCAGGCTACAACCCATCGAACCCGTCGAATCCTCTGTGCAGGGGTACTAGACGATGTTAGCCTTTCCGGCTGCGCTCGACGAACTTGTTGAAGCGGCTAGTCTTTCCGCCGCTGGTCTCATCCTGGTAGAGGAACGCCAGTTCGTTCTCATCGAAGATCCTGAAGAACTCGTCCCATTCGACGGGCTCGAACGTCTCTTCAGGCTCGCCGAAGTCGATGCGCAGTATGCCGCCCTCGCCCTTGGTGCGCACCACCGCCGGCCGCCCGTCGCGATCCTCGGCCCAACGGCGGATTTCGTCGTGATCGGTGGTCGTCTTCGATTCAGACATCGCAATCTCCCTTCGATTCCACCGCAGACCGCGAGACCCCCGCGTTGCCGGTCTGCCTCCACACAACCAGCAGATGCATCGCTGCCCGGCATGTGCGCGCGGTTGGTCGAACATGGCTCCTAACACCAAGCAGCCTTCGATGTTCCCACGCCTGGTTGAACCTACCCCGGCGAGCCTCCTGAACTTTGTTGAAGCAAGGGAACAAACCTTTCGCCCGGAAGTTTGGGGCGGCAAAGCCATTCGTATGAGGAGTTGTCGTGAAACGTATACTGGTCACGGGAGGCTGCGGTTTTATCGGCCGCCACGTCGCCCAGGAACTCGTTGAACATGGCTATGGGGTTTCAATTCTCGATGCGCTGCTGGACCAGGTGCATGGCGGCGAGGCAATCAGCCTGCCGCCAGGCGCGAAGCTGATCAAAGGCGACGTTCGCGATCGCGACGCCGTCACAGAGGCGGTCGAAGATGTCGACGCGATCATTCACCTGGCGGCTGAAGTGGGCGTCGGCCAGTCCATGTACGAGATCGCCCGCTATGTCGGCGCCAACGACCTCGGCACCGCCACGTTGCTGGAAGTGCTGATCAAACGGCCGATCGAACGGATCGTCGTTGCGTCGTCGATGAGCGTCTATGGCGAGGGTCTCTATGCCACGCCGGACGGCCGGCGCATCGACAATGCAAGACGGCAGCCGGACGACATCCGTAGCGGCCAATGGAATCCCCTGTCGCCGGAAGGTGAAGTCCTGTTGCCGCTGCCGACCGACGAGCAGAAACCGGTCGACCTCGCCTCGATCTACGCATTGACGAAATACGCCCAGGAACGAGCCGTGCTGATCTTCGGCGAAGCCTATGGCGTCGACGCGGTGGCGCTGCGCCTGTTCAATGTCTTCGGCGCCGGACAGGCACTCTCCAACCCGTATACCGGCGTGTTGGCGAACTTCGCCTCGCGCATCGCCAATGGCCAGCGGCCGCTGATTTTCGAAGACGGCGAACAGCAGCGCGACTTCGTTCATGTACGCGATGTCGCCCTCGCCTTCCGGCTGGCGCTGGAACAGCCTCAGGCGCGCGGCCACGTCATCAACATCGGCAGCGGGCGGGCCTACGCGGTCAGCGAGGTCGCCCGGCTGCTCGCCGAAGCGATGGGCGTGCCTGGACGCCAGCCGGAAATCCTCGGCAAGGCACGCTCCGGCGATATCCGCAACTGCTTTGCCGACATCTCCAAGGCGCGCGAACTGCTCGGCTTCCAGCCGCAGCACCGGCTGGAGCATTCGCTCGGCGATTTCGTCGCCTGGGTGCGTAACACGGTCGCCATCGATCGCAGCGCCGAGATGAAGCGGGAACTCGAAGCGCGAGGGCTGGTATCATGAGACCGGATTCACGCAATTTTCGCGAAGCGCCCGTCGCCATTATCGGCGGCAGCGGCTTCATCGGCTCGAACCTCGCCGACAGCCTGTTGTCGGACGGCGAGCCGGTGCTGGTCATCGACAATCTGAGCCGTCCCGGCGTCGAGCAGAACCTGGAATGGCTGACGCAAAAGCACGGCAACCGCCTCGCCGTCGAAATCGCCGATGTCCGTGACGCCGAGGCGCTCGCGCCGTTGGTGGCAGGCTCGAGGGCGG
This sequence comes from Mesorhizobium sp. M0019, assembly GCF_040323975.1. Lineage (NCBI taxonomy): Bacteria > Pseudomonadati > Pseudomonadota > Alphaproteobacteria > Hyphomicrobiales > Phyllobacteriaceae > Mesorhizobium > Mesorhizobium sp. M0019. Next base: position 19,994 of record NZ_JAMYVK010000072.1, on the reverse strand, counting down.
TTTTCCACTTTGCCGCGCAGACCGCCGTCACCACGAGCCTGGTTCGGCCGGACGAGGATTTCGACATCAACCTGCGCGGGACGTTCAACGTCCTGGAAGCCGCTCGCCGCAGCGGCAAGCGCATCCCCGTCGTTTTCGCCAGCACCAACAAGGTCTATGGCCGCCTCGCCGACCTTGCTATGCGCGAAGAAGACGGCAGATACGCGCCTCGCGACGCGGGCGTCCGAGCGCACGGCGTCGACGAGACGCGCGGCCTCGATTTCTGCACGCCCTATGGCTGCTCCAAGGGCGCGGCGGACCAGTATGTCCTCGACTACGCCAAGTCATACGACCTGCCGACGGCGGTGCTGCGCATGAGCTGCATCTATGGACCGCGCCAGTTCGGGACGGAGGATCAGGGTTGGGTCGCCCATTTCCTGCTTAACGCGTTCTCCGACCGGCCGATCACCATCTACGGTGATGGCAAGCAGGTGCGCGACATCCTCCATGTTGCCGACGCGGTCGCGGCTTATCGCGCCGTGCTCGACCGCATCGAGGCGATCAAGGGCCAAGCATTCAATCTCGGCGGCGGACCGGAAAACGCCGTCAGCCTGCGCATGCTGCTGAAGGAGATTCGCGACATAACGAAACGGGACGTTCCGATTCGTTACGACCGCGAACGCACCGGCGACCAACCGTTCTTCGTCGCCGACACGCGCGCGATCGAGGCGGCGCTGGGGTGGAAAGCGCACGTCCCGTGGCAAAACGGCATCCGCGACCTCGCCGACTGGCTGCAGCGTCATCGCCTCGACCCGCATCCCGAACCGGCGAGGTACGTGGCATGAGGGTCGCTCTGGTCAATCCGTCCTGGACGTACCAGGACAGCATCTATTTCGGCTGCCGCCAGCCGCATCTGCCGCTCGAACTCGGCTATTCGAAAGCGCTGCTCGAAGCAGCCGGCCACGAGGTGCTGATGCTGGACGGGCAGATCCAGAAGCTCGACAACGCCGCGCTCGCCGATCGCGTCGCCGCATTCGAGCCTGACATGACCGTCGTCAGCACCGCGCCGACCTACCTGTTCTGGCGCTGCGCACCGCCCGAGTTGCGCGTGCCGGCCGATTTCCTCAACCATCTTGCCAGGCGCGGCGGTCGCACCGTCGCCGTCGGGCCGCATGGCTCGGCGACGCCGACGCCGACTTTGCGCAAGCTTGGCGTCGACATCGTCGTGCGCGGCGAATGCGAGGAAGTGGTCGCGGAACTTGCCCGGCGCGACGACTGGAGCGCGGTGCCGTCCACCGCCCACTTCGAGGATGGAGAACTGGTCTCGAACGGCGGCGTCCATGCGAGCTCGTTCATCGATCACCCAGCGCTCGAATGGCCATCGGACTGGATTGCCGCCCATTCGCACCACCATCATCGCTTCGATGATGGTCAGGTCGGTTTCGGAGCGGAGGTCGAAGCGTCACGCGGCTGCCCGTACAATTGCAGCTTCTGCGCCAAGATCGATTTCCGCGATGCCTATCGCCGCCGGAACCACGAAGCAGTGATCGCCGAGATCGACCGGCTGATCGCACAGGGCGTCGGCTACATCTACTTCATCGACGAGATCTTCCTGCCGCAAAAGGCTTTGCTGGAGGCGCTGGTCGATCGCGATGTGAAGTTCGGCGTGCAGACCCGTATCGACCTCTGGAAACCGGAACTGCTGAGAATGCTCGGCGCCGCCGGCTGCGTCTCCATAGAGGCGGGGCTCGAAAGCCTGACTGTGGAAGGCCGCGCCATGCTGGCAAAACGCTGCCGTTTGGGCACCGAGGAGCTGGCCGCGTTGCTGGTCGACGCAAGGCGCCACGTGCCGTTCGTGCAGGCCAATCTGATCGGCGTGGTCGAGGACGATCCCGCGCTCGTCGATTATTGGCGGAAGCACCTGATCGACAACGGCGTTTGGGCCAACGAACCGGTGCCGCTCTATCCTTATCCGAGTTCGCCGAGCTACCGCGAACTTTGGGGCGAGCCGGACGATCTCGCCTGGGAGCGCGCGCATGAACATTACCTCGCATCCTTCCGAACGTTCAGCGACATCCAGGAGAAGCGGCCGCGTCCGCTGGCTGAATTGGAGGCCACATGTTGCGGACGCTGAGCCCGCCGCGTCGCATACTGATGACCGTCGATGCCGTCGGTGGCGTCTGGCGCTATGCGCTCGATCTGGCCAGGCAACTGGTCGCCGGCGGCGACAGCGTCGTGCTTGCCGGGGTTGGTCCGGAACCGTCCAGGCAGCAGGCCGAGGAGGCCCAGTCATTCGCGGCGCTGACATGGCTCAACACGCCGCCCGACTGGATGACCCGCAACGAGCACGACCTCGACACATTGCAGCAGGAGCTGCACCCGCTCATACGTGACTACGCCGTCGAAATCGTCCATCTCAACGCGCCGACGCAGGCCGCGGGGCTCGATGTGCCTTGCCCGGTGATAGCGGTCTCGCATTCCTGCGTGGTGACATGGTTCCACGCCGTCAAGGGACAGGCGGCGGACGGCGAATGGGCCTGGCAGAAGGACCGCAACCGGCGCGGTTTCGACAAAGCAGGCATGGTCGTTGCACCCAGCCGCAGCCATGCCGACATGCTCGAAACCTGCTACGGGCCGATCGCCCGCCTGAGCGTCGTCGGCAACGGGGCGCGGCCCGGCGCGAAGAGCGAAAGACGGGAATCGGTCGTTTTCGCCGCCGCGCGCTGGTGGGACGAAGGAAAGAATGCGGCGGTGCTGGACCAGGCCGCCTCCCTGACGCAATGGCCGGTCTTCGTCGCCGGCTCCTTGCAAGGCCCGGACGGCCAGCATGTTGGCTTCAGTCACGCCGTTCCCGTCGGACCGGTGCCACATGAGGAAGTGCGGTTGCTGATGGCTCGGGCCGGTATCTTCGTATCGCCGTCGCTCTACGAACCGTTCGGCCTGGCCACGCTGGAAGCCGCAATGTCGGCAACGCCCTTGGTGCTTGCCGATATCGCGACCTACCGGGAACTGTGGGACGGCGCGGCCCTGTTCTACGACGTGCGCGATCCGAGTGATCTCGCCAGCTGCATCAATGGCCTTTGCATTGACGCGCAGCGCCGGCGAGAGCTCGGTGAGGCGGCGGCGCGCCGAAGCCGCAGATTTTCACTGGCAAGGCAGGCGACCGCCATGCGCGGCGTCTACGACAAGGCGGCCCTGGCCACCATGGCGGATAACTGATTATGCGATTTTTATTCTACACCCATTCGATCGTTTCCGACTGGAACCACGGCAACGCACATTTCCTGCGCGGCATCATGCGCGAGCTGGTCGCGCGCGGGCACCAGGCGATCGCGCTGGAACCCGCCGACGGTTGGAGCCGGTCGAACCTGGTAGCCGAGAAAGGGTCCTTCGCGATCGAGCGATTCCGGAAGGATTTCCCCGAGTTGATGCCGGTGACCTACGATGCCGCTTTCGACCACGAAGCCTGGATATCCGATGCCGATGTGGTGATCGTGCATGAGTGGACCGAGCCGGACCTTGTTGCGCGGCTGGGCAAGGCGAAAGCAACTGGCGGCCGTTTCACGCTGCTGTTCCACGACACGCACCATCGCGCCATCTCGGCCACGCAAGCGATTTCTGCCTTGCAGCTTGAACATTACGACGGCGTGCTCGCCTTCGGCGAGGCGCTGCGGGAAAGCTATCTTCGCGCCGGATGGGGCAAGCGGGTCTTTACCTGGCACGAGGCAGCCGATGACCATCTGTTCGAGCCCCATCCTGAAATCGAGCGCTGCGCCGACCTGATCTGGATCGGCAATTGGGGCGACGACGAGCGCAGCGCCGAAATCAGGGAATTCCTGGTCGAGCCGGTGCGTGAGCTCGGATTGAGCGGCACTGTCCACGGCGTTCGCTATCCACGGCAAGCGCTCGCCGACCTTGCGGCCGCCGGCCTGCACTACGAAGGTTGGATCGCCAACGCCGACGTGCCGAAGGCGTTTGCAGCAAACCGCATCACAGTGCACATCCCCAGGCGTCCATACCGCGAAAGCCTGCCAGGCATCCCGACCATCCGTATGTTCGAGGCGCTCGCCTGCGGCATCCCGCTGGTTTCGGCGCCGTGGTCCGATGTCGAACGCCTGTTCAGGCCCGGCGTAGATTTTCTGTTTGCAAACAACGGTTCCGAGATGCGGCGTCATCTTCGCGCCGTGCTGCACGACGCGGATCTCGCCGCTTCTCTGGCGACATCGGGCCTCGAGACCATCCGCTTGCGGCACACATGCCGGCACCGGGCGGATCAATTGTTCGGCGTGCTCGCCGAATGCGGGCGCCGCCAAGCCGCCGACACGATCCTTGCAACGGAGGCCGCCGAATGAAGATTGCATTTTACGGGTCAAGCCTGCTGTCGTCCTACTGGAACGGCGCGGCCACCTATTACCGCGGGCTTCTCAAGGCTCTGGCCAGGCTCGGCTATGACATCACCTTCTATGAGCCCGATGTCTACGATCGCCAGAAGAACCGCGACATCGAGGCGCCGGACTGGTGTGCCGTCGTCGTCTATGAGGCGACCCCACAGGCGCTGATGCAGGTGGCGGCGCGGGCGGCGGAGGCAGATATCGTCGTCAAGGCGAGCGGCGTCGGTTTCGCCGACGACGCGCTGTTGCGGGCGGTGCTCGATCACGCCCGTGCCGATGCGCTCACCGTATTCTGGGATGTCGATGCGCCGGCGACGCTTGGCCAGTTGCGCGACGAGCCCGACCATCCGCTGCATCGCGCGCTGCAGGAAATCGACCTCGTGCTGACCTATGGCGGCGGCGACCCGGTGGTCTGGGCCTATCGGGCAATGGGGGCGGCCGAATGCGCGCCGATCTACAACGCGCTCGATCCGGAAACGCATCATCCGGTCGGCAAGGACATGCGCTTTGCCTGCGATCTCGCCTTTCTCGGCAACCGGCTGCCGGACCGCGAGGCGCGCGTCGAGGCCTTCTTCCTCGACCCGGCCGGCCTCTCCGCCGATCAGCGCTTCCTGCTCGGCGGATCGGGCTGGGGCGACAAGCAGATGCCCGCCAATGTCCGATGGCTCGGCCATGTCGGCACGCGCGACCACAATGCATTGAACGTCACGGCCAAGGCGGTGCTGAACATCAGCCGCGACAGCATGGCGGCCAATGGCTTTTCACCTGCGACGCGCGTTTTTGAGGCGGCGGGCGCCGGCGCATGCCTCATCACCGACGCCTGGCTCGGCGTCGACCTGTTCCTGAAACCCGGCGAGGAAATCCTGGTCGCGCGCGATGGCGAGGACGTCGCCGAGATCATGCAAAGCCTTAGTGCCGAACGGGCCAAGGCGATCGGGACATCGGCGCTTCGGCGCGTGCTTGGCGAACATACCTATACGACACGTGCCGTTTTAGCCGACGCCATCTTCAGGCGCCATTTCGAGCGTCCGACCGTGGAGGCGGCCGAATGACAAAGCCGCTCGACATCGTCTTTCTTGGCCTGTCGCTCTCCTCATCCTGGGGAAACGGCCACGCCACCACCTTTCGGGGGCTGCTTAAAGGTCTCCACGAACTCGGCCACCGCGTCACTTTTCTCGAACGCGACGTGCCGTGGTACGCAAGTCACCGGGATCTGCGCGATCCCGATTTCTGCGCCTTGCGCTACTATGAGACGACCGATGATCTTCGCCGCAATTTTGCGCGCTGCCTGCGCGATGCCGATATCGTGGTCGTCGGCTCCTTCGTTCCCGAAGGCCCTGAAATCATCGACGTCGTGGCATCGCTGTGCACGGGTCAGTTCTGCTTCTACGACATCGACACGCCGATCACGCTGGCAAAGCTTTCGACCGATGATTGCGAGTACATTGCCAGGCGGCAGGTCCCGTATTTCGACGTCTATTTCTCCTTCACCGGCGGGCCGACGCTTGCCCGTCTGACGGCGGAATTCGGCGCGAGGCGGGCCGAGCCGCTCTACTGCTCCGTCGACCCGGAACGGCATCACGGAACCGGTGATCCAATCCGCTGGGATCTCGGCTATCTCGGCACCTACAGCCCCGACCGCCAGGCGACGCTGGAGGCCCTGCTGTTCGAACCGGCGCGTCGCATGCCGGAGCGCCGCTTCGTCGTGGCAGGCTCGCAGTATCCGCGCGAAATCGCCTGGCTGGACAATGTGGATCGCATCGAACACCTGCCGCCGGCAGATCACGCCGCCTTTTACAGCCGCCAACGCTACACGTTGAACGTCACGCGCAGTTCCATGATCGCGGCCGGATGGTCGCCCAGCGTGCGCCTCTTCGAGGCAGCCGCCTGCGGCACGGCGATCATCAGCGATAGCTGGGCCGGACTGGACAGCCTGTTTCCAGAGTGGACGATCCACACGGCGCGCAGGACCGAGGACGTAATCGGTATCCTGTCCGGGGAATCCGACGGCGCCCGGCTTGCCATGGCCAAGCAGGCGCGCGTGCTCATCCTCGCAGCTCACACAAGCATCGCAAGAGCCCGCGAATTCGTTTCGCTGCTGGCGCAGGCCAAATCGCCACGTTCTGTTCTCGATCTCGACGTCGAGAGCGCAGCATGACCCGCAGACGGGAGAAGATAGAGATGCAGCTATCAAGAAAGGCGCAACGGACCAAGACCGTGCTTGTCGCCGGCGGCGCAGGTTTCCTCGGTTCGCATCTTTGCGAGACAATGCTCCAGGCCGGCTGGCGCGTGATCTGCGTCGACAATTTCCTTACCGGCCGCATGGAGAACATAGCATCGATCGCCGATCGTCCGGATTTTCGGCTGATCAAGCAAGACATTTGCCGACCGTTGGAGCTTGGCGAACCGGTTGACCGCATCTTCAACATGGCGTGCGCGGCCTCGCCGCCGCGTTACCAGGCCGACCCGGTCCATACGACGCGGACTTGCGTCATCGGAACGCTCAATCTGCTGGAGCTCGCCGCCCGCAATGGCGCCCGGTTCCTGCAGGCGTCCACCAGCGAAATTTATGGCGATCCCGAACAGCATCCGCAGAAGGAAGACTATGTCGGCCACGTGAACTGCATCGGCCCCCGGGCCTGCTATGACGAAGGCAAGCGCACCGCCGAAACCTTGTGCTTCGATTATTTGAGAATGGGAAAGGCCGATATCCGTGTCGCGCGCATCTTCAACACCTATGGTCCCAGGATGGATCCTGCGGATGGACGGATCGTTTCCAATCTGATCATGCAGGCACTCGAGAGACGGCCGCTGACGATATTCGGCGACGGGCTGCAGACCAGGTCGTTCTGCTACGTTTCCGATCTGGTCGACGGCTTAATCCGGTTGATGGAGGTCGATCCCAATCCGCGCCAGCCTGTCAATCTGGGCAATCCGGGGGAGTTCACCATCCTGCAACTGGCGAGCCTGGTGAGAGGCATGACCGCAACCAAATCGGACTTGAAATTCCTGCCGCTGCCGCAAGACGATCCTCGCCGTCGGCAACCCGACATTTCCCGCGCAAGGAAGCTTCTCGGCTGGTCGCCAAAAGTGCCGCTCAGGCAGGGTTTGGTGCGCACAATCGGCTATTTTGCCGAGCTTGAGACGGCGCAGATGATCGACAGAAGACGTCGAATTGCCGCCACCGTGCGTGCTGCATCAGGCCGGCTGCAAAACCTGCCGGCCTGAAGGCGGGGAGCGTCTGGCCGCTGCTTGGTCACGACGGAAAGCGCCGTCGTCTCGGATTTGGTCACTTTTTCTCGTCGCGGGAACAACCCGTCCAGCTTCTGGTTCTGTCAAGGTACCGGCATGGAGACGATTGTGCATCCGAAGCGATCCGCCAAAGACATCGAACAAATGGCCGCAAAGGAGACGGCTGCCTTCCTGCGGCGCGCCTCCATCACCTATCTGGAATGTTGTGTGAGCCTGATGATGACGCATCTTCAGCGCGAGGAGGTAGCGGCCATCCTCGAAAAGGAAGCGGATATGCTGCGCCGGCTGGACTGATCCCGCTCGAGCGGCGGCAGGTCGCCTTGGCTTTCCAGGAAACGAAGCAGCGCGGCAGCGTAACGTCTGGCCGCGGCCGCCAGCCGGATCTGTTCCCGATCATCGCCCGATCGCTCAGCCATGCTCCACAAGCCAAGCTGGAAGGCGAGATAGCAGGGCTCGTAGTAGTGGACCAGATTGGCATCGACGGGACGAGACGTAGTCGCCTCGACAGCTTTGCACAGTGCCGCAGTCGCCGCGTCGGCGAGGCTGTACTCGACACGGGCGCCAGCAATGTCCCAGGCGATGTCCTGGCAGCCGACCAGATCGTGCGACCGACAATGGTCGAGGGCGTCCGTCTTGATCAGCGTTCCGCCGCGCGAAAGGATGAACTCCCACGGATGAAGCCGCCCGTCGATTTCGACCCGCTGCATGGTCTTTGGTGGAGCCTGTTTCGAGAACCAGTTCCGCAGCTCCGCCGCGCGGCTTTCGCCCAAAGCCTCGCTTGTATTCTGCACGGCCATGTCGGCAAGCGCCTCCAGCGAGGCGCCCGGTTCGGAGGCGGGCAGATTGGCTGCGCGCCAGGCCAGATAGCGCGCGAGATGAGCGACCATTTTTTCTTTCGAATGCCTTGCCCGCTCCAGCGTTGTACCGTCGATCCAGCGTTCAACGAGAAAGCCATGGCACAGCCCGGCGATGTCCGGGCCAAAGCCTGCGTCATTCAGCCTCCTGGCAGTCTCGGCCTTGTGCATTCCGATTTCACCGAGGCCGACGAATTTGACCGACCATTTTTCCCGGCCCGCAGAAGCAAGAAACTTTCGCCGCTCGAAGCCGCGGTGAACAGGTGGCCAATGTTCCTCCGTCCTGTCTCGAAAGCGACGCCACTCTCCGCCAGATATTTCGGTCAAGTTGACCGCTGTGCTGCCGATCGTCCTGGCCACCCAATCCCGCAACGTCGGGACAGCGGATCCAGCGGGGAAAGTCCGTTCGAAATCCGCGGTGTGTTTTTGGCAAACCGTCCATGCCTCACGACTGTCCGCCGATGCCTCGGGACCCGGCCCACCCGAATGGCTGGGGAACAGATGGATGCGCCCGGCATCGATATCCAGCGCTTGCAGCCATGCGACGACTGCGTGAAACGAGCTGCCGGACAGGCCCGGGCCCTCATCGACGACAGCGAAATGGGCCGATGGCCTTGTCCTCCAGCCGCCGATCAGTTCCGGATCGGCGGCAAGCCGCCTGCGAAACGGATGACCGGTCGGACGGACGCTGACGGGTGCCGGCGCGCCGATGGCTGCCGCCACCATCGCTGCCAACCCCAGGCCGATGCTGCGGATGCCGATTACGCATGTGTTCGCATGGAGAACCGACTGCCGCGCGGCGACGAAATAGCTCTCCGGATAAAGCGCGTAATGAGCGTAGCCCTCGGCCGCGCCGGTCAGAATGTCGCCATCGCATTCGAGTTCGGCCAACATTCGCGGCACGTCGGCATCGACCGGGCCGTCGACGGCGAATCCGGCCCTCCACGATCTGCCCACGTCCCGGGCCAAGCCGACCAGGAGATTTGCGCCCGCGATCCGCTGTCGGGAATTCCTGTCCATGCCGTTGGCCTCGAATTCAGCATCGGCAAGGCCCTGGACCAATTCCGAGATCTTGATGAACAGGCCGACCAGGGCTGCGTGCCGTCCGATCCCGCTTGGCATATCCGCAATGTGCCCGGCCGCTTCGCAGGCCGTGCCGCGAACATATCGCGCGCTCTCAATTCGCTTGTGGTCGCCATAGACGATCATTGTCCCGTCCCGGTTGGCCTCACCCCCAGCTGCACAACTCGGCGAGCGCTACTTTGATCCACCATCGGTTGCACGATTTTTGCAGCCGGCAAGGAACAATCAGCGAGGCAGGTGGTTTGGCACGAAGAACTTACCTTCAACAGCATAGGCAGCGGTTTCGTGGGATCGAAGAAAGTTCGGATCGGAATAGTAGGCGTCGGCAACTGCGCCTCCTCCCTTATTCAGGGCATCACCTATTACCATGACGCAAGGAGCAATGAGCCCATCCCCGGGCTGATGCATGCCGATCTTGGCGGCTACCATGTCAAGGACATCGAGGTGGTCTGCGCTTTCGATGTCGCCAAGGGCAAAGTCGGACGCGATGTGGCAGACGCGATCTACAGCGCGCCGAACAATACTTTCCGCTTTGCCAATGTGGCGCCTACCGGCGCTCGCGTCGAACGCGGGCCAACGCTGGACGGCATCGGCAAATATCTGCGCGACGAGATCGAGGAGGCCGACGAGCCGGTCGCCGACGTCGGCAAGATCCTCGCCGAAAGCGGCGCCGAAATCCTGGTGTCCTATCTGCCTGTCGGTTCGGAGGAGGCAACGCGCTTTTATGCCGAGTGCGCGCTCGAGGCGGGCTGTGCCTTCGTCAACTGCATACCCGTCTTCATCGCCTCGCGGCCGGAGTGGCGCCGGCGCTTCGAGCAGCACGGCCTGCCGCTGATCGGCGACGACATCAAGAGCCAGGTCGGTGCGACGATCGTACATCGTCTGCTTGCCAACCTGTTCCGCGAGCGCGGCGTGCGCATCGATCGCACCTACCAGCTCAATTTCGGCGGCAACACCGACTTCCTCAACATGCTGGAACGCGAGCGGCTGGAATCGAAGAAGATCTCAAAGACGCAATCCGTCACCAGCCAGATCGACGTTCCCCTGGAGCCCGGCAACATTCACGTCGGGCCGAGCGACCATGTGCCGTGGCTGACCGATCGCAAGTGGGCCTATATCCGGGTCGAAGGCACGACCTTCGGCGGTGTGCCGCTGAATGCCGAGCTCAAGCTGGAAGTGTGGGATTCGCCCAATTCGGCCGGCGTCGTCATCGATGCGGTGCGTTGCGCCAAGCTGGCGCTCGACCGCGGTATCGCGGGCGCGCTGACCGGTCCCTGCAGCTATTTCATGAAATCGCCGCCCGAGCAGTTCACCGACGCGGAAGCCCGCCAGCGCACGCTCTCTTTCATCGCGGGCAAGGACGAGCCGATGCTCGATGCCGCGGAATGACGACGACGTTCTTTCTGGTGCGCCACGCCGCGCACGACAATGTCGGCTGTTATCTTGCCGGACGGATGGCCGGCGTTTGCCTCGGCGAAGCCGGCAAGGCACAGGCCTCGCATCTGGCAGACCGCATGGCACGCGAGGCGATAGCGGCAATCTTCTGCAGCCCGCGCGAACGCACGCAGGAGACTGCCAATCCGATCGCGCTCGCCTGCAATGCCGGTGATATCGTGATCCGCGAGGAACTCGATGAGATCGACTTCGGCACCTGGTCGGGAAAGACCTTCGAAGAGCTGAACCAGGATGCCGACTGGCGGGTGTGGAACGACCAGCGTCAGCAGGCGAGAACACCGAGCGGCGAGACCATGCTGGACGTGCAGCAACGCGTCGTCTCATTGATCGAGCAGGTCCGCGGCACCTACCAGAACCAGGGCGTCGCACTGGTCAGCCATGCCGACGTCATCAAGGCCGCCGTGTGCAAGGTGCTCGGCCTGTCGCTGGGAAACTGCTTTCGCTTCGATATCGACCCAGCGTCGATCACCACGGTTGTTTGGGGGGACTGGGGGTCGAACCTGATCAGACTCAACGAAGCTGCCTGACGAGGAATTGCCGGATGCGCATGGTCATTTTCGGTCTTACCGTGACATCGTCGTGGGGCAATGGGCACGCCACGCTGTGGCGCGGATTGATCCGGGCGATGGCCGGGCTGGGCTGGTCTATCACCTTCTTCGAACGCAACACTCCCTATTATGCCGGGACGCGCGACCTCGACCAGTTGGATGGCGGCAACCTCGTCCTTTATCAGGATTGGGAGGACATCCAGCGCGTTGCCGAGCAGGCGATGAATGAGGCCGATGTGGTCATCGTCACCTCCTATTGCCCCGATGCCGTGAGCGCGTCGCGCCTTGCCCACCAGGCGTGTCGCGGGCTGAAGGTGTTCTACGATCTGGATACGCCGGTGACGCTGGCGCGGATCGAACAAGGTGAGCCTCCGGCCTATTTCGGGCCGGAAGGGCTTCGCGATTTCGATCTCGTGCTGAGCTACACGGGAGGCACCGCGATCGACGCATTGAGGTCGATGCTGGGTGCGCGCCGCGTCATGCCGCTCTACGGCCATGTCGATCCAGAGCGACACCGGCCCGCCCCGCCCAGGCCGGAGTTTGCCGGCGACCTTTCCTATCTCGGGACCTATGCGGCAGACCGCCAGGCCGGGGTCGAGAGGCTGCTGGTCAGTCCGGCTGCGCGCCTGCCGGAGCGCCGCTTCATCATTGGCGGCGCACAATATCCGCAGGAATTCCCGTGGAGCGACAATATTTTCTTCGTCCGGCATCTGCCGCCGGCCGACCACCCCGCCTTCTTTTCATCATCACGGCTGACCCTGAACGTGACCCGCGAGGCGATGGCCGAAAGGGGCTGGTGTCCTTCCGGCCGGCTGTTCGAAGCCGCCGCTTGCGGTGCCGCGATGGTGAGCGACACATGGCCGGGACTGGAGGCCTTTTTCCGGCCCGGCGAAGAGATCGTCGTAGCGAACAGCACCGACGACGTGGTCGCCGCGCTCGACCTGTCCGACGCCGAGCTTGACGCGATCCGCCGCCGAGCGCGCGAGCGGGTGCTGGACGAACACACCTCGGCGCGGCGCGCGAAGGAATTCGACCGCATCCTGTCCGATGCACTGCACGGCTCCACGCATGGCGAGCCGTTGAAGGAGGCAGTTTGATGTTGGGCATCGTGCCCGCAGCCGGACGGGGAAGCCGCATCCAGCCGCTCGGCTTTTCGAAGGAGCTTCTGCCGGTCGGCAGCCGCATCGACGGCAACACCGAGCGGCCTTGCGCGGTCAGCGAATACCTGGTGCGCCGCATGGTGCGCGCGGGGGCCGACAAGATCTGCTTCGTCATCGGCTCGGGTAAGTCGGATATCCTCGAATATTATTCTGCCGGCTATGCCGACGCGACTGCGCTGTTTGTGGTGCAGCCCTCTCCGGTCGGCCTTTGCGACGCCATCTTCCGTGCCGCACCGGTCGTCACAGCCGATGAGACCGTTCTGGTCGGGTTGCCCGATACGATCTGGTTTCCCGAAGACGGCTTCCTGGCCCTCCCGGACGACGGCCTGTCCTTCCTGCTGTTTCCGGTGGACCAGCCGGAGTTCTTCGATGCCGTCGTTGTCGACCAGGACGACCGGGTGAAGCAAATCCAGGTCAAGCAGCAGAATGCCCAATCGAACTGGATCTGGGGTGCGTTCAAGATGCCCGGCCGCACCCTTCACCAGCTCGCCGCGCTGTGGCGGGAACGGGACCGGTGCGACGAATATATCGGCACGCTGGTCAATGCCTATCTCGCCGCCGGAGGCGATGCCTATGGCATCAAGGCTGGCACCGCCTATGTCGACGTCGGCACCTTCAACGGCTACCGCACCGCACTTCGCCTGCTTGAAAGCGCCGGCGGTACCAAGGACGACCAAGTCGCCATTACGCTGCCCGGCCACCAGCACGTCCCTGTCCTCGCAGGCGAAGGAGGCTAGCCATGCTGCATTCCGATGCCGAAATCCGCCGCCGTATCGATGCGCTCGGCCCATGGTTCCACAACATGGAATTGGCCGGCGTCGAAACGGCTCCCGATCATTTCCTCGGCAATTACCCCCTGATCAAATGGCGCAAATTCGCCGACGCCATCCCCGCCGATCTTTCCGGCAAGGCGGTGCTCGACATAGGCTGCAATGCGGGTTTCTATTCGATCGAGATGAAACGCCGCGGCGCCGGCCGCGTGCTTGGCATCGATTTCGATGAGGCTTACCTGGCGCAGGCGCGCTTTGCCGCTGAGGTAGCAGACTGCGACATCGAATTCCGGCAGCTCTCGGTCTACGACGTTGGCGCCCTGCATGAGCGGTTCGACATCGTGCTGTTCATGGGCGTGCTCTACCATTTGCGCCATCCCTTGCTCGCACTCGATCTGATCCGGGAGCACGTCGCCCGGGACCTGATGATCTTCCAGTCGATGCAGCGCGGCAGCACCAACGTGCCGGCGCTCGAGCAGAATTATCATTTCTGGACCCACGACCTGTTCGACCGGCCGGAGTTCCCAAAGCTGCATTTCATCGAGCATCGCTATGCCGACGACCCGACCAACTGGTGGATTCCCAATCGCGCCTGCACCGAAGCCATGCTGCGCAGCGCCGGCTTCGAGATCGTGCTGCAACCGGAGCAGGAGGTCTATTTCTGCCGCACCGGCGACGTGCCGGCCGGCGGCGCCGCCGTCTACCCGTCGAAAGGACCGATAAATGATTGAAGCCGCGATGATCTGGAACGAGCCCAACAACAAATCCCACTGGGATCCCGAGCTCGACCCCGACTGGAGCCGCTTCGCCAACATGGCAATCCTGGCCGCCGACGCGATCGCGTCGGAGAATCCGGCCTTGACCAAGGTTCTTGGCGGCATCTCGCCGATCGATGCCGGTTTCATGACACGGATGAAGGAGTTCGACGTGCTCGATCATGTCGATGCTGTCGCCGTGCACGGTTTCCCGCTCGACTGGAACCTCTGGCAGATCCACGAATGGCCGCAGAAGATCGGGGAGATTTCGGCTGTCACCGATCTTCCGGTATGGGTCAGCGAGGTCGGCGTGTCGACCTTCGGCGCCGAGGAGGTGCAGGTCTGGGGCCTGCGCCGGACCGCGGAACTGCTGATCGGCAACGCACCGCGCATCCAATGGTATAGCCTCTACGACCTGCCGCGAGAATGGGAAGCGACGACGCGCCATCGCGAGGCGGAAGGCTCTTCCTACTACCGCCATTTCTACATGGGCCTGCTGCGCCAGGACGGCACGCCAAAGCCCGCGCTCGAGGAATTCCTGCGCCACGCGCCGGCAATGGGACTGGTGCAGTGGTTCCATTTCGAAGATCACCGGCTGGGTGACGCCGTCGCCTGGATGAAACGGCTCGGCGTCACCAATCTGCGCACCGGGCTTTCCTGGGCCGACAGCTTCAGGCCGAACGCACTTGACTGGTTCGACAGGCAGATGGAGGCGTTGGCCGACTTCGACGTGACGGTCACCTTCTGCTTCACGCCGGAACACCGCGGAATGATGCCGCACCACAGCAGTCCGCCGCTGGTGCCGGAGGAATTCGCCGACTTCTGCGCGGCAATGACGCGCCGATATGCCGGCAGCATCGCTGCCCCTTCGGTCGGCAGGCTGCGCGCCTCCGCAGCGTGAGGAGCTTCGGCTCTCCAGCCATGACGCTCACCGTCCTCAACGTCGCCTATCCCCTCGCCCCGGTCGGGCCGGATGCGGTCGGTGGTGCCGAGCAGGTGCTCTCGATGCTCGACCAGGCGCTCGTACAGGCCGGACACCGCTCGATCGTGATCGGCTGCCAGGGCTCGAGCGCTGCGGGTGTCCTCATCGAGACGCCGGCCGAACCGGGCGTGCTCGATGAAGCGGCGAGGCACCGGGCACAGCGTGCTCATCGCGCCGCAATTGCTACCGCGCGCGCCCGTTGGCCAATCGACGTGGTTCATTTGCACGGCATCGATTTCGACGCCTATCTGCCGGGCGACGGGCCGACATTGGTGACCTTGCATTTGCCGCTCGACTGGTATCCGGCCGACGCTCTGCGTCCGGCGCGAAACGATCTGTGGCTGCATGCCGTATCGGCGGCTCAGCAAAGAACCGCACCACCGGGAGCCAGGCTGATCGGGCCGATTCCCAACGGAGTGGACGTCGACGCGCTGAGCGAACCGCAGGCCAAACACGACTTTGCGCTCGTGCTCAGCCGCGTCTGCCCGGAAAAGGGCATCCATCTGGCGCTGGACGCAGCCAAGAAGGCCAGAGTGCCGCTGGTCATCGGTGGCAAGGTCTACCCCTATGAAACGCACACAGCGTATTTTCGCGACGAGGTCGAACCCCGGCTGGACGACCGGCGCCGCTTCCTTGGTCCGCTCGGCTTTGTCGCCAAGCGGCGCCTGCTGAACACAGCCCGCTGCCTAGTCATCCCGAGCCTTGCCGCGGAAACCAGTTCGCTCGTCGCCATGGAGGCGCTCGCCTGCGGCACCCCCGTGGTGGCCTTCCCGAATGGCGCACTGCCGGATGTGGTCGAGCACGGCAAGACCGGGTATCTGGTCGGGGATGTCGACGAGATGGCCGAAGCCATCGCTGCCGCACCCAGCCTGGACCCCGAGACCTGCCGGGCCGAGGCGCGGCGGCGCTTTTCACTCGACCGCA
This sequence comes from Mesorhizobium sp. M0019, assembly GCF_040323975.1. Classification (NCBI taxonomy): domain Bacteria; kingdom Pseudomonadati; phylum Pseudomonadota; class Alphaproteobacteria; order Hyphomicrobiales; family Phyllobacteriaceae; genus Mesorhizobium; species Mesorhizobium sp. M0019. Next base: position 3,841 of record NZ_JAMYVK010000072.1, on the reverse strand, counting down.
TGGTTTCCTCCTACATGGACGCCTATCGGGCGCTGGCACGGCTCGGCACAGACAGCGGGCAGCTCGCGACGGCAAAGTGAGCGCGACATGCTCCGCAGTGAGACCATCGACGATCCGGCGGACCTCGAAGCCCTCGAGCCGCACTGGTGGGAACTCTGGTCGCGCAGTCCCTCGGCGACGCCGTTCCAGTCTCCCGCATGGTTGCTGCCATGGTGGCGGACATTTGCTCCCGGCGAGCTAGCGACGGTCGCCATCTGGCGTGGCGACGATCTGGTCGGCCTGGCGCCACTCTATCTGGAACGCCACGACGCCGGCGCGCGATTGCTTCCGCTCGGCATTTCGTTGAGCGACTATCTGGATGTCCTTTGTCTTCCCGAGATCGCCGAACCGGTCGGCGCAGTCATCGGTGGCGCCGTTCTTTCCGTCGGCTGGTCACAGTGGATCTTGCAGGATCTGCCTCCCGGCGGCGCCGGCCTTGCCATCAGGCATGCCGCGCTCGAATCGTGCCAAGCCGTCGGTCACGCCGCTTGCCCGGTGCTCGCCCTCGCCGGCGACCAGACGCTTGAAGGCTGTGTTCCGGCGCGGCGGAGGCGCCAATTGCGCCGCGCCCACAGGGCCGCGTCGAGACGCGGCAGTGTCTCCATCGAACCCGTGTCCGATCCGCAGACATTCCTCGACCACCTGATCCGCCTTCACCGCGCGCGCTGGGCCGGACACGGCGACGGCGTGCTGTCCGATTCCCGCGTGGAAGAATTCCACCGTCAGGCGCTGCCGCAAATGGCTGCCCAAGCGCTTGCCCGATGCTGGCTTATCACGATCGGTAACGCGATCGTGGGCGCCTATTACGGGTTCCATCATCGTGGCCGCGCTTGCGCTTATCTCGGTGGCTTCGATCCGGCCTATGCCGAGGAAAGTCCCGGCGCGCTGCTCATCGGCCAAGCGATAAGGCAGGCGATCTGCGAAGGCGCGGAAGAGTTCGATTTTCTGCGCGGGCAAGAGGCCTACAAGTACAGCTGGGGCGCCGTAGACCGGTGGACGATGCGCAAGATCTGGACGCGGAGCAAAGGGCGATGAGCGCGACGCAGCCAGGATCTCGGCGGTCGACATCAGCAAGGCGGGTGCTGGAGGACTGCATGGCAGACGGTGCCGGCGTCGAAGCCGTCATCGCCAGGCTGGCTCTCCGTTTCGAGACAGGAATCGAAGCCGCAGAACTGGCGAAGATTGCACAAAACACACATTCGGCCGATGCGCGAAAGACGGCAAAACTACGACGGATTGCCGACCTGCTTCAGCGCAGGCCCGAGATCTTCGCCACGCTGCGCAAAATAGGTGCTGCCGTTCGGCACGAGCGTGGCGAGGGCGAGACCGACGATGCGGTCGTCAAGCGGCTGGCGGCCGGGTTTGACGCGGCGGCGGCGATCTCCCCGGCGGCGAGCATCCAGCTGTCATCGCTGGGCAATGAGGAAAAGCTCTCTGCCGCTACGGCTGAGATCGTTGCATGGCTGGAGAGGCGAGGCTTTACCGGCACTGACCGCGACATACTGGATATCGGCTGTGGTATCGGTCGGTTCGAACAGGCGCTCTCCGCTCTGTCGCACCGGATCGTCGGCAGCGATATATCCCCAGCGATGATCTCGATCGCCCGCCGGCGATGCGCCGGGCTCGGCAATGTAGAATTCCGCCCTACGCGCGGTTTCGATCTTGCCGATTTTTGCGATGCCAGCTTCGACCGCGTGCTGGCCGTCGACAGCTTTCCCTATCTGGTGCTGGCCGGCCTTGCGGAGCGACATTTCGTGGAAATCGCGCGCGTGCTGAAGAGGCCGGGCATGGCCGCGCTTTTGAATTATTCATATCGCGGATCGCCGGCGCTGGATCGCGCCGATGTCCATAACTTCGCCAACGCAAATGGCATGCAAGTCCTCGTCGACGGCGAAAAGCCGTTCCGGCACTGGGACGGCGATGCCTTCCTGCTTACGATTTCCGGCGGAACATTGCGGCCCAACGATGGTTCGGATGCCGAACGGGAAAAGCCGCTATTCGACAGTATGAAGGAGGACAAGATGGCGTCCGGCAGCAAGAAGCACATCGGTCGCGGCAGTCACGGCAAAGGCGCTGGCGCTGGCGCGATGACCGATCTTCCCAAGGACAAGATCGGAGAGAACGCCGTTCTGTCCAACAGAGACAAGAAGCAGCACACCAAGGAGCGTGGGCTCGACGGCAATCGGGTCAAGTCCGAGCAGTACCAGGATCATTCAGCGGATCGGCGGCCTGAAGACTGATCGTTGCGGCAGCATGTGGCTTGCAGCCGGTGAGCAATTGAAAGGCGGCGAGAGCCCAACCGCTGACGAAGCTGTGCAAGGACCGATGCCGGTCGCATGGACGCCCTGCAAATTCTTGCAAACTCGCACTGTTGCCACCAGAGTGAGGTGAAGGAACCAACATTTGCCAAGAGAACGCGATGTCTCGCTCAAGGGAAGATTCCGGCAGCAGGCGTGCCGATCTGACGATAGATCGGGAAATCGCTTCCTTGCTTGCGGCCATCGAGCAGGAAAGGGTTCCTGACCGGCTGACCAAACTTGCGATCGAATTGCAGCATGCGCTTATCGAAAGGCGCTTGCGCGAAGCCAGTAACTAACGTGACGTGTATTAGCGGCGCCTTTCGGCTTCGAAGTCCAGTTGTCCTTCGGACAGATAGCTGCGCCTTTCCATCAGGGTTTGCGAGGAACTTTCGCCAAGGTATTCCAGCACGCCGGCGCGTGCCCTGTTGAGCCGGCTCTTCACGGTTCCCACCGCGCAACCGCATATTTCGGCCGTTTCCTCATAGCTGATGCCCAGAACGCCTATCAACATCAGAACCTCGCGCTGGTGCTCAGGAAGACTCTGGATGGCCTGGTGGACCTCCTTGCCCTGTACGGACCATTCCTGCGTCGCTTCCGAGATCGGCCGCAGCGAAGCGCAGTCGAGCAGGCCGGGCGCTTCCCTCACCGCGGCCCTGACACGCGTGTAGTAGGTGTTGCGCATGATCGTGAAGAGCCATGACTTCATGCGCGTTCCAGCTTCGAACTTGTCAATGTTGGCCAAGCCCTTGGTCAGCGTCTCCTGGACCAGGTCGTCGGCATCATCGGGAGTGCGGCAGAAGGTGCGGGCGAAAGCCCTCAAAGCGGGTATGAGGTCGACGATGGAAACTTCTTCGGTTTCGCGAGTCGCCAAGGCGTAGGCTGTAGGTGGCAATGGTCCAGCTCCCGTCCAGAATGAGTTCGTGAGCGCAGACCAGTTAAATGCATTGGGCGAAAGATCGTTCCGGCTGGCGAAAATCACCCGGATCGGGAACCGGAGCGGCTTGGCTGGGCAACCCAGCCGGCGGTGATATTTTTGACGGAACAACCACCGGTATCGCGGAGTTGGAATCCAGGCCGTCCGAAAATCCGGGGCGCCGCCATTGGCGTGTCGAAACGCGATTTTCGCAGCGAGCCTGGGCCGCCACCTTAAGGACAGTCCGCCACCTCAAAACAGGAGGAACCCATGACAGGAAACAAGCACGCCAAAGGCAAAACGCCGGCCGATAGCGACCTTGCCAACGATCCCGGCATCGGCAGTTCCAAGGGCACGACCAAGGAGGGCGACCGGCTCGATCAGGGCGACAACACGTTCGAAGGCGATGTCGAGAACGACACCACGCCTCAAGGCGGTATCAATCCCCGGCAAAAGATGCGGACCAACAAATGACGCCAGCATCGGCCGGCGCACGATCGAACAAACATGAAGTAATCGCGGAAGCGGTGGCCACCTGAGATGTGGCGGCGATGTTCGAACATCTGGCCGGCTGGCTGTCCTCCGATAG
>NZ_JAMYVK010000071.1:0-26925 GCF_040323975.1 Mesorhizobium sp. M0019 | reverse complement strand
GCTGCTACGTGCACTTCCTCAGAAACGCGCTCGACTACGTGCCGCGCAAGGTCGACGACGATTGCCTGATGGAGCTCAGATGGTTCTACGACCGGCGCGACCTTGCCGAGGTCAAACGCGACCTGGCGCAGTGGATCGCCAAATGGCAGGCCAAATACCCGAAGCTGGTCAACTGGGTGGAAGACAACATCGAGGAGACGCTGAGCTTCTATCGGCTGCCGCTAGCTCACCACAAGCACATGAAGTCGACGGATGACATCGACAAGCCTGATTTCGACTTTTTCGATTCCTGTTGCGTTTCTTTGTTCGGCTCAGGTGAGCCTGTTTCTTCGTCCCGGCCCACAGGATTTCCCATGCGAGCGTGTCGAGACGCAGTCAAGGCTGGCCGGTGCGATGGCGCCGCGGCCGGCTGCGAGGTTTCCAGGCCACGCCTTGACGGCGTCGAGCACGGCGCCATTCTGGAGCGGACCGAGGGCGTAGGTCGTGCCGGCACATTCCTTATGCTATATTTGTCCGGCACGGACGACCACGAGGCAAAGAGTGGCGCGAGAGGATGAGAGTGCCGCCACGCAGCTGTTATAGTCGTTCCTCCTTTGTGGCGTCCGTGCGCCGCTTCGGCCCGCGTGGCCGCCAATGCCGAACCATTAGCTCGTACGCACGCTCGGCACTCTCGGCCGCGGCTTTCTCGCTGTTTCGCAACTCCTTCACGTTGTAGGCGTAAGCCGAACCGCGGCGACCGACACCGCGCTCGCCCGGCGCGCCGGCCTTGAGAGCGAGCTGCCTCTGCTTTGCCGCCACCAGCGCCGGGCGAGCCCAGAAGTAGTCCTGCTCCTTTGTCAGCAGATGCCAGATCAGCACGGCGAGCTTGCGGGCGACCGCCACAGCTGCGACCTGATGACCACGCTTGTTACGGATGCGTAGGAAGAAGGCCCTGAGCGGTCCGGGCGCGTTCGCCGCCGCCCAGGCGGCCTCGACCAGCATGGCGCGGGCATGGGAACGCCCATGTTTGCTGATCCGGCCATATTGCGCCAAGCCAAGACCGGATTGGCGCACACGCGGATTGAGGCCGAAGTAGCTCACCAGCTTCTGCGGCTCGCGGAACCGCCGGATGTCGCCGACCGCGGCGATGATACCGCTCGCGACGATGACATTGACGCCGGTGATCGTCTGAAGCCGCCGGACTTGCGCATCATCAACCGCTTCCCGGGCGATGTCGCGATCGAGGTCAGCCAGATCCTCGGCCAGGCGATCGATCTCGCGGATGTGGCGGGCGATAGCGGCCCGCTCGTCGTCGGGAAGCACCTGCCGCTCGAGCCAGGCGCGACCGCGATTGTTGAACAGATCGGCATGCGGGCACTTCGGCACGAGGTGCGCTATAGCGCGACGATCAGGATGAGACGCGCGCGACAATCTGGATGAGATTCTCAGGTCGCGGTCACGGGCAAATTATCATGCTGATTGTCGCTGGCAAGAGTCTCGTCGGTTTCTGATTGCCGCTCTGCGACAAGCTCGTGCGCGTTTTTGATTGTCGCGTAGGAGGCGGGCCTGCCGCGCTGGCGTTTGGCCTCCATGGCTGATCGTCGCCGGTAGCTTTCGACATTCATCTCGAAGATTGTTGCATGATGAACAAGCCGATCGACCGCGGCGAGGGTCATGGCGGGATCCGGAAAGACCCTGTTCCATTCTCCAAAGGGCTGATTGGCGGTGATCATGATGGAGCGCCGCTCATATCTTGCGCAAATGAGTTCGAAGAGCACGCTCGTTTCGGCCTGGTCCTTTGTGACGTAAGCCAGATCGTCGAGGATGAGCAGATCGAACTTGCCGAGCTTTGCGATGGCGGATTCGAGCTGGAGCTCCCGCCGCGCGACCTGAAGCTTCTGGACGAGATCGGTCGTGCGGGTGAACAGCACGCGCCAGCCGTTCTCGATCAGCGCAAGGCCGATGGCCGCGGCGAGATGGCTCTTTCCGCCGCCGGGTGGGCCGAACATGAGGACGTTGGCGCCCTTGGCGAGCCAACTGTCGCCGGCCGTGATCGCCATGACCTGAGCCTTGGAGACCATCGGCACGGCGTCGAAGGCGAAGCTGTCGAGCGTCTTCCCGGGCGGCAGGTGCGCCTCGGCGAGGTGGCGTTCGATCCGGCGGTGCGCCCGCTCCGCCAGCTCATGCTCGGCGATGGCCGAGAGGAACCGGGCGGCGGGCCATCCCTCTCTGTCGGCCTGTTCGGCGAACTGCGGCCAGAGCGTCTTGATTGTCGGCAGCCGGAGCTCGTTGAGCATGATGCCGAGACGGGCTTCGTCGATGGTGCCCTTCATGCGGCTTCTCCCGCATAGGTCGCGCCGATCAGGGCTTCATAGCCGCTGAGCGATGCGAGTTGCACATGAACGGTCGGCAACTGAGCCGGGTCCGGGCCGAAGAGCACTCTCAGGGCGGCCAGGTCAGGCAGGTCGCCGGCGTCGAGCGTTCGGGCAAGCTCTTCAGCCAGTTCACGCTCGCAGCCACGATCATGAGCCAGCGCCAACAGTTCGACGGCAATCCTGCAAGCCTGCTTGTCGGGAAGATGCTCTATGAGAGCCTCAAAGGCCTTGCGGTATTCCTGACGCGGGAAGAGCTTGTCGCGATAGACGAGCCCGCGAAGCGCCATCGGCTTTTTGCGCAGGGAATGGATGACGTGGTGGTAATTGACGACCTGGTCGTGCCGGCCGTCGGCATGGCCACGTCCGCGGGGCAAGGTCATCAGATGCGTGCCGCCGATGAAGACTTCGAGGCGATCGTCGAAGAGGCGCACACGCAGCCGGTGTCCGATCAGACGGGAAGGCACGGTGTAGAAGACCTTGCGCAAGGTGAAGCCGCCGGTGCGCGACACCGTGACGACGACCTCTTCGAAGTCCGTGGTCCGCTGGTTGGGGAGATCCTGCAAATGCAGGCGTTCGGCGTCGATGCGCTTGCCATGATTGGCGTTGTGCCGGCTGACGATCTCATCGATGAAGGAGCGATACGCACCGAGATCGTCGAAATCCCTGTTGCTCCGCATCAGGAGAGCGTCGCGGACGGCATTCTTAAGATGGCCGTGGGAACTTTCGATCGAGCCGTTCTCGTGCGCGACGCCCTTGTTGTTGCGGGTCGGTGTCATGCGGTAATGGGCGCATAGTTCCTCATAGCGGAGCGTGAGATCAGCCTTGGCGTCGGCATCGAGGTTGCGGAAGGCGGCCGACAGGCTGTCGCTGCGGTGATAGAGTGGTGCGCCACCAACCGACCACAGCGCGTTCTGCAATCCCTCGGCCAGCGCGACGAAGCTTTCGCCGCCAAGGATGACATGGGCGTGCTCGAAGCCCGACCAGGCGAGTCGAAAATGGTAGAGCAGATGATCGAGCGACTGGCCGGCGATCGTCACGCCGAGGTTGCTCATATCGGTAAAATCCGACAGTCCCAGCCGCCCGGGTTCGTGCGTCTGGCGGAAGATCACTTCCTGTGCCTCACCGTGAACAGCCCGCCAGGACCGAATACGCCGCTCAAGCGTGCGGCGAATACCTTCGGACAGCTCCGGATGGCGCCGCAGCATCTCGTCGTAAATCGCGACCGCGCGAATGCCGGGAGCGGCCTTGAGGAGCGGAACAATCTCCGCGTCAAAGATATGCTCGAGCGGGTCGGGGCGACGCCGGCTGCGCGGCGGCCTGCTCTGCGATGAAAGACGCGCCTCCTTCTCGATGCGGTAAGCTGTCGCCCGGCTGATCGACGCCTTGGCGGCGGAGACCTCGATGGAATTGTTCTGTCGGTACTTCATAAAAAGCCTCGTCTGATGATCGGTTACATGGCGACCCGGCACAAAGGTGATTCTCCATTCCAGAAAACCACCCACGCTACCGGGCCGACCGCGATCATGAGACGCCGAAAAATTGCGCTGGCGGCCGGGGTGTAACTCCGGTCGGGCTACGCCCTCCCTTCGTCACACCCCGCCGCCGAGTCTCATCCTGATTGACGCTGAGTCTCACCTTGATTGTCGCCGCGCAGGCACTTCGGCACGAGGTGCGCCTGCAGGATGCCATGCACCTCGTTCTTCACTCGCGTGCGATGCCGCACGACCTGGTTGCGTCGCGCGACGAGGCGGCGAAGCCGCTCGGTCCGCTCGTCAGGTACCCAGACCTCCGGCAGAAAGCCGCTGGCATGGAGTTGCGCCAGAACGCCGGCATCAATCTTGTCGGTCTTGATCCTGGCATGAGCGATCGCCTTCACCTGCATCGGGTTGGCGACAATCACCCGGCCGACATAGGGCGACAGAACCCGCACCACCGCCATGGCGTTGCCCGTAGCCTCGACGACAACCTCATCAGTCCGTCGCAAACTGCGGCCGAACCCTTCCAGTCCCGAGCGGGTCATGTCGACCCGTCCGTGATGGCGCAGCCGGCCGTCTTCCCAAACCACCACCTCCGCAAAGGTGCGGTGGATGTCCATTCCAATCACACGTCTCATTGGCTCCCTCTCCTCAAACAGTCGGGAGCCGGCGGGCGACGCGACACCTACGGATCCGCGCTCTCGGCGCAACCGGGCAGGTCGCAGGGGCGGCCAGCTACTAACGCGAGCTCGCAGCTCATCGAATACATCGGCCTGCCCGCACTTGGCGTGCTCCCGGTGCCCCTGTCCCGGATGGTCGCACCATACGCCGAAAATCGCTCATCTCCAGCGGGGATCGGATGGCACCGTCATGATCATACCGGTTACGAACATGCTGGAGCGGCTGAACCAGGAGATCAAGCGGCGCACCCTGGTCGTTCGCATCTTCCCCAACCCGCGGAGCTGCCTGCGGCTGGTTCGGGCATTGGCGGTGGAGATCCACGAGAACTGGCTCGAGGCGACCCGCTACCTCAACATGGATCATCTGCGCGCGCACAAGAAGGAGAGCCTGAGGGCCTTGGCCGCCTGAGCACCGTCATGTGTCCGCCGCTCCGCTAAACACGGGGGCTGCGCGGCGGACACGCCGACGTCACCGCAATGCCACGCCATTTTGCAGAACTTGACGCACACAACTCGAGGGGGGAGATCACACCTAGCCGAATCGCTCAATCCAAACCCGAAAAACCCTCTTCCTCGAGCACCTCGGTGCCGCCGAACCGGAACGGCGCGAAGGAGGCGCGGTGCAGCCGTGCCACTGGCCCGTGCAGATCGATCGCCGTGCGATGGCGGACAGTGGCGTAGCCCATATGCAGTTCGAAGCCGTAACGCGCATGATGGCTGCCGCAGCCGCACATCATGCGGTCGCGCAACACCTTGGCGACGATCGAGGCTGCGGCGATCGACTGCGAGCGCTGGTCGCCCTTGATCAGCGCTTTGCCCTCGCAGGGCAGGCCGGGCGGCACGTCGCGGCCGTCGGCCAGTGCCAGCTTCGGCCGGATTGACAGGCCGGCCACGGCACGGCGCATCGCCTCCAGGCTGGCCTTGAGGATGTTGGAGGCATCGATGCCTTCGGCGCTGACCGACGCCATCGATACGGCGAGCGCGGAGCCGAGGATTTTCAGGAACAGCGCCTCACGCTGCAAATGCGTCAGCCGCTTGGAATCGTCGAGGCCGTCGGGGATGTTGGCTGGATCGAGCACCACCGCTGCAGCCACCACCGGCCCGGCGAGCGGGCCGCGGCCGGCCTCGTCCATCCCCGCCATCGGCCAAAGGCCTTCGGCCATCGCCCTTGTCTCGAACGAGAAGTCGGGTTTCTCGACGATTTCGAAGAGAAGCGGAGAATCGGAACGCGGGCGAGCCATGGTGCGGCGAGGTTCGCATCGGCTCCGATTCTCCGCAAGTCCCCTCCGGGTCGGGCGGGGCACCGGACCAGGAGGGGGCTACCGTCTGCAAGCCCGGGGACAGGACAGGCCGGACGGGATTTTTCGCCTGCTGCGGCCGCTTCAATCGGCTGGCGCGAGACGCTTTGTCACAGCAGCATCAGCTGCTCGGTTGCCTTGGCAGCGCGGACGAACTGGTCGGTCCTGAGCGAGCGCCGCTCGGCATTGAGGCCGAGCCGTTTGGCAGCGATCTCGAAGCGCCGGCCGATCTGCCAGGCATAGGGGCCGGAGCCTTTCATGCGCTTGCCCCACTCCGAATCGTAGTCTTTGCCGTCGCGCATCGAACGGATCAGCGACATGACATGGCGATAGCGGTCGGGATAGTGGCGCAGCAGCCAGTCCTTGAAGATCGGCGCGACCTCCAGCGGCAGGCGCAGCAGCACATAACCGGCCTCGCGCGCACCCGCTGCCTGCGCCGAATCGAGGATGCGCTCCATCTCCGGGTCGGTCAGTCCGGGGATGATCGGCGCGACCATCACCGAGGCCGGAATGCCAGCATCCGAAAGCTGCCTGATCGCCTCCAGCCGCTTGGTCGGCGTCGACGCGCGTGGCTCCATGGTGCGCGCCAGCATGCGGTCGAGCGTCGTCACCGACAATGCCACCTTGGCCAGCCCGCGTTCGGCCATGCGTGACAGAATGTCGATATCGCGTGTCACCAGCGCCGACTTGGTGACGATGCCGACCGGGTGCCCGCGCGCCTCCAGCACTTCGAGGATTTCGCGCATGATCCGGTATTGCTTCTCGATCGGCTGATAGGGATCGGTGTTGGTGCCGATGGCGATGGTGCGCGGCTGGTAATTATCCCTGGATAATTCCTTGTCGAGCAGCCGCGCCGCATCCGGCTTGGCAAACAGCTTCGATTCGAAATCCAGCCCCGGCGACAGGCCCATGAAGCTGTGCGTCGGCCGCGCGAAGCAATAGACGCAGCCATGCTCGCAGCCGCGATAGGGATTGATCGAGCGGTCGAAGGAGATGTCGGGCGATTCGTTGCGCGTGATGATGGTGCGCGGCTTCTCGACCTGTACCTCGGTCTTGAACGGCGGCAGCTCCTCCAGCGAATTCCAGCCATCGTCGAACACATGCCGGCTGACCGGCTCGAAACGGCCGGACGGATTGATGCCCGCCGACCTGCCGCGATTGCGGTCCGGACGGACGCGCATGCCGCTCTGCTCGATCATTGCATTCGCCATCTCGGCCCTGCCAGCGCCGAAGGCGGCAATATCGGCACGCACGATCTGTTCCATTTTGGCCCTCTCCCAGGGACTGTCCGCCCGCTGTCGAATCGCTCTGCTCATGAATGTATTCCTATCGTATCGATGAGAACAAAGCAAGAACTTTCTCGCGGTGCGCCGCAAAAACTGGCGCTGCCCACCGCTTTCCGCTATTCGGCTAAACATGCTCAGCGTCCTGATCGAAACCCTGAATGACGAGGAGGGCCTTGCCCGCACGCTCGCCTCGCTGATCGGCGGCGCCGTCGAAGGCGTGGTGCGCGACGTTCTCGTCTGTGACACCGGCTCGACCGATCAGACGCACCGCGTCGCCGAACATGCCGGGTGCCACTATGTCAGCGGCGGCATCGCCGCCGGCATCAGGCAGGCCAAGGGCGACTGGCTGCTTTTGCTGGAACCGGGCGCGCGGCTGGGAGAGGGCTGGATCGACGAGGTCGTCGCCCATACCGCCAAGCAAACCATGGCGGCGCGGTTCTCGCGGGCACGCGGCAGCCGCGCGCCGTTCCTGTCGCGCGTCTTTGCCGGAAATCGCGCTCTCGCCGAAGGCTTGGTGATCAGCAAGCGTCAGGCCGCCGCGCTGTCGAAGAATGCCCGCAGCGCCGAAGCGATCGCCCGCGGCCTGGCGACCAGGAGGCTCCACGCCGAGATCTGGGTCGCGCCGCGGAAGTGACGGCTTACCGTGCCGGTTCAGGGAACCCCGCCCAAACAAATTTTCTGGGGGGTCGTGGTTTATTGTGCATTGCACAAAATCTGGCCGGGGGTTACCATTCCCGGCGATATGGGCGAATAGGGTTTGGGGTGTGCCGGAGCGGCGACGACTAACGTCGATGCTGTTCCCTCGATATTGTGAGGACCCCGATGACCCTTTCAAGCCCTGACAAGTCCGGCGCTGCAAGCCTCGAGGCGATCGCACGCAACGGCGGTACGCTGCGCCGCATCGCCGCCCGCATCCCGACCTATCTTTCCGACCTTCGCGAGAATCCGGCATGGCTGCCGATGTTCATGCTGGCGCGCACCATGCCGGCGCGGCGGCTGCACTGGCGCGGTGCAAAGCCCGTTCCGCCGGCGCGCAACGTCGGTGAAACGATGTTCGCCGGCGTCGATCGCGATGCCGTCGTCGGCGCGCTGCGGACGGAGGGGCTCTATTCGGGCCTGATGCTGCCGGCCGCCATCCATGAGGAGATTGCCCGCTTCGCCGAGCGCACGCCATGCTTCGGCAATTTCGACCGCCGGCTGGAATTCCTGCCCGAAAAACACGCCGATGCCGAAAAGCATTTCGGCCGTCCGCTGCTCAGCGGCCATTATTTCGAGCGGGTCCTCGACTGCAGCGCGGCGGTCGCCGTGCAGCGCGATCCGCTGCTTCTCGACGTCGCAGCGCACTATCTCGGCAGCCAGGCCAAGCTGATCACGACCCGCGTCTGGTGGAGCTTTCCGACCGGTGGCGTCTCGGACGCCGACAAGAACATGGCCTCGCTCGGCAAATACCATTTCGACCTCGACGACTGGCGCATGCTGAAGTTCTTTTTCTACCTGGTGCCGGTCGACGCCGACACTGGGCCGCATGTCTATGTCCGCGGCTCCCATAATCGCCGCATCCTGAAGCATCAGCTGACGCTGCTGGTCGGCCATTCGGCGGAAGAGGTGCTGGGCGTCTACGGCGAGCAGAGCCCGGTCACGCTGACCGGGCCGGCCGGCCTCGGCTTTGTCGAGGATCCGTTCGGCTTCCATATGGGCACCGTGCCGACGCGCACGCCGCGGCTGATGATGGAGGTTGGCTTCGGCGTGTCGCCGCCGTCGCGCCGGCGGTTTCACGGCGAGCCGGTTATTCGCTGAGGCGGTGTCGCCCGGCTGATATCTCGCTCCGTCTCAGCCGCGCCGCAAATGCTCGTCCAGGCGCGGCATGATCTCGACGAAGTTGCAGGGCATGTGCCGATAGTCGAGCTGCGGCCTCAAGATGCCGTCCCAGGCGTCCTTGCAGGCGCCGGGCGAGCCCGGCAGCACGAAGACGAAGGTGGCATTGACGACGCCGCCGGTTGCCCGGCTCTGGATCGTCGAAGTGCCGATCTTGTCGTAGGAGATGCGGTGGAACACTTCGGAAAAGCCGTCCATGCGCTTTTCGAAGATCGGCTCCAGCGCTTCCGGCGTCACGTCGCGGCCGGTGAAGCCGGTGCCGCCGGTGGTGATGACGACATCAATCGCTTCGTCCCTTGACCAACCCAGGACCTTGTCGCGGATCTTGTCGCCGTCGTCGGTGACGATGTCGCGGGCGGCCAGGACATGGCCGGCCTCGGCGATACGGTCGGCCAGCGTCTGCCCGGATTTGTCGTCGGCGAGGCTGCGCGTATCGGAAACGGTCAGTACTGCGATGCGCACGGGAACGAAGGGGCGGCTCTCGTCAATCCTGGCCATGGGCATCAACCTCCGATGTCACGCTTCGCGTCGCCGCGACAAACCAGTCGGGATGGCGGCCGCGGATATCGACAGCCGCGCGCTTGGCCACATTGCCGGTCTCGAACAGCCCGAAGCAGGTGGCGCCTGAACCGGACATCCTGGCAAAACCGGCTCCGGCCTTGTTGAGCACGGAAAGCGCCTTGCCGATGGCGGGCTGGATTGCGCGCGCCGCAGGCTCGAGATCGTTGCGGGTGATCTCCAGCCAGTTGCGGATGCTGTGGAAGTCGAGGTTGCGCGGCAGCGGCGGCAGCCCCGCATTGTCGCGGCGGCCAAGCGCCTCGAACACGTCGGCCGTCGAGACGGCAGTGCCGGGATTGACGAGCACCAGACCCAGCGCCGGGAAACCCGGCACGAGCGTCAGCTCGTCGCCGATGCCGCGGGCTATCAGCGGCTTGGCTGCGAGGCACATCGGCACGTCGGCGCCGAGCGACAGGCCGATCCGCGCCAGTTCGGCATCGCCGACATCAAGTCCCCAGGTCTGGACCAGGGCGCGCAGCACAGCCGCCGCATCGCTCGACCCGCCGCCGACACCGGACGCGACCGGCAGGTTCTTTTCGAGCCTGATCGCGACAGCCGGCGCGTGCTGGGGACCGGCCTCGCGCCGCAGTGCATCGCGCGCTCTCACCACCAGATTATTGTCGTCGACCGGCACCGCGGAGGCGTATTTGCCGGACACGGAAAACCCATCGCTGTCGGCAAGTTCCGTTTCGATGCGGTCGCCGAAGCGCGTGAACACAGCCAGGCTTTCGATCGTGTGATAACCGTCGGCGCGCTGGCCGGTGACGTGCAGCGCGAGATTTATCTTGGCGTGCGCATGCGACGCCCGGATGCTGGCCTCGGCGTTCACTGGCTCGGCCGCGAGGGGGACGACGGTCAATCCTTGGCCAGACGGTATTCGCCGGTCTTCGGGTCCTTGACCAATGTTCCCATCGTACCGTTGGCGGCTTGCTTTTCGGTACGCCGCACCTTTGCGGTCACCCGCTCGGCTTCCCTGACGAAGGAGCGGTAGCCGAAATAGGCGGCAATGCCGACGACGGCGAAGAAAATGATCTGCGGCATGTCAAACTCCTCCCTCGCAAGGCCGGCAAGGCGGCCGGTCGGGTCGGTTGATGATTTATGCTAGACGCTTTCAACGGTTTTTCAAAGCCCGAAGCGCGCCCACAGCGCGCGCTCTTCCGCCGCATCGATGACGCCGCTTGCCGCGGCGGCGGCGATATCGGGCGCCGAAAAGCTCGAGCCGAACAGGCCGAAGCGGCCGAACAGGCCGCGCGGCGCGGTGATCAGCTTGAGCTGGGTCTTCGGCCCGAAACGGCTCTTCAGCACGCTGCGCATGTCGCCGAGCGCATCGACCAGCCCGAGCTCCAGCCCCTTTTTGGCCGTCCAGAAAAGTCCGGTGAACAGGTCGGGATCATCCTTGAGCTTGCTGCCGCGCCTGTCCTTGACGAGGTCGATGAAGGTCTCGTGGACCTCGAGCTGCAGCGCCTTCAGGCGCTCGACGTCTTCCTTCTTTTCCGGCTTGAACGGGTCGAGCACCGCCTTGTTCTGGCCGGCGGTGTGGACGCGGCGCTCGACACCGATCTTCTTCAACAGCTCCGGAAAGCCGAACGAGGCCGACACCACGCCGATCGAGCCGACGATGGAGGACGGGTCGGCAAAGATCTCGTCGCCGGCGACCGCGATCATGTAGCCGCCCGATGCCGCCACGTCCTCGACGAAAACCAGGACTTTCTTGTTCTTCTCGCTCGCCAGGTCGCGGATGCGCCTGAAGATCAGCCGCGACTGCACCGGCGAGCCGCCTGGCGAGTTGATCGAGATGGCGACCGCCGGCGCGTCGAAGGAAAACAGCTTTTCGAGAAGGCCGGCGGTGGAAGCGAGCGACAGGCTCGGCCGGAACTGGCCGCCACCGGGCATGATCGTGCCGTGCAGCCGGATGACCGGAATGGTGACGACGGCGGAGCGCCAGGATTTCGGCAGCAGGCGGTTGAAAAGGCGTTTCACGAGGGGGCGGTCTCCGGTCGATTTGCTTGAGGCATGTAGGAATTCGCCGGCCAACGGCAATGCCGTCATCCCGGCAATCAAAATGGATCAGTCTCCGAACAGCGACGCCAGCCCGTTATTGATCAGCTCTGCCCGCTCCGAAGGGCCATTGCCTGAATAGGCATGCAGCATCAGCGGCGGCCGGATCGACAGTTTGCCGCGTGCGCCGAGAATTGCCCGGACGACGATGCGGATCGCCGCCGCTTCGGGGCGAGGGTGGACGGCCAGCATCTCGGCATCGCCGAAGCGGCCGGCGATGGCATCGAGGATGGCGCCGAGCTGCTGTGGCCGGGCGATGACGGCCAGCCCGCCGCCCGGCCTGACCACCGCGGCCGCGCTGCGGATCCAGCTGTCGAACAGCCCATCCTCCGAGACATGCGCGGCCTTTCTCAGCGGATCGGGCGTCGCGCGATCCTCGGCGGCATTGAACGGCGGGTTCATGATGACGAAATCGAAGCTGTTGTCCTCGAGGCCGGCGGCCGTTCGCGCCCGGCCCGACAGCGCGACATCGGCGACGAGCACCGAAGCGCGGTTGCTGAGATGCGCATTACCGGGATGGGCAAGCGTGGTGGTGGCGAAGGCCGCCATTTCCGGCGAACGCTCGACGAGCACGGCCGCGGCACCGGGGCAGCGCGACAGGACCGCCAGGCCGGCTGCACCGGCACCCGCGCCAAAGTCGGCAAGCCGCCCGGCGAACGAGGACGGCACGGCAGCCGCCAGCATCATCGCATCCATGCCGGCGCGGTGGCCCGCCTTTCTCGGCTGCACCAGCCAGAAGCGACCGCGATGGAAGGCGTCGACCGTATGAGCCGGCATGTCCGGGACAAGGGCAGCGGGCGACGCGAACATTATTTTTGGCGGATCTCGTTGGCGATGCCGGCATCCGTCAGGATGCGCCGCGCCGCATCGGCCTTGTCGGCATCCACCATGACACGGCGGGGCAGGATGCCGATCGAGCCGTCGAGCACGCTCATGTTCTGGTCGGCGACGAAACAGCCGATGCCGGCATCGCGCATCAGCGATTCGACAAACGAAATGATGACGGCGTCGTTGGTGCGGATGAGCTCTATCATCGGATTAGGGCCATGATCTATCGATATGGTCGAAATGGCGCCTGAAACGGCAAGAAGATGCGAGGAGAAGCGCGAAGGTCGGGGTCTTTCCCCCGGCCGAGCGGTTCGACGACGCAGCTTGCAGCCGTTTCGGCGTCCGGAGGATGTGGTCCATCTGCCCGGCTACTTTGTCGCGAAGGACTTGAAAGCCGAATGGCTTCCTGCGCCTTCGCTCCGCGTATCCGGACAGATGGCCTCACACCATTTCGATCATATCGATAGATCATGGCCCTAAACTCGCAGTTTGCGGCGTTGATGTAAACGTAGGCGTGATCATGTACCAGAGCCGGCGCGCCAATTCGCCTCTTGCCGCGCCGGTGGGTGACACCCTAGAGTCTGTCCAGGGACCATGTTGCCGTCGTGCATATCGAGGTTGGGAGTTTTGCCGTGGGTGTCGTTCTCAACATTGAAAACGGGAAGCGCGAAGCCGCCTCGATAAAGGACCTCATCGACCTGACCGCGGCCGACATGGGGCGCGTCAACAAATTGATCCTGTCGAAGGCCGGCTCCGATGTCGAGATGATTCCGGAGATAGCCAACCATCTGATCTCGTCCGGCGGCAAACGGCTGCGGCCGATGCTGACGCTCGCCGCCGCCCAGATGTTCGGCTATTCCGGCGACGGCCATGTCAAGCTCGCCACATCGGTCGAATTCATGCATACCGCGACACTTCTCCACGACGATGTTGTCGATGAAAGCGGCATGCGGCGCGGCAAGAAGACGGCACGCATGATCTGGGGCAACCAGGCCAGTGTTCTGGTCGGTGATTTCCTGCTCGGCCAAGCCTTTCGCATGATGGTCGATGTCGGCTCGCTTGAAGCGCTCGATATCCTGTCGAGCGCGGCTTCGGTCATCGCCGAAGGCGAGGTGATGCAGCTCGCTGCCGCAAAAAACCTCGAGACCACCGAGGATGAGCATTTCGCGGTGATCAAGGCCAAGACCGCGGCGCTGTTTTCGGCCGCCGCCGAGGTCGGCCCCGTCATCGCTCACGCGACGCGCAATGATCGCGCAGCACTCCGCTCCTACGGCATGAATCTCGGCCTTGCCTTCCAGCTGATCGATGACGCGCTGGATTACGGCGGCACCAGCAAGGACCTCGGCAAGAATGTCGGCGACGATTTCCGCGAGGGCAAGGTCACGCTGCCGGTGATCCTCGCCTATCGGCGCGGCACCAAGGCCGAGCGCAGCTTCTGGAAACGTGCCATCGAGGACAATGCCGCCGACGATGCCGGGCTGGAGAAGGCCATCGGCCTGATGCTCCGCCACGGCGCAATTGCCGACACCATCGGGCGCGCCCGCCATTTCGGCGAGATCGCCCGCGACGCGCTGGCGCCGCTCGAGGCGACGCCGCAGAAATCGGCGCTGATCGACGTCATCGATTTCTGCATCAGCCGGGTGAATTGAGAGGCATCGGCGCCCCGCGCTTGTTCTCATCGAGCCTTTGCCGGAAGAACCATTGCTGCCGGCAGGCTAACGACGATGCCCGCCGCCGCGAGCCACAAGGCGACCTGGATGCCGTCGGCGACGGCAATTTTCAACGCATTGCCGGACAATTCGCCGATTTGGCTGTTCGCAATCGCAATCAGCACGGCCATGCCGATGGCGTTGCCGACATTGAGCGTCGTCGAAGCCATCCCCGAGGCGACGCCTTGCTGGTCATGGGCAACGCCGGAAGCGGCGGCAATCCACATTGCGGTCCAGACGATGCCTTGTCCGACGCCGGAGACGATCAGGCCGGGTACGAGGGCCAGATAGCTGCTGTCGGCAGTCGCGCCTGATACCATCAATGCGGTGCCGACCGCGCCGACGATCATGCCGCCGACCAGGGTGCTGCGCGTCGAAAAGCGCGTTGCCAGACGCTCGCCGAGTTGCGTGCCGGTGGCGATGGCGACCGACGGCACGAGAAAGGCGAGGCCCGTCTGCAAGGCAGTGAAGCCGTGCACGTTCTGCAGCAGCACGGTGAGGAAGTAGGGCAGCGCTCCGAAAGTGGCCATGTAGAGGAAGGTGATCGTCATGCCGGCGATGAGGCTGCGGTTGTGGAACAGGCGCAGCGGCATCAGCGGGTCGGCGCTGTTGGCCTCGATCACGGTGAAGGCAATCAGAAACAATGCCGCCAGCAGCGCGCTGGCGATGATTGCGCCAGAGCCCCAGCCATATTCGGGCCCCCTGAACCAGGGTGAAGACAAGCAGCGTCGCGCCGGCGGTGACGGTCAGAGCGCCCGGCAGATCGAAGCTGCGCTGCTCGTGCCGCTTGCGATCGCGCGGGATGATGGCGAAAGCCGCGATGATGGCGATCCCGGCCAACAGCACGTTGACATAGAAGACCGACGGCCAGCCGAAGGCGCTGGTCAGAAACCCGCCGGCAAGCGAACCGAGCGTCAGGCCGCTGGCGCCTGCGCCGCCCCAGACGGCGAGCGCCCGGTTGCGTTCCGGTCCCTCGGCGAACAGGCGGTTGATCAGCGACAGCGTCGAAGGAAACAGGAACGCGGCGCCGATGCCTTGCACGGCGCGGGCCGCGATGATGATTTCCGGCGACCAGGCGAGGCCGCCGACCAGAGATGAGAGCGCGTAGAGCGAGAGCGCGAAGATGAAGACGCGGCGCTGGCCGATCAGGTCGGCGGCCCGGCCGCCGAACAGCAGGAAGCCGCCGGTGAACACGGTGTAGGCGCTGACCACCCACTGCAGGGTCTGGCCTGAAAATCCGAGGCCGGCGCCGATCTCCGGCAGTGCCACGAAGACGATGTTGAGGTCGAGCGAGATGATGAGCTGCGCGAAGGCGAGGAGCGCCAGCGTTGCGCCATGTTTCGCCCTGCTTGCTCCCTGCGTTATCGCCCCGAGCGGCGCGCCTTGATCGAGTGAACTTATGTCGGACTCCTTGTCGACAATTATTTGATGATCGACAAAGAATTGAGATTTGCAATCCGAAGTCAAGCAGATTATTTGTTGATCGACAAAAATTGGAGACCGCCATGGCAGGAAGGCCAAGGCAATTCGACCGCGACCAGGCGCTGGAGAAAGCCCGCGACGCTTTCTGGAGGCGCGGCTACGAGGGCACTTCGATGGCCGATCTCGTATCGGCGCTTGGCCTCGCATCGGCGCGCATCTATGCCGCCTTCGGCTCGAAGGAGGATCTGTTTCGCGAAGCGGTGGCACTTTACGAGGCCAATGAGGGCGGCCTTGCCACGCGCGCGCTGCAGGAAGAACCAAATGTCCGGCGCGTCATCGAGCGCATGCTTTGCGACGCCGTCGAAATCTATACGAGGCCCGGGCGGCCGCAGGGCTGCATGGTGGTGACGGCCGCGACCAATTGCGCCGTCGAAAATGACGCCGTGCTGCAATGGCTGGCAGAGCATCGGCTGGCGCGTACCGCATCGATCGTCGAGCGATTGAAAAAGGCCGTGCGCGATGGCGAATTGAAGCCGGATACCGATGCCGAGACGCTGGGTGACTATTACGCCACGCTGATGCACGGCCTTTCGGTCCAGGCACGCGACGGCGTGCCGAAAAAGCGGCTGCACGATCTTGTCACCGTCGCCATGCAGGCGCTGGACGCAAGCCTTTCGCAAGCGTCCTGAGTTCCGGGCCGTGACGCCGGTTTCCCATTGCCGGATTGCCGCAATGCGGTCGTGCGGCCTCTTTCGGCATGATTTATTAATTGCTGACCCGATTGTGAATTCGGGCCGGGTTGAAGCCCGACCCCAAAAAGGCCATGCTTTACCTGTAAAGATCGAGTCTACGGCGATCCCGCTGACGCGGAGATGGCGTTTGGCTGAAAGGGATATGATGCGGCAAGGATATGCGCGCTGGCTGACGGGGCTGGCAATCGCGACGGGCATGGCGATCTCGGCTTTGCCGGCGCATGCCAAACAGACCGCCGAGCCGGTCAGGATCACATCCTTCTCGGGGGCCTATCTTGCCGCCAGGATCGCCGACGGCGACAACGACCTCGACAGTGCCATCTCCTATTACAAGCAGGCGCTTGCGTTCGATCCGAACGATACGGGACTGCAGCAGAGTCTGATGCTGTCGCTGATCGCGCAGGGGCGCTTCGACGAATCCCTGGTCTATGCTGACAAGCTCAAGGCGGTTCCCGACGTCGAGCGCTTCTCGCGCCTGGCGCTGGCCATCGATTCCTTCCACAAGAAGGATTTCTCCAAGGCCGAATACTGGCTCAAGCTGTCGCTCGAATCCGATCTCGACCGGCTGATCTCCGGCGTCATGACCGGCTGGGCCAAGCAGGGTGCGGGTGACGCCGGCGAGGCCATGGCTTCCATCGACAAGCTGCAGGGCCCCGACTGGTTCAGCCTGTTCAAGTCCTTCCACCGCGCCTTGATTGCCGACGCCTCCGGCCTGCCCGACAGGGCGGATGCGCTCTACACCGCCACCGTGCAGGACACGGCGGCAGGCGGTGCGGCCCCCGAAACATGGATGCGCAACGCGCAGGCCTACGCCTCTTTCCTCGCCCGCAAAGGCGACAAGGCCAAGGCGCTGTCGGTGCTCGACAAGGCCGAGGCGTTCGCCCCCGGCAAGGTCGAGATTGCGGCCCTTCGCGACAAGATCAACAAGGGCGAAAAGATCGAGCCCTTCGTTGCCGGTCCGTCGGACGGCGCCTCGGAAATCCTGCTCGATCTCGCCACCGCGCTCAACCGCGGCGGCGGCGAGCCATTCGTGCGGCTTTATCTGCAATATGCCCTGGCGCTGCGGCCCGACAACGACGCGGCGCTCGTTCAGCTTGCCGCCGTTGCCGAGCAGTTGAAAGATGGCGAGGGCGCCATCGCGCTCTATCGCCGCATTCCCGTTGGCTCGCCGCTGAAGGAGCTTTCGGACCTGCAGCTTGGCCTCAACCTTGCCGATCTCGACCGCAACGATGAGGCGATCGCTCACCTCAAGGCCATCGTCGATGCGCATCCCGACGACATGCGCGCCTATCTGGCGCTCGGCGGCGTCTATTCCTCGAAGGAGGATTTCCGCTCCGCCGCCAATCTTTACGACAAGGCAGTCGAGGTGCTGAAGACGCCGACCGCCGCCAACTGGAACATTTTCTACCAGCGCGGCATCGCCTATGAGCGACTGAAGGAATGGCCGAAGGCCGAGCCGAATTTCCGCAAGGCGCTGGAGCTCTACCCCGACCAGCCGCAGGTTCTGAACTATCTCGGCTATTCCTGGGTCGACAAGAACATGAACCTCAAGGAAGGCCTCGCGATGATCCAGAAGGCCGTCGACCTGAGGCCGAGCGACGGCTACATCGTCGATTCGCTGGGCTGGGCCTATTACCGCCTTGGCCAGTTCGACGATGCGGTGCGCGAAATGGAACGCGCCGTTTCGTTGAAGCCGGAGGATCCGGTGCTCAACGATCACCTCGGCGACGTCTACTGGCGCGTCGGCCGCAAGCTGGAAGCCACCTTCCAGTGGAACCAGGCCCGCGACCTGAAGCCGGACCCGGACGTGCTTGCCGCCTTGCAGCAAAAGCTGATGAAAGGCCTGCCGCCGATCGAATCCAACACAGCGCAGGAAACCCCGAACGTAAAGCCCGTGCCGGCGCCCGCGCCGAAGGGGTGACCCCTTCTTTCCTTCTCCCCTTGTGGGAGAAGGTGGATCGGCGCGCAGCGCCGAGACGGTCGAGGGGTGTTGGACGGATTGCCGTCGGTGCCAAGCTGGAACACCCCTCATCCGACCGAGCTTCGCTCGGCCACCTTCTCCCACAAGGGGAGAAGGGAACACCTTCAAAGGCCTGACCCCTCTGCCTTGACGCTTGCTGGCCAGGCATCTAGGACGTGCCGGCATCCCGCCTTTCCCGCCGGAGGCCGCCGTGACCGTTGATATCCCTGCCCACATGCATCCCAGCCGCTCGTTCCAGGGGCTGATCCTGACGTTGCATAATTACTGGGCGGACTATGGCTGCGTCGTCCTCCAGCCTTACGACATGGAAGTCGGCGCCGGCACATTCCATCCGGCAACGACATTGCGCGCGCTCGGCCCAAAACGCTGGAACGCGGCCTATGTCCAGCCCTCGCGCCGCCCCAAGGACGGCCGCTATGGCGAGAACCCGAACCGGCTGCAGCACTATTACCAATACCAGGTGATCCTGAAGCCCAATCCGCCCAATCTGCAGGAGCTTTATCTCGGCTCGCTGGCCGCGATCGGCATCGATCCGCTGCTGCATGACATCCGCTTCGTCGAGGACGACTGGGAAAGCCCGACGCTGGGCGCCTGGGGGCTGGGCTGGGAGTGCTGGTGCGACGGCATGGAGGTGTCGCAGTTCACCTATTTCCAGCAGGTCTGCGGCATCGAATGCGCCCCGGTGGCGGGCGAGCTCACTTACGGGCTGGAACGGCTGGCCATGTATGTGCAGGGCGTCGACAATGTCTACGACCTCAACTTCAACGGCCGCGAAGGCGCCGACAAGGTGACCTATGGCGACGTCTTCCTGCAGGCCGAGCAGGAATATTCGCGCCACAATTTCGAATTTGCCAACACCGCGATGCTGCTGCGCCATTTCGAGGACGCCGAAGCCGAGTGCAAGGCGCTGCTCGAAGCCGGCGCGCCCATCTCCCCCCTTGAGGGGGAGACGCCCGCGAAGCGGGCAGAGGGGGGCGCCTCGGAAGGCACCGCAGGTCAGGCGTCGAGCACTGCACGAGCGACCCCTCCCGGCCAGACCTTGTCTGGCCACTCTCCCCTCAAGGGGGAGGGATATCACCGCATGGTCTTCCCAGCCTACGACCAGTGCATCAAGGCCAGCCACGTCTTCAACCTGCTCGACGCACGCGGCGTGATTTCGGTCACCGAGCGCCAGAGTTACATCTTGCGGGTGCGCAATCTGGCCAAGGCCTGCGGCGAGGCGTTTCTGCTGACGCAGGCGGGTGGAATGGCGGCTTAGCTCCAGGCGATTTCGACAGGGGCGCTGATTGGCAACGTGCCTTGGCCGCTTGCACCGGCTATTGTCCGCAACGCTTGCCTGACGCCGGGCATCGAGAACGTGCCATGCACCTGCGCTGTAAAACAGGCGCTGAGCGCGAGGATCTGCAGGAATGTCGATGCCGTTTTCATGCTCGTTCAGCCAATAGCTCTCTGCCTGAGCGTTGGTCGCTTCAGCGCTGCGTTCGGTTCATGGAAATCTTTGATCCAAGGACGGGCGGACCGGTGCGTGTCCGACAGGCGGCTGAATTTTTTCGGAAATCGCCGTTGGACGCCTTGATCGTGCTGGCCCGATCTTGCTGGTAAGGGTGACAGCAGCCGACCGAGTTGCTATGCCCCGCTTACCTTCGCCTCGATGGGGGAGGACGCCGCGAAGCGGCGGCTGTTTCTTGTCGCGTGAGCTCTTTCAATGCCTGACCTGCTTCTAGAACTTCGTTCCGAGGAAATCCCCGCTCGCATGCAGCGCAAGGCGGCCGGCGATCTCAGGAAGCTTTTGACCGACGGTCTGGTCGAAGCCGGGCTGACCTATGAGGCGGCGCGCGAATATTGGACGCCGCGCCGGCTTGCGCTCGACATTCGCGGCCTGACCGCCCGCTCGAAGGACATCAGCGAGGAGATCAAGGGGCCCTCGACCAAGGCGCCCGAGGCGGCGGTGCAAGGTTTTCTGCGCAAGGCGGGCCTTGCCTCGATTGCCGAGGCGCATGTTCATTCCGATCCGAAGAAGGGCGACTTCTACGTCGCCCATATTTCCAGGCCGGGCAGGCCGGCGGAGCAGATCATCGCCGAGCTGGTGCCGGGCATCATCCGAAACTTCCCTTGGCCGAAATCGATGCGCTGGGGGCCGGCTTCGGCCAAGCCCGGCTCGCTGCGCTGGGTGCGGCCATTGCAATCGATCCTGTGCACCTTCGGCCCAGAAACCGAGGAGCCGGTGGTGGTCGATTTTGAGATCGACGGCATCCGCTCCGGCAATGTCACCTACGGTCACCGTTTTCATGCGCCGGGCACCATCACGGTGCGCCGCTTTGACGATTATGTCGCCAAGCTTGAGGCGGCCAAGGTCGTGCTCGATGCCGACAGACGCAAGGAGATCATTCTTGCCGATGCCAGGAACCTCGCCTTCGCCAGCGGGCTCGACCTCGTCGAGGACGAGGGGCTGCTGGAGGAAGTGTCGGGCCTGGTCGAATGGCCCGTCGTGCTGATGCGCGAATTCGAGCAGGATTTTCTGGCCATTCCGGCCGAGGTGATCCGGCTCACCATCCGCGCCAACCAGAAGTGTTTTGTCACGACGCGCCAAATCTCCCCCCTCGAGGGGGAGATGTCGCCGAAGGCGACAGAGGGGGTCGCCTCGCGTGGATCGGCGGCATCCCCTGTCCGCGATAGGGAGTCGCGTCAGGTCGTGCCGACCCCCTCTGGCCTACCGGCCATCTCCCCCTCAAGGGGGGAGATCAGCCAATCGCCGCTTTCCAACCGCTTCATCCTGACCGCCAATATCGAGGCCAAGGACGGCGGCAAGGAGATCGCCCATGGCAACGGCAAGGTGGTGCGCGCCCGCCTGTCCGACGCGCTCTATTTCTGGAAGACCGACCAGGGCGACCTGCCGGATCTCGACCAGCTGCAGGCATCGGCGCAAAAGTTCGGACTCGACCTCAACAAGCCGCTCGACCAGCGCATGGCCCGCCTCGACCACCTCAATGTAACGTTTCATGCCATGCTCGGCACGCAAGGCGAGCGGGTGGAGCGGATTGCCAGGTTGGCCGAAGAACTAGCACCAATCGTGGCGCGCGCAATCTCCCCCCTTGAGGGGGAGATGGCCGGCAGGCCAGAGGGGGTCGCTTCGCGTGAAGCGCCGGCGTCCTCTGTCCAAAATAGGAAGCCGCGTCAGGACGTGCCGACCCCCTCTGTCGCCTTCGGCGACATCTCCCCCTCGAGGGGGGAGATTATCGCGCTGGCGCGTCGCGCTGCCGTGCTCGCCAAGGCCGACCTCACCACCGAGGTGGTCGGCGAGTTCCCGGAACTGCAAGGCGCCATGGGCCGCAAATACGCGCTGCTGCAGGGCGAGCATCCATCAGTCGCCGCCGCCATCGAGGAGCACTACAAGCCGCAGGGCCCGTCCGATCGCGTGCCGACCGATCCGGTGTCGATCGCAGTCGCGCTCGCAGACAAGCTCGATACGCTGGTTGGGTTCTGGGCGATTGATGAAAAGCCAACCGGATCAAAGGACCCCTATGCGCTCAGAAGAGCGGCGCTGGGTGTGGTCAGGATTTTGGTCGAGAATGGGATCAGAATTCGTCTTAAAACAAGCTGGAGAACGGCGTGGCTACTTTTTGCCGATCAGCGCTGGAATAGGGAACTGGGCGAGGCGGCTATTCGGTTTGCGGATGCTGAAACATTCACTGGTTTGGAGTTTGATGAAGTGCGTTTTGCCGCAATTGCTGCAAGCGTCGACTCGCTCCTCCGTAAGCAGATAGCCGTTTGGTTGCGTACCTTTGACGCTGGCCAAAACGACCTCCTCTCCTTTTTCCAGGACCGCCTAAAGGTCTATCTCCGCGACCAGGGTGCACGGCACGATTTGATCGATGCCGTCCTGGCGAGTGGCGGAAGCGCGCCAATCTCCCCCCTTGAGGGGGAGATGTCGGCGAAGCCGACAGAGGGGGGCGCTGTCCCACCGGCCTCTCGGCGCGAGGCACCCCCCTCTGCCCTGCCGGGCATCTCCCCCTCAAGGGGGGAGATTGGCCAGAACGACGATCTCCTGCAGATCGTCCGCCGCGTCGAAGCACTCGGCTCCTTCCTCGACACCGAGGACGGCAAGAACCTGCTTGCCGGCACCAAGCGCGCGGCCAACATCGTGGCTGCCGAAGAGAAGAAGGCGACAGCGATCGCAAGCAGCGTTGAGCCGGCTCTGTTCCGGGAGGACGCCGAAAAAACCTTGTTCGCGGCGGTGAATCAGGCCGAGAGGCAAGCCGGCGAAGCAATTCAAAACGAAGACTTTTCCGCCGCCATGCTGGCGCTTAGTGTGTTGCGCGAGCCGGTTGATTCATTCTTTGAGAAAGTCCTGGTAAACGATGAGGACCAGGCGGTGCGCGCCAATCGCCTGGCATTGCTCGCCCGCATCCGGGCGGCGACCGACCGGGTCGCGGATTTCTCCAAGATAGCCGGCTGACGTCCGCGAAGAAATCTTCGCTTATGCTTCAGGCGCTATTTCGGCTGGTCGGGAGCTGCTAGCGGTGCAGGCTGCGGCGCTGCGGGCTCAGGGGTTTTGCTGGCGACCTTTGGGTCGGCTTTGTTGTCCGCGGCGGGCGCGGCAGCGGTGGCCGGCGCGGCTTTGGGCGCTGGCGTTGCAAAGGCATCGCCGACGATACCGCCGCGAATGATCATCGGGCTTCCGGTGAAGCCATGGTTCGGCTGGCTCGGGATTGCCGCGACCTTTTCATCGGTGACGTTTTCATTGACGTCAGGCAACTTCTCGCCGAGCGCGACTATCGACGGTGTTTTCGCCCGTTCGAGCGCGCCGGCACTTACAACCGAAGGCGTCGCCGTCGTTTGCCCGAGAAAAACCAGCGACGAGGCCTGTGCCGTGCCGGCCATAAACGCCAAACCAAGCGCTCCAAGGATACGCATCGAAAGCATGATAATTCCCTTGCCCAACAAGACGGCACCCTAGCCAAGGGCAGTTGATGCCGGCTTGCGGGGAAACATAGCATTTTAGCGATTTGCGATTCGCCAATGCCTAGGCTTGCTCGCCCGGCGTCAGCGTATTAGGCACCCGCATCCGTGAGGTGACGACAGTGGCTGAAATTCGTGCCGTCGGCGAGGCGATGGAAAGGGCGTTGGCGCTGCTCGAGAGCGGCGATGTCGTCGCCATCCCGACCGAGACCGTTTATGGGCTGGCTGGCGACGCGACCAATGGCGTTGCCGTGGCTCGTATCTTCGAAGCCAAGGGCCGACCTCGCTTCAACCCGCTGATCGCCCATATAGCCGATCCGGCGATGGCCGAGCGCATCGCGCTGTTCGACCCGCTGTCGGAAAGATTGGCGCAGGCATTCTGGCCGGGGCCGCTGACGTTGGTGCTGCCGCAACGGCCCGGCAACGGCATTCATCCGCTGGTCACCGCCGGCCTGGAAACGATCGCGCTGCGCATGCCGAAAGGCTTTGGCGGCGAGCTGATCGCCAGGTTCGGCCGCGCGCTGGCGGCGCCCAGCGCCAATTCCTCGGGCAGGATCAGCGCCACGACGGCCGAAGCCGTGGCCGCCGATCTCGGTCCCCGGATCAAGCTTGTGGTCGACGGCGGCGCGACGCCGGTCGGGCTGGAATCGACCATCGTCAAGGTCGAAGCTGGAAAGCTGCGGCTGCTGCGGCCGGGCGGCATTGCCGCCGAAGAGATCGAAGCAGTGGCCGGGACAAAGTTGCTGCGCGGCGCTTCGGGCATCGAGGCGCCCGGCATGCTCGCCTCGCACTATGCGCCGGGTGCGGCGGTGCGGCTCAATGCTGCGGAGGTCGCACCGGGCGAAGCCTTGCTGGCCTTCGGCCGCCGCCGTGCCGAAGGCTGGCGCGATGCAGCCGCCCTGCGCAACTTGTCGGAGACCGGCGACCTGCGCGAGGCGGCAAGCAATCTCTTCGCCCATCTGCAGGATCTCGATGGCAGTGGCGCCAAAACCATCGCCGTCGAACCGATCCCGTTCGACGGGCTGGGCGAGGCGATCAATGACCGGCTTTCGCGCGCCGCCGCCCCGCGTGACAAGATCGACCGAGCACCATAGTTTCGACCCATGAACGACATTTCCCCCGATCTCGACCCCGCCGTCGTCGCGCGCTTTGCGACAATCGTCGGCGATAAATATGCGCTGCGCGACCAGCAGGACATCGCGCCTTACCTCACCGAGCGGCGCGGACTTTGGCACGGCAGGACGGCTTTGGTGCTGAGGCCGGGGAACGTCGAGGAGGTCAGCAGCATCATGCGGCTGGCGACCGAAACCGGCACGCCCATCGTGCCGCAAAGCGGCAACACCGGGCTGGTCGGCGCCCAGGTGCCGGACGCATCCGGCCGCGAGATCGTGCTGTCGCTGTCGCGGCTGAACCGCATCCGCGAAATCGATACGCTGTCCAACACGGTCACGGTCGAAACCGGCGTCATCCTGCAGACGCTGCAGGAAGCGGCCGATGCCGCCGACCGGCTGTTTCCGCTGTCGCTTGCCGCGCAAGGCTCCTGCCAGATCGGCGGCAATCTCTCGTCCAACGCCGGCGGCACCGGCGTGCTTGCCTACGGCAATGCGCGCGAGCTCTGCCTCGGCGTCGAAGTGGTGCTGCCGACCGGTGAAGTGTTCGATGATCTGCGCAAGCTGAAAAAGGACAATACCGGCTACGATTTGAAGAACCTGTTCGTCGGCGCCGAGGGTACGCTCGGCATCATCACCGCCGCCGTGCTCAAGCTGTTCCCCAAGCCCAAGGGGCGCGAGGTGGCGTTTGCCGGCCTGTCATCGCCGGAGGCGGCACTGTCGCTGTTCAGCCTCGCGATGGACCGTGCAGGGGCAGCGCTCACCGCCTTCGAGCTGATCGGCCAGAGGCCCTACGACTTCACGCTTGCCCACGCGCAAGGCGTGGTGCGGCCGCTGGCCGGCGATTGGCCGTGGTATGTGCTGATGCAGATCTCGTCGGGCCGTTCGGCCGAGGATGCCAGGGCCCTGATCGAGGAGGTGCTGGAGGCAGGCCTCGAGCAAGGCATCGTCGGCGATGCGGTGATCGCGGCAAGCATGGCCCAGGGCGATGCGTTCTGGAATTTCCGCGAGGTGCTGCCCGAGGCGCAGAAGCCGGAAGGTGCCTCGATCAAGCACGACATCTCGGTGCCGGTGGCGTCAATCCCGCCCTTCATCGAAAAGGCCGCCGGCGCCGTGCAATCGGTCAGTCCCGGCGCGCGCGTCGTCTGCTTCGGCCACATGGGCGACGGCAATCTGCACTACAACATTTCCCGGCCGGTCGACGGCGATGACGAGGCGTTTCTCGGCCTTTACCACGTCATGAACAAGGCCGTGCACGACGTCGTGCGCTCGTTTCATGGCTCGATCTCGGCCGAGCACGGCATCGGCCAGTTGAAGCGGGACGAATTGATCGCGACGGCGCCGCCGATGGCGATCGAGCTGATGCGCAGGGTGAAGGCCGCGTTCGACCCGGCCGGCATCATGAATCCGGGTAAGGTTATCTGATCCTTTCGCCGGCCTGCGCCGGTTCGCATTCCGATAACCATCTGCCTCGGATCAGCAAAATTTAACCGACTTTCTTAAGCGCGAGGATAAGAAGCTCGCGCTAATGTTTCTCCACAAACGAGGCTGGGAAAACCGGCCCGGAGAACCGGAAACACCGGCTCTCAGGAGAAACAGGAAAGGCACGATATGAACACTGGACTGAAGCCAGTCTGGGCCGGCCGCAATATGCGTCTCGACCCATTCCGCCTGCCGCAGGTGGTGAGCTACGCCACGCGCGACGACTATGGCGACGTCACCTTCACCATCGACCAGCGCGGCGCGGTCATCCGCCGCACGCTGGGGATGAGCGGCGTGCCGGCGATCATCGCTCTGCCCGCCAACGCGTTTCGCGGCGTCGCCGCCCGCGCGATGGAGGATCCGGATGGCAATGTCACGGTGACACTTGAGCTTCTGCACAACGACCCGATGCTGTCGGTGCCGCTGCTGGTGGCCGACGATCTCGACGATGTCGCCGCCGACTGGCGCGCCTGGGCCGACGCCTACCGGCTGCCGATGCTGCTGATCGAGGCCGACGGCATTGCCCGCACGCTGGAAGAATCGCTCGGTGCCGCCATCAAGGCGCTGCCGGCGCAGGACCGCCGCAAAGGTCGCGTCTCGACCATGCGCCGCCCGCGCTTCCTCGCCCGCCGCCGCGCCGGCGACCTCGGCCTCAGGCTGGTCATCGGCGGCGAGGAGCTTATTTCGCGGGAGTAGGCCTGAGCGCCTCTTCCTTCTCCCCCTTGTGGGAGAAGGTGGCCGAGCGAAGCTCGGTCGGATGAGGGGTGCTCCGGGGAACGCCGACGCCTCATTCCGTCCAACACCCCTCAACCGTCTTGGCGCTACGCGCCAATCCACCTTCTCCCACAAGGAGACCTTTGCATAGAAGCCGATCGGTGATTCTGTGATGATGGTCGAAGCAGGGAGATTCGGGATGGCGGATCGTGTTCTGGGTCAGTTGAGTCTGGCGGACGGGCTGGCGGCGTCGGACGAGACGATTTTCGACCTGGTATCGAAGGAACTGGATTGGGCACTGATCCGAACATTGCTGGGTCAGCGCAGCGGTCCCGGCTCGGGCAACACCAGCTACCCGGCGGAGGCGCTGGTGCGCTGTCTTTTG